>CBCPNA010000053.1:0-8773 GCA_965120415.1 uncultured Bacillota bacterium | reverse complement strand
ATAAGTATCTAGTGTTTAAAACATTTATAACTTATAAACTGTTTTAAAAACATTTATATTATTATTTATTGTTACTTCATCTCCTATTGTACAAATATTTGCCTTTTTTATACCCTTTTCTAAAATTACAGCATAATCTTTTATATTTTGTAAAGTTGCAGTTAAAATTTCATTTTTTTGTTTTAATATATCTTCATTTGATACATTGTTAAAATAATATTTTAAAGCAAGCTCATTTATTTCGCTATTTTTGACATCAGTATCAAAATCGTTTATTGTACCTATTTTATACATATGCAATTCTTCTTTATCTAGCTTTAGCTCTTGTATATATTTATATATATTTTTAAAGCTTTCATATGTATTTTTTATATTAGGGTCCATATAAGAATATAAGGTAAATACTCCATCTCTGCTAAAATTAACACCTCCACCATATGCTCCCCCTTCTGTCCTTATTTTTTCCCATATATAATCTCTATCTAAAATAGTGTTTAAAATGTTTAAATATCCCGTAAAGTTAAAGCCATGCTCTTTTAAATTGCATACAAGGGCATTATAATTTATAAATGCATTGCATATAAAAGCCTCATTTGGAGATATATCTTCTTTTAGGCTTATAGTATTATTAAATTTATTATAATTTCTAAATTCAAAATTATCTAAAAGATTTAAAAACTTTTTATACATATCTTCATTAGCAGAAACAGCTATATATAGCCTTTCTTTACAATAAAGATTCGCTTTTATTTTATTTAAATTATGCAAAACTTCATCCATATTGTTTAAATCGACTTCTTTTTTTAGCCAATTATAAAAGGTTAGCCCAGTAACATTTTCTAAATAATAAAACTTTTCATGCAAAATAGCTTTTGCTCTTTTAACAACTATGCCTGAGCCTCCTTTTTTAGAATATAAATCTAGCGTGTTTATAAGCTCTTCTATAAGCGCTTTTATCTTTTCTTTTTGGCTAAAATCGATATCTTTAAATAATTCGTTTATTAATAAAATACCTTTGTTTAAATTATTATTAAGCATTTTTGCTAAAAGTTTGAAAGCTGGTAAATAACTTCCATCATAAGTACTGTAAAAGCTATTATAAACGCTATATCCCCCAAAAGTGCGTTCTATACTTTTTTGTATATCTTCTGAAGGGGTTGTTACAGTGCCTAATTTATCAAATAAATATGCAAATAATGTTACATAAGGGTTGTTTTGAAAATCTTTTATATCAAAAACTAGGTTAATATAAAAAATTTCTGAATCTATTTTGTTAAATATTATAGGTATATTGTTTATTGTTTCTGGCTTAGAGTTTATTTTAAATATTTCATTTTTTATGTCTTTTAAATCTATAGGAGGTATTTTGGCTAAATTTTCTTTAGTATCCTTTTCATTTTGGTATAATATTAAATCTTCTATATCTTTTTTTAAATTTGTATTAATTTCTTCTTTTTTGGAGCTTGGCTCTAAAATGCTGTAAATACAGTTTTTGTTATTTAAAATATATTGTTCTAACAATTTTTTGAAATCTAGTTTTTTTGCCTTTTCTGTTATGTTATCAAAATCTAAATAATCAAAATCATATTTTTCATAAATAGCACTTTTTAATAACCTCATATTATAAAAAAGCCCTTTTGGCTTGTTGCCAAAATCTTTTTCTTTTAAAGCAAATTCTGTTGGGGCAAAATAGCCCTCTATATCTTCTTCTGTTAAATCAATATTTTTTATTGTATCTTCTATAATATTTTTGAATTTTGATAAATCATTAAAGCTTGTCCCTTCGATAATTATAGAAAACACTGGTTCTATCAAATCGTCTTCTACATAGCTGTAAACATTGCTTATACCTTCTTTTAAAAATGCCTTTTTTAAAATACTTTCAGAATTTCTTGTTAAAATGCTGGAAATAATAGAAAACGCAAGGCTTTTTTCTGGTTCTAAAGAAAAATTTAGCTTAAAAGATGCTTGCAGATAATTTTCTTCTTCAAAATCTTCTTTTTCATAATAATAATGTTCTTTTAAAAAATTGTTTATTGGAACATGTGTACATTTATTTATCTTATGTGTTTCAGCCTTTTCAAATTTGTTTAAATATTCGTTGTGTATATAATCTAAATAATAATCTATATCTAAATCGCCATAAAAATATATAATAGAATTAGACGGGGTATAATAATTTTTATGAAAATTTAGAAACTCTTCATATGTAAGATTTGGAATTTCCTTTGGAAAACCTCCAGAATCAAAATTATAGCCATTTTTAAATAGATTTTTTTTTACATTATAATCTAAAATAGCTTCTGGTGAAGAAAAACTTCCTTGCATTTCATTAAAAACAATACCGTTTATGCTTTCTCCGTTAAAATGCCAGCCCTCTTGCAAAAAGATACCCTTTTTTTCATAAATTAAAGGGAAAAAAACTCCATCTAAATATACATCCATTAGCTTAAAAAAATCTTTATCATTTTTGCTCGCTATAGGATATAAAGTTTTATCTGCAAAAGTCATTGCATTTAAATATGTATTTAATGTACATTTGCTTAGTTGGTTAAAAGGCTCTTTTAAAGGATATTTTTTAGAACCTGCCAAAACACAATGCTCCAAAATATGCTCCATACCTGTGTTATTTTTTGGCATAGTCCTAAACGCTATAGAAAATACTTTATTTTCATCATCATTTTTTATATAAAAAATTTTTGCACCTGTTTTTTTATGATTATATATGTAACCTTCTCCTATATTTTTTATATTTTGTTTTTTTATTAAAGAATACATTATATTCCTCCTATTTAAATTTAAATAAATTTATAACAAACATAAATAAAATACCTAAAAAAAAGCCCAAAATTGTAAAGATGCTACTATATTTGATATTTTCATTTTTTGTTTTTTTATCAATTTCATCAAATAGGCTCACTTTGCCATTAAATATATATTCCTTTTCTAGCTTTAAACCATCATTTTCATAATCATTTTTTGTTAGTATAGATAAATAATATAAAGATTTTTTATTAGTTATATCTATAGATAAAGCCATATTTAAAACTTCTATAGCCTTTTTATTATTATTTTGGATAATATAACAAATAGCAAGCAAATTAAGGGCATCTATAAAAGTAGGAAAAATCTTTAATGCATTTTTTATCCTTATAAGGGCTAAATCATCGTCTTTTTGCTTTAGATATTTTAAAGCTTGGTTGTATAAAATAACAGCATCGTTTAATTTTTCAAATTGGTGCATATTTTGTTTTATATAGTTTATATATTTATTTGCTAAATTTTTGCTAGAATTATCATAATTAGAGCTTATGATAAAATGCTCAATAGCTATCGCAAAATGCCCTATTTTATAATAAAGTAGCCCAAGCAAATTCCTTGCATTAATATTTTTTTTATTAAAAAATAAGCTTTTTTCCAAAATATCGATTGCAAAGTAAAGCTCTTTTTTATTTGCTAAATAAAGGGCTTTGTTATACAATTTATTAGATATAGCTATCGTTTTTTTTAAGATTAATAAATTTGTACCACAATTTAAGCAGTTTTGGCTATTTTCTAAAATTTCCTGGTTACATTTGGGGCATTTCATAAAGCTAACTCCTTAAATCTTTTAGCAAGTCAATAATATCTGTTATATTATTCTCATTTATATCTTCTTCTATATCAGAAAGCTCTAAAATAGGGGTAAAATTTTTAAGTTCTTCTTCAAAATTTATCATAAAGTTCCTCTTTTCTAAAAAATATATAAATATTTTAACATTAATGTAAATGATTAGCAATGTTAATTAAAAAGTTTTTCAAAAATATTCATAAAATCTTTATAGTCCTTTATTTTGCCACATATAATATCTTCTGTTTCCTTATAGCTTTCTTCTATATCAATAACCATTAATACATTGCATCCAGCTTTAAAAGCAGATATAATACCATTTTTAGAATCTTCTAACACAAGAGCATTTTTAGGTAGTACGTTTAAGTTTTGGCAAGATTTTATATATATTTCTGGCTCTGGTTTAGAATTAACAACCATATCGCCACATATAATATCTGCAAAATAATGTGTAAAATTGCATTTATCTAAATAATCTAGCGCTATTTCTTTTGTTGAAGAGGTCGCAAGCCCTATTTTTAATTTTTTTTGTTTTAAATATTTAAAAATGTCTTCTATACCATTTTTTATAGGCACTCCATTTTCTTTTATAAAGCTATTTTTAAAAGCTCTTACACTGGATATTAAATCATTAAAAGAAATAGAAGGAAACAGCTTTTCAAAAACTTCTTTTTCTGCCTTTTCGTTCATACCACGCACTTTTAGCAAATGTTCATCTGTTATATTAATATTATAGACTTTATTAGCCTTTTTAAAACAACGCCTAATAAGCTTTTCTGTATCAAAAATAACTCCGTCCATATCAAAAATAACTGCTTCTATCATTTTTTGCTCCTTTTTTAAAATATTTCCACATAATATAAGCATCTTCTTTATTTTCATAATATTCTTTTCTTATACCGTCAAGTAAAAAGCCCTTTTTTTTGTATAAATCTATAGCAATTTTGTTAGAAACACGCACCTCTAATGTAATACCTATAACATCTTTTTCTTTATAATAATCTATTATATTATCTATAAGGTATGAGCCTATTTTTTGTCTTCTAAATTGTTTTGCTACAGCTATAGTTGTTATATGCACTTCATTTATTATATACCATGTACCGATATATCCTATAACATTGCCTTCTTTTATAGCAACAAAATAATGCGCAAGCTTATTTTCTAAAATTTCTTTTACAAAAGTGCTTTTGCTCCATGAAGAATTAAAGCTATCACTTTCTATTTTTAATACTTGTTCTATATGTTTTATTGTCATTTTTTCTATTGATATCATTTATTTACCTCTTTTATAGCTAGCTCTGCTTGAGATTTTCTTAAATAATTTAAATCTAGCTTATCATATGTTGTATATTTATTTTGCATAGCTAAATTAAAGGCTATGCTTGCAAGCGCACTAGAACGCTGCATATCAAGCCCTGTCCTTGCAAAACAATAATCTTTATTATATTTTAAAATTTCTTTTTTATAATTAATAGCACCGTCGCCCAAAAAAACAGGATTTAAATTATTATTATTTATATAATCTAAAAGAATATTTAAATCTACTAAAGATTCTTTATAAATATTTATTAAATCGTTATTTTGTTCTTTAAAAATAGCTGTAAAAACTCTATTTGATTTAGCATCTATAATAGGTACAATATGCTTGCCACACATATGCATATTATAAGCCAAAACTTTAAGGCTAGAAATTGGTATAATATATTTATTAAGAGAAAGCGCTATAGCCTTTACAGCGCTAGCCCCTATCCTAAGCCCGGTAAAAGAGCCTGGGCCTACGCTTAATGCTAAAAAATCTATTTGTTTTAAATCTATATCTAATATATTAAGCAAATTATCTATAATAGGCATAAGCAATATAGAGTGATTTTGTTTATAATTAATATTAACTTCTGCCAAAATTTTATTATCTTCTGCTATACATACTCCAGCAACAACTCCACTTGTATCTATAGCCAAAATCTTCATCAAATCACCTCAATATTTCTATAATTTTCGCCTTTATTTATATCTTTTGTAATATTTATCCATATTGCATCTTTCGGTATAAGCTGTTTTATAATATTTGCCCATTCTATAATGCATATAGCGTCTGAAAAAAAGTATTCTTCATATCCTATATAAAGAAGTTCTTCTATACTATTTATCCTATAAACATCAAAATGAAAAAGCTTAAAAAAGGGAGTTTCATATTCATTAACAATATTAAAAGAGGGGCTTGTAACCTCTTCTTTAATATTTAAACCTTTAGCAAAAGCTTTAACAAATACAGTCTTGCCAGCACCTAAATCGCCGCATAAACAGTATATTTGCCCTTTTTTAGCATTCTTAGCTAATAACATGGCAAATTCTTCCATTTGCTTAGCAGAAAATATATCTTTTTTCATAAAAACCTCTATTTAAAATTATTTAAAACTATCTTGACATATTTAAAGCTATTTCCATCATTTTTGTGAAACTTTTTTCTCTACGCTCTGCAGAAATTTCTTCTCCTTTTATAATATGATCGCTAACTGTCAATATGCATAATGCATTAGCGTTATTGCGTGCTGCGTTCATATATAGAGCTGCCGCCTCCATTTCTATAGCTAATATACCCATCTTTTGCCATAATGCAGAACAATTTTTAAAATCAGAATAAAAAGTATCGCTAGATAATATATTGCCTATAGTTACTTTTATACCTTTTTCATCTGCTATATTTTTTGCCTTTTCTAAAAGGTTATAGCTACAACAAGGGGCAAAAGTACCCGGCAATTGATACTGGTTAGCAAAATTAGAATCTGTTGAGGCTGCAAGCCCAAAAACAATATCATAAATATTTAAAGCTTCGCTAATAGCTCCACAAGAGCCTATTCTTATCAAATTTTTAACATTAAATTTTGTTATAAGCTCATAAGAATATATAGCAATGCTTGGCATACCCATACCAGTACCCATTACAGAAATAGTATTTTTATTATATTCTCCTGTAAAGCCTAAAGCTCCACGCACGCTGTTAAATTGCTTTACATTATCCAAAAAATTTTCTGCTATAAACTTCGCTCTTAAAGGGTCGCCCGGTAGCAATATAGTGTCTGCTATAGGTGCAGTCTGGTTAATATGAGGGGTATTTATCATAAAATTAATCTCCTTTAACATTTAATATGATTAATTATATACTAATTTTTGTAAAAAAACAATAATATTTATTTTAAAATATTTTTATTTTATTGCAAATTTTGCCAATATAGAACCTCTGGATAATTTGACATACAAAAAAAGGCAATGCTTCTGCATCACCTTTTTGTTTATTTCAAAATCATAATTTTGATTGTTCTACTGATATAAGGTTATAAACTCTGAATACTATAGTTGCTACTTCTGCTCTTGTTATTGGATCTTTAGGATTGATGTTACCGTTATTCCCATCTATAATACCAATGTTTACAAGTTTAGTAATAGCCTCTAAAGCATACTCTGATATATCAGAAACATCATTAAATGTTAATAATAATGTTGGGGCATCGCTCATTTCTATGCCTAAACTTTCTAAAATTCTTGCAATTATAAGCATAACATCTTGTCTTGAAATATCTACATCTGGTGAAAATTTATTTTCTCCTGTTCCGTTAACAATACCGTAATCTTTAGCAATACCTACTGCTGCTGCATAATATATACCATCAATAATATCATCAAAAGTGCTTGTTGTTTCTTCTCCGTCAATACCTAAAAGTTTCACAAACATTACTATAACATCTGCTCTTTTGCTACTTAAACCTGTACCAAAACTTCCATCTGGTAAGCCATTTACAATACCTGTAGATGATAATTGAGAAATTGAATCAACAGCCCAATATGTACTAGGTACATCTGAAAAAGTTCTTGAAACACCTGTTGAAGTTGGTAAATGTATACTTGATAAAGAAAGAGTTTTGGTTGAAGAATTATCATTAGATGAATCATTTGTTACATATACTGTATTTTCAGAAGTATCTGAAGTTTCAGAAATAGATGCACTTTCTGTGCTGGTTGTTGTTTTACTAGTAGTTACTGATGCAATACTGCTACCACTGCTACTTGAACTGCTACTAGTTGAACTACTGCTACCTGACCCACTACTGCTTGACCCACTGCTACTTGAGCCGCTACCACTTCCTGAATTAGTATTACTATCTGAAGTAGTATCATCACTTGAACCAGTGTCATCACTTTCTTCTGAATCAGTACCGTCATTTGTGCTACCGTCACCGCTTACTTCTGAATCAGTACCGTCATTTGTGCTACCATCACCGCTTACTTCCGAATCAGTACCACCATTTAAATCTTCGTCGTCACCATCTTCTTCTCCTGAACCTGTGCTACTATCTGAATTATTGTCATCTAAATCATCATCTGTTCAATCGTCTTGATTAGGTAAATCTTCTTTTGCAATAGTAGTAGTATAATCACCTGATGCTCCAGATAATTTTTCTATTTTTACACCAAATATTGTTTTAAAACCTGCTATTTTACTTGTTTCCTCATTTTCATAAGGTTCATGTTTTACAGTAAGAGTTTCTCCTGTAAGAGAGCTTTGATATATAGGTCCATCTAAAGATAGAGTAACTGTTCTTCCACTAATAGTAGCTTTTGTTATTTTAACTTCTTCTGTTAAACCTTCTAAGCTAAATGAATTTGATAAAGCTGTATTACCATATCTTGTAAGGTATTCGCTTGTTTTTACAGTTATTTCATATTTAGTTGTGCCGTCTTCTGCTTCATATGATGTATAAACTGGATCTGAGAAAGTAACGTTTTTAATAGTACCTCCTGCTACTAATCCACTTCCTGAAATATCTATTGTTACTACGCCATCTTCATAAGTTGTTTCTCCTATTGTAATACTAGAACCTTCTTCAATGCTGATTTTAACACATGTTATTTTTTTAGCTGTATTAGAAGGTACTTTTAAAGTTTGACTATTGATTATGTCATCGCTTGTAACTTCTAAGTCAGATGCTATTTCTTCTCCATATATATCATATAAAGTTACTTTAAGTGTTCCTTCTACGCTAATTTCTTCATCAAAAGATAAGAAAACACTACTTGTATTTGCTCCACCGTAATATACTCTTTCTAAACCGTATTCTTTATTTGCGTAATTATCAAAGTCATCTGATGCTAATTCACCTAAAG
>CBCPNA010000052.1:0-3038 GCA_965120415.1 uncultured Bacillota bacterium | reverse complement strand
TTTGGGGTATGTTTGTTGCATCTTGTCTTAATCATCTTTGTATTTTTAAAATTTGTTTTTGTTTCTTTATCATTTTTTGTATTTTTTTATATTTTTAAAAATATAAACATGCAATTATAAAAAAATAATAACGGCGGTTGTTGCAAATATACAATAAAACAACATATACTCTTTTTCCCCCATACACTTTAATTAAAAATGATTAAAAATAATTAAAAATAATTAAAAATAATTACCCCTTTCTTATATATTTACATATAAAATACATACAAAAAGAACAGTATATAAAGGGGTTTCAAGCCTTTTTTATATACTGTTCTTTAAAAAAGATTGTTTAGATGAAGTTTTAATTAGTTGTCTACTCTCCTTATTTTATATTATAGCAAATATAAAGATATACAAAACTATATCTTTATACTTTTTTGTATACTTTGCCATACTATACTTTATATATTCATCCTTTCGTAAATTTTGTTTAATTTATATAAATAGCTAGTAGATAGGTTCATCTCTCTAGCTATTTTTTTAAAGCTTTTTCTCTCTACATATCTTTTAAAAAGAAATATAGAAAGATTTGTATTTTGTATTTCTTCGATTTTTTCTATTAATTCAAGCCTCTTATTTATAAGGCTTTCTATCTCTTCTTCTATCCTTTCTCTCCTTACAATAAGTCCATCTAGCCCTTTATATCCGCTAGATTGTACTTTTGTAAATGCTGTATCTATCGCTTTTATTGTGTCAAGAAGTTCCTCGTATCTTAACTCCTTGACTCTTATTAATCTGTCAATCTCCCTGATGTCTTCTATTTTGTTAAACTTACCTAGCTCCAAAATAATCCCTCCTTTGCTTTCCTTGCTTTATTGCAACGGCTAAATATATTATAATACAGTATTTAAAGGCTTTTCAAGAGTTATCAACATTTTATCCACATATAAATGTTAATAAGGCTTTAAAATCGATTTTAAGCCCTTGTTGTTTTTGTAAATGATTTAAATGTTATCTCTTTCTTAAAAATCGATTCTAGATATTAAATTTTTATTTTTTGGGGTATGTTTGTTTATAAACTTAAAGCCCTATAATCTTTTTTTTTGAATTTCTTATACTTAATTCTAGTACATACTAGAAGTCCTGATTTTAAGTACATACCCCTAAAGCTTGTACATTACTTGTTTGAATACAACAAAAGGCTTAAAAATTTAAGCCCTATCGCCTTCATAGGCGGCTAGCCTAATACTTGCACTCCCTAACATTTTTTAAGCAAGCTTAAAAAATCTAGACTCCTGCAAGTCTTCTTTTTAAAAAATATTTTATATATTTTTTATTTTTAAGTTTTTAAATTTTAAGTTTGCAAAAATCTATTTTTTTGAAATTTTATTTTTTATTTTAATATTTATTTCTAAATACCCTTTTATTTTAATTCTATAGCCCCTATAATCGTTTTTCTTCTCTTTTGTAATAATTTATATTGCTTTTATTAAAGGGGTATTGTAGGGCAAAATAAAGCATATTTTTAATAATATGTTTTTTTATACCCTGTAATTAAAATAAAATATATATATAATATTTTTTAAAAAGAAGACTTGCACGGCGTCAATGCTTTTTAAGCTCGCTTAAAAAGGGTTGCATAGTGCAAGTATTAGGCTAGCCGCCTATGAAGGCGATAGGGCTTAAATTTTTAAGCCCTTTGTTGTACTTTGATAAATGTTGTACAAGCTTTAGGGGTATGTAATAAGGGTTAGGACTTCTAGTATGTACTAGAATTAAGTATTATCTATTTTTTTTTTTTTTTGAAAATAATAAAAACACTCTCTTACTAAAAAGAAAGTGTTTTTTAGTCTTTTTCTCTTCTTCTTTTTTGGTATTGCGTATATATATAAGAATAAGAGAAAAAAAGTTTTAAAATTCCTGATTTTATTGATATTTACTAGTTGTTGAAGGGGGTTGGGTTACATTTTAAAAACAGTGTATTTACACTGAAAAAAAAGGGTGTTTATTCCTAAACACTCTTTTTTGTAAAAAATTGTAATTTATAATATAGCTAAAAATACTTGAATTTTTGTAGTAAGAATATTTCTTTATTCTCCGAACCTCTATGTATCAGTTTTGGTGCAATCATTATATGGTTTGTTTTTCTTTTTATTACTCCTGACTGCTTTAAAAGATTAATTGTTGAAGTTACTGTATAAGCACTAACTCCTGTTTTTTTAATTAATTCTTTATCAGTTATACACAATTGGTTATAAGTATCTCTATTTTCAAGCAAATACTTTAAAACAGCATACTTCTTCCCACCTAATTTATCAAAAACTCCAGAAAGAAACGCTAAATAGATTATTTCAAATCCACTTCTACCGTACTTTATAACGTTTCTTTCAGTGAAGTCAACCTCCATGATTTCTCCTGTTTGTAAGTCTTTAAGCTTTCTTGTGCCTCTATATATCGTTGCGTTCCCTTTCATCTTTACCCTCCTATTATAAATTATTCTGTCAAGAAAATCAATACTTTCTTGACATTTTTTAAAAATTAATATATAATTAAATAAAATTTATAGTTAAACTATATATTTTTTTAATTGCTATAATTTTTATGTTAGTCCTATCACCCTTTTAAAAAGGGTGATTTTTTATGTATTTTTTATTATTTCTAGCAACTTTTTAAATTCTTTACTTTTTTTTAGTTTCTTTCTTTCTGCTTTCATTTTCTTTAAAAAGTTTTTTGTTTCTTTCATCTTCTGCTCCTCTCGCATTCTCCTTTTATTTTTTTAATAATTGGGTTACCATCTAAAACACCAACTTTCCTATCGCGTATCCTGCATAATAGGCAATTACAAAACTTGCCATTATGCAAATGTTCTTTCAACTCAATATTTCCACTCCTTTACATAACTGTACATACATTCAATACATTCTTTTATTTCTTCCCTGCTTTCCGTTTCTGTTACTTGCTTTAATATGGTCAAGCCTTTCATAAGCCGTTTTTTTCGGCTCTCCATGACCTTATTTAAATTCCTAATGCATGCTAACATGATAAAACATACC
>CBCPNA010000051.1:0-52087 GCA_965120415.1 uncultured Bacillota bacterium | reverse complement strand
TATTATATGTATTTATTGGGTGTTTATCTTTATTTTATAAATAGCCGGACTGATTTTTTACGATTTTTAGATGTTCGGTGGCTTTTTGCGCTTAATTTCTATGCATTTTTAAGCTAAAGATTACCTTTTTGTACACACATAAATACTATCCACTTAATAATTTTACAATTATAAAATAATTAATTATATTTTATTAATTGTTTAATTATCTTAATTTTGTTAATCTATCTTAAAATATATTTAAGGAGTGTAGCCTCTTGGAAAAAAATAGAATCCAACCTATCAAATTCGGAAATGTCGTTCGTATGAGTTATTCCAGAATAAATGAAGTTTTGGAAATGCCTAACCTTTTGTCTCTTCAAAAAGAAAGCTACAATTGGTTTATAGAAGAAGGGCTTAAAGAAGTTTTTGAAGACATATCGCCTATAGTAGACCATGGTAATAACTTAATATTAGAATTTATCGATTTTAAAATAGATTCTGAGCCTAAATATTGCATAGCAGAATGTAAAGAAAGAGATGCTACTTTTGCGTCTGCTTTAAGGGTTAAAACAAGGCTTATAAATAAAAAAGAAGATGAAATAAAAGAACAAGAAATTTTTATGGGTGAATTTCCTTTAATGACCGACACAGGTACTTTTGTTATAAATGGTGCAGAGCGTGTTATAGTTAGTCAGCTTGTTCGTTCTCCTGGTATATATTACGGTATAGAAAAGGACAAAGTCGGCAAAAACTTAATAACCTCAACTGTTATACCTAATAGGGGAGCATGGCTAGAATATGAAACAGACTCAAACGATATTTTTTATGTTCGTGTAGATCGCAACAGAAAGCTACCGGTAACAGCTCTTATCAGAGCTTTTGGGCTTGGCACAGATGAACAAATAAAAGAATATTTTGGAGAAGAACCCAAAATTTTGGCAACGATAGAAAAAGATTCTACCAAAACTTATGAAGAAGGACTTATAGAAGTTTATAAAAAAATTAGGCCAGGCGAACCACCAACAGTCGAAAATTCGCAGTCGCTCCTTCACAATATGTTTTATGACCCTAAAAGATACGATTTAGCAAGGGTTGGAAGATATAAATTTAACAAAAAGCTTGCTTACAAAAACAGAGCAAGAGGCTTTAAGCTAGCAGAAAATGTTATAGATAATTCTACAGGAGAAATAATAGCTAGCGCTGGCGATGTTATAACAGCAGAGCTTGCAACAACTATCCAAAATTTAGGCATACCTTCTATTGATATACATGTAGAAGATAATAGAGTTTGCAAAATAGTCGGCAATTTAGCAGTTGATATAGAAGAACATATAAAGCCTTTTGGGATTACTAAAGAAGATGTTTTAATAAAAGAAGAAGTATATTACCCTGTTTTAGCAGAATTAATCGAATCAGCCTCTGATAAAGAAGATTTAAAAGAAAAAATAAAAGATAATGTTCATAGGCTTATACCAAAACATATAACGTTTGAAGATATTATGGCAAGTATTAATTATAATATACATCTTGATTATGGGGTAGGTAATAAAGATGATATAGACCATCTTGGTAACAGAAGAATTAGAGCAGTTGGTGAGCTTTTGCAAAATCAATTTAGGATAGGGCTTTCCAGGATGGAAAGGGTTGTAAAAGAAAGGATGAATACCCAATCTGTAGAAACAATAACTCCGCAAGCTTTAATAAATATAAAGCCGGTTACAGCATCTATAAAAGAGTTTTTTGGTAGCTCGCAGCTTTCTCAATTTATGGATCAAAATAACCCTCTTAGTGAAATGACACATAAAAGAAGGCTATCCGCCCTTGGGCCTGGAGGGCTTTCAAGAGATAGAGCAGGCTTTGAGGTTAGGGATGTTCATACATCGCATTACGGTCGGATGTGCCCTATAGAAACGCCAGAAGGCCCTAACATAGGGCTTATAAACTCATTAGCAACTTTTGCTAAAATTAATCAATATGGCTTTATTGAAGCTCCTTACAGAAAGATTGATAAATCTAAAGGCACTCCACGTGTTATAAATGAATTTATATACGTAACGGCAGATGAAGAAGAAAATTATGTTATAGCGCAGGCAAATGAACCTTTAAACGAAAAAGGAGAATTTGTTAATCAAAAAGTTACTGCGAGGCTTGGAGAAGATAATGTTGAGGTTGAGGCAACTAAAATAGACCTTATGGACGTTTCTCCAAAACAGCTAGTTTCTGTTGCAACTGCTTTAATACCATTTCTTGAAAATGACGACGTTACAAGAGCATTAATGGGCTCTAACATGCAACGTCAAGCAGTACCTCTTTTAACAACAGAGGCACCTATTGTAGGTACGGGCATGGAGCATAAAACAGCAAAAGACTCTGGAGTTGTTATTGTTGCTGAAGATGATGGAATAATAGAAAAAGTCGATGCATCAGAAATAGTGCTAAAGTTGCAAAACGGTACTAAAAAAAGATTTAAGCTTAGCAAATTTAAAAGAAGTAACCAAAGCAACTGCATGAACCAACGTCCTATAGTTAGTGCTGGGCAAAAAGTTAAAAAAGGGCAAATTATTGCTGATGGGCCTTCAACAAAAGATGGAGAGCTTGCCCTTGGTAAAAATCCTTTAATAGGCTTTATGACATGGGAAGGGTATAATTATGAAGATGCCGTGCTCCTTAGCGAAAAGCTTGTTTCAGACGATGTTTATACATCTATCCATATAGAAGAATATGAATGTGAGGCTAGAGATACAAAGCTTGGGCCAGAAGAAATAACAAGAGATATACCAAATGTTGGAGATGATGCTTTAAAAGATTTAAATGAAAGTGGTATTATAAGAATAGGGGCAGAGGTATGGCCAAACGATATTTTAGTTGGTAAAGTTACCCCAAAAGGAGAAACAGAGCTTACCGCTGAAGAAAGATTATTAAGGGCAATTTTTGGAGAAAAGGCAAGAGAAGTGCGTGATACTTCTTTAAAAGTACCTCATGGAGAATGTGGTATTATTGTTGATGTAAAAATATTTATGAGAGAAAATGGCGATGAACTTCCACCAGGGGTTAATAAGCTTGTTAGGGTATATATTGCTCAAAAAAGGAAAATTTCTGTTGGAGATAAAATGGCTGGTAGGCACGGTAATAAAGGGGTTGTATCTAGGGTGCTACCAGTTGAAGATATGCCGTTTTTGCCTAACGGTAGACCGCTTGATATTGTTTTAAACCCTTTAGGCGTTCCTTCTCGTATGAACATAGGGCAAGTGCTTGAAATACATTTGTCTTTAGCGGCGAAAGTTTTAGATTGGAAAGTTGCGACTCCAGTTTTTGACGGAGCAAATGAAGATGATATTATGGAAACATTGGAGCTTGCAAACGATTATGCAAATGACACATGGGAACAATTTGAAAGTAAATGGAAAGATAAATTAAATGAAGAATTATTTGAGCATCTTAAAAATAATCAAGAACATAGAGGAGAATGGCGTGGGGTAGAGCTAAATGGCACCGGCAAAATAAAGCTTAGGGACGGCAGGACAGGAGAAGAATTTGATAACCCTACAACAGTAGGCTTTATGCATTATTTAAAGCTTCACCATCTAGTAGATGATAAAATCCATGCACGTTCTACAGGTCCTTATTCTCTTGTAACTCAGCAACCATTAGGTGGTAAAGCCCAATTCGGAGGGCAACGTTTTGGAGAAATGGAAGTGTGGGCGTTAGAGGCTTATGGTGCGTCTTACACATTACAAGAAATTTTAACAGTTAAATCAGACGACATATCAGGACGCGTTAAAACATATGAGGCTATTGTTAAAGGAGAAAATATACCAGAGCCGGGTGTGCCAGAATCTTTTAAAGTCCTTTTAAAAGAATTGCAGGCTTTAGGGCTTGATATTATTTTATTAGAAGAATATTTAGATGAAAACGGCATTAAAAGGCATAAAGATGTTAAAATTAAAGAATGTGTGGAAGATACATCAGATATTAGCATAGAAGTTAACATAGAAGGTACAGAAGATGAAAGCCAAAACAATAGTTTTGCTAATATAGAAAATGTTTTAAAAAATTCTATTATAGAAAATGATAATGATAAAGAAAAAGACTATTACAGCGAAGCAGCAAAAGAGCAAATGGATAGCGATTTAGAAGATATAAGCTTATCAGATATTTTGGGTATAGAAGAAGATGATGAAGAATATTTTGATTTAGAAGAAATGGAAGATTTTGAAGAATAAAGCTAATCAATTAAAATTTTAGAAAGGGGCTATTTATTTATGGATGCGCAAAATTCTGAACAATCTATAATTTTTGATTCTATTAAAATTGGGTTAGCATCTCCAGAAAAAATACGTGAGTGGTCAAGAGGAGAAGTTAAAAAACCAGAAACAATTAATTATAGAACATTAAAGCCCGAGCGTGAAGGCTTATTTTGTGAAAAGATTTTTGGCCCACAAAAAGATTGGGAGTGTCATTGTGGTAAATTTAAAAGAGTTAGATATAAAGGCATTATTTGTGATAGATGTGGAGTTGAAGTTACAAAATCTAAAGTAAGGAGAGAAAGGATGGGGCATATTGAGCTTGCTGCTCCTGTTTCTCACATTTGGTATTTTAAGGGTATACCAAGCCGTATGGGTATTATCCTTGGTATAAGCCCACGTGCGCTAGAAAAGGTTCTTTATTTTGCAAGCTATATTGTGCTAGAGGCCGGTAATACTTCCCTTTCTTATAAAGATTTGTTATCAGAAAAAGAATACAGAGAGGCTTATGATAAATACGGCGATGGCTTTAAAGTTGGTATGGGAGCTGAAGCAGTTAAAAAGCTTTTACAAGATATTGATCTTGAAAAAGAAGCTGCAACTCTTAAAAAACAGCTTAAAGAAAGTGTAGGGCAAAAAAGAGTAAGAATTATAAAAAAGCTAGAAGTGATAGAATCTTTTAGGCTTTCAGGCAATAAGCCTGAGTGGATGATTATGGATGCATTGCCGGTAATACCACCAGATTTACGTCCGATGGTGCAGCTAGACGGAGGGCGATTTGCAACATCCGATTTAAACGACCTTTACAGACGTGTTATAAACAGAAATAATAGGCTTAAAAGGCTATTAGAGCTTAGTGCACCAGATATTATTGTAAGAAATGAAAAAAGGATGCTGCAAGAAGCAGTAGATGCCCTTATAGATAACGGTAGGAGAGGTAGGCCAGTAACAGGCCCGGGTAACAGAAATTTAAAATCACTTTCAGATTTATTAAAAGGTAAACAAGGAAGATTTAGGCAAAATCTACTTGGCAAAAGGGTTGATTATTCTGGGCGTTCTGTTATTGTTGTTGGGCCTAATTTAAAAATTTACCAATGTGGCTTACCAAAAGAAATGGCTATAGAGCTTTTTAAGCCTTTTGTTATGAAAAAGCTTGTAGAAGATGGCTTAGCACATAATATAAAATCAGCAAAAAGGATGGTAGAAAGGCTCCAGACAGAAGTGTGGGACATTTTGGAAGAAGTTATTAAAGAGCATCCAGTTATGCTAAATAGGGCACCAACACTTCATAGGCTTGGTATACAAGCTTTTGAGCCAGTTTTGGTTGAAGGGCGTGCATTAAAGCTACATCCTTTAGTTTGTACTGCTTATAACGCCGATTTTGACGGCGATCAGATGGCCGTGCATGTGCCTTTATCTGTTGAGGCGCAAGCAGAATGCAGATTTTTACTCCTTGCCCCTAATAACCTTTTAAAACCTTCAGATGGAGAGCCGGTTACTGTTCCTTCTCAAGATATGGTGCTCGGTATATACTACCTAACTCTTGAAAAAGACGGAGAAAAAGGCGAAGGTAAGTTTTTTAAAGATGAAAATGAGGCTATTTTAGCATATGATAACCATATAGTATCTTTACATGCAAAAATAAATGTAAGAAGGACTATGTTAGATGAAAAAGGAGAAGCAGAAAGCAAGATTATAAAAACTACAGTTGGGCGTATTATATTTAATGAAGTTATACCTCAAGATATAGGATTTGTTGATAGAACAGATCCAAAAAATAAGTTTGATTTTGAAGTTGACTTTTTGTGCGATAAAAAAGCTCTTGGTAAAATTATTAATAGATGTATAAATAAGCATCCAGCAACAGAAACAGCTAAAATGCTTGATAATATAAAAAATCTTGGCTTTAAATTTTCTACAAAAGGTGCTTTAACCGTTTCTGTATCTGATATGGAAATACCTAAAGAAAAGGCAGAGCTTTTAGAAGAGGCCGATAAAGAAGTTGATAAAATTACAAAAATGTTTAAAAGGGGTTTAATGACTGATGAAGAAAGACATGTTAAAGTTATTAAATCGTGGGAAAAAACGGACGATAAAATTAAAAATGCGCTTTTAGCTGGGCTTGGTAAATATAACGATATATACATGATGGCGCACTCTGGTGCGAGGGGTTCTAATAGGCAAATAAAGCAGCTTGCTGGTATGCGTGGGCTTATGGCATCTCCATCAGGAGAAACAATAGAGCTACCTATAAAAGCTAACTTTAGAGAAGGGCTAACTGTTCAAGAATATTTTATATCAGCCCATGGAGCAAGAAAGGGGCTTTCAGATACAGCTCTTAGAACCGCCGACTCTGGATATTTAACGAGAAGACTTGTTGATGTTTCTCAAGATATTATAATACATGAATTTGATTGCGCTAAAGATGATGAAGAAGCTCCTGGTATGTGGGTTAGTGCTTTTATGGACGGGCAAGAAACAATAGAGCCTTTAGCCGATAGAATTAGAGGAAGATATTCTATAAAAGATATATTAAATCCAGAAAATGGAGAAATTATAGTAGAAAAAGATACCATGATAACTCCAGACCAAGCCGAACTTATAGAAGAATTAGGAATAGAAAAAGTACTAATTAGGACTATTTTATCATGTCGTTCTAAAAAAGGCGTATGTTGCAAATGTTACGGTGCTAACATGGCTAGTGGACGTATAGTTAGGATAGGCGAAGCAGTTGGTATAATAGCAGCGCAATCTATAGGAGAACCAGGTACACAGCTTACTATGCGTACTTTCCATACAGGGGGGGTATCTGGTGGTACAGACCTTACCCAAGGTTTACCACGTGTAGATGAATTGTTTGAGGCAAGAAAGCCAAAAGGGCTTGCTATTATTTCAGAATTTGCCGGCAAAGTTTCTGTAACAGAAACTAAAAATAAAAGAGAAGTTACCGTAACGACTGATAATGGAGAAAGCAAAGATTATTTAATACCTTATGGGGCACGTATAAAAGTTTTAAATGGCGATTATATAGAGGCTGGAGATGAGCTTACAGAAGGTAGCGTTAACCCTCATGATATCCTTAGGATAAAAGGTATTAGAGGTGTGCAAGACTATATGATACAAGAGGTGCAACGTGTTTATAGGCTTCAAGGGGTTGATATAAACGACAAACATATAGAGGTTATTGTTAGGCAAATGCTAAAAAGGATAAAAATAGAAGAATCAGGTGATACAGACTTTTTGCCGGGTAGTTTAGTTGATTGGCTTGAATTTGATGAAAAAAATGAAGAAATTGCAAAAGAAGGGCAAGAAATGGCAAATGGTACAAGAGTTTTATTAGGTATAACAAAAGCATCCCTTGCGACAGAATCGTTCCTTTCTGCCGCATCTTTCCAAGAAACAACAAAAGTTTTAACCGAGTCTGCTATAAAAGGCAAAATAGACCCATTAATAGGGCTTAAAGAAAACGTTATTATAGGAAAGCTTATACCAGCTGGTACAGGTATGCCTATGTATAGAAAAATCGATTTAAAACTAAGCAAAGAAGAAGAAATGGAAGAATTAAAATTAGTAGATGATTTAGAAGAAATTAATATAGAAGATGTGCCATTTTTTCTAGAACAAGAAACAGAACCAATAGAAAATATAGATGAAATAATAAGTTCAGTTGAAAATGATGATAATGAAGAAACAGTATTGACATAAGTAATAAAGCCCTCTCCTAAAAGGGAAGGGCTTTATACATGTTTTTAAAATTATATTTGATAAAATTTTTAAATTAAAATTAATGCTTTAATTCTTTTTTTTATTATAAGTGATGATTTATAATAAAAATATTAAAAATTTTATTAAAAATTATCTTAATAGCAAGGGGTTTTAATAAAAAATGCTTTATATTGCTTTAGATATTCATAGTTTAAGTAAATTTTATCTACAAAAGTATTATATCAAAAAGGGTAAAGTATAAATTAATTAAAATAGGGGCTATTTCAAGCTAGGCAAAGGCCCGGCTCCTTGCTTTTGGGTAATTGCTTTTGTGAGTGCGATTTTTATATTTTGACAGTTGTCTTCTGTTGCTTTTTCAGGCTTTATATAGTATTCTTTTTTTTCAGCAATTTTATATAAATTATACAAAAATTGTTCGTCTTCATTTCTTATTTGCTGAAAAATTTGCCTTAAATTTAAATCGTGGCATTCTGTTATAATTTTTGTATAATCGGCTATACTTGCTTTTAAATTGTATAAAATATCTAAAATCATATCTTTTTCACTCATAAATAACCGTCCTTATAATAATTGTATTAATTTATTTGCGTTTTGTTCTGCTTGTATAGCAGCATTTTTTAGCATTTGCTTTACCTCTATATCTGAAATTTTGTTAGCATAGCTTGAAAATTTTGAATATACAGTTATATTATTAGAAACACATTCTCTAATAAAATTTAATTCTATTTGATTTAAATTTGACATAAAAAATATATCCTTTCATATTATTTTTATAAAAATATTTTTTCTAAAAATAATAAAAATATGCAATAAATATGCAACAAACTTTTTTGTTTTAGCGTATATTGTACAGGTTGATTTTCTAAGTTTAAAACAATTGAAATGAGGGTTATTATGTATGAAATAATATTACCGCCGATTCTAGGTGCTATTATAGGCTATTTTACAAATTGGCTTGCTATAAAGATGCTTTTTTTGCCTCGCAAGGCAAAATATATAGGCAAGGTTAAATTACCCCTTACCCCAGGCTTAATACCTAAAGAAAGAAAGAGACTTTCTAGTAAAATTGCTAAAGTTTGTGAAGAAAATATATTGAGCGCTGAAACAATAAAAGAAAATATATTTACAGAAAGTAATAAAGAAAAAGTGTATCTTTTGATAGAAAGTGGTTTTAATAGCTTTATACAAAAAGATTATACATTAGAGCAATTTTTAGCATTTTTAAATAAAGAAAGCTTTATAGAAGATTTTTTGCAAAAAATTACTTTTTATATAGAAGATTATATAAAAAAAGAAGAAAATCAAACATTTGTAATAAACGCAATTACTAAAAAGTCTATAGAGTTTTTAACCAATTCAGATAATTTTGGGAATTTAAAAGATAATTTAAAGCAGATTATTTTAAAAATTACACTAGATGAAGATTTTAAGCAAAAAATTTTACAAAAAAAGCTAAATGAGCTTTTAAATGAAAAGGATTTATACAAACTAAAAGTTTATATAACTAAAAATACACCTAAATTTTTAGACTTTTTTATAGAACAATTAAACAATAACGAAAGCTTAAATGAGAATTTGAAAAATATAATAAAAAAAATTATAGAAGAAAATGTAGGAAGTTTTGCACTATTATTTTTAAATTATGATAAAATATATAAAAATATCAAAAAAAGTGTCATTACAACTTTAAATAGCAAAGAAAACCAAAACAAATTAGCTATAAAAGCTTATGATTATATAACAGATATCCAAAATAAACAAATATCAGAATTATACAAAGTTTTCCCAAAAGAAATTAAAGCAATATTTGATAAAAATCTATCTTTAGAAAATATCGAAAGTATGCTAGATAAATATTTAAACGAACAATTTTTATTAAATCTAATTTCAAATAATATAGGAAAAATAGAAGAAAAGCTGAAGCTTTTTTTAGCTAAGTTTATAAAAAATGAATTTTCCAAATTAACATTATTTATAAACAATATTTTTGAAAAAAATAAAGATATTATTTTAAATTTTAGGCTTAATAAATTATTAAATAAAATAAAACTAGAAAAATATAAAGAAATGATTTTTAATTATATAGAAAGTTTTATAAAAAAACAAGGTGATAATATTATTTCTAATATTCATATAGCAGATATGGTAGAAAATAAGATAAATAGCTTTAAAACAGAACAAATAGAAGAAATTATCATATCTGTCACAAAAAAAGAGCTAAATACTATAACCGTTTTAGGTGGGGTATTAGGCTTTGTTATAGGTTTAGTACCAGTTTTAAGTAATCTTTTTGTGTAAAGCTATCTGTTAGATTAAAATATAAAATAATATGATGTTGGTTGATAAAGTGTCTTGACATGTGCTAAAATATGTTTTATAATATCTTTGATTACCACTTTGAACGTTAGCCCCAGTTTTATTATAAATTAGGAGGAACTTAAATGAGGACAACATTTATAGCTAAAGCAAGCCAAATAGAAAGAAAATGGTACGTTGTTGATGCAACAGACAAAACATTAGGAAGGCTATCTTCTGAAATTGCGTCTATTTTAAGAGGTAAAAATAAGCCTACTTATACTCCATTTTTAGATACTGGTGATTTTGTTATAGTGATTAATGCCGCTAAGATTAAAGTTACCGGCAAAAAGTTAGAACAAAAATTATACAGAAAGCATTCGGGTTATATAGGAGGGCTTAAAGAAACAACTTTAAAAGTTATGCTTGAAAAAAAACCAGAAGAGGTTATTAAGCATGCTGTTAAAGGTATGTTGCCTAAAAATACACTTGGTAGAAAAATGTTTAAAAAGCTTTTTGTTTATGCTGATGATACCCACAAACATCAAGCGCAAAAGCCAGAAGTTTTAGATATTTAGTTTTTAAGGAGGGTTTTAGATGTCATCAGGTGTTGTATATTATGGTACTGGCAGAAGAAAGACTTCTGTTGCTAGAGTTTATTTAAAGCCAGGTAGCGGTAACATAACTGTTAATAAGAGAGATATAGATGAATATTTTAAATTGGATACATTAAAGCTTATTATAAGGCAACCTCTTGAGCTAACAGCAACTGCTACAAAATTTGACGTTTTAGTTAATGTTAGTGGAGGTGGGCTTTCTGGTCAGGCTGGTGCTATAAGGCACGGTATTTCAAGAGCTTTAGTTAAGGCAGACGCAGATTTAAAGCAGACTCTTAAAAAATCATACTTTTTAAGAAGAGACCCTAGGATGAAAGAAAGAAAGAAATACGGCTTAAAAGCAGCACGTCGTGCGCCACAATTTTCAAAAAGATAGTTTTATTAAAATTAAAAATATTTCAAAATATTTTACTCAAATAAGAGGAAGTTTGTTCTCTTATTTGGGTTTTTATTATGCAAAAAGAAGTATGCCTGGATAGAAGATATCTTTTATTTTGAAAAATATAAAAATTTCTAAAAATTACTTGGTTTATTGTTTTTTTTGTGTTAAAATGGTGGAAATTAAAGCTTATGATTGTTTGAGTTTTGTCTGAAATTAAAGCTTTTTTATGAAAAACGGGTCTGGAAAGACATTCCTTTAATACAAGGATTACAACAAAACAATCTCCATTATACTCATTAATGCAATGGAAAATTATAAATTAATTCTTCTTTAATATTTCAAAAAATTATAGAAGAACAAGAAGAAGAGCTTTTTTGAAATTCTATAGACTTTGTTTGAACAAGAATAAAAAATTTTTTAATAACACTGCTTGAAAGAATATCTTCCAGTAAAACGCTGTATTATAAGTAGTCTTTTATTATGTAGATAACAGGATTAAAGAATAAGGTTAGAGGAGAGGTTTTATGAAATACAAAGACATAGTAGTTGTGGGTGCTGGGCTAGGGGGGCTAGCATCGGCAGTTACTTTAGCTAAAAAAGGGTATAAAGTTACTGTTATAGAAAAGCATTTTATACCCGGAGGATATGCAACAAATTTTGTAAGAAAAACTAAAGATGGGCAAATATTTAATTTTGATGCATCGCTCCATGGTATAGGAGATTTAAATAAAGATAGATATTTTTATAAAAGGCTTGAAGATTTAGGCATAACAGAAAAAGTTAATTTTATAAGAAAAAAAGAAACAGGCACTGTTGTGCTTGAAGATGGATCTTATTTTGATATACCGGATGAATTTTTAAAATATAAAGAAGTTTTGATAGAAAAATTTCCTAATGAAAAAGAAGGTATAGAAAGGCTATTTAGCTTTTTAAAAGCTTTTGATGAAGATATGGAAATATCTGTTTATAGAGAGGGCAACTTTCCTAAATATGTACAACAGTTAGAAAATATATCTTTATACAATTTTTTAAAACAATATGTAGATAATGAAGAATTTATATCAGTATTTTCTTTTTTATGGCCTTATTATGGGCTACCAGAAAAGGAAATAAACGCTTATTTTTACTTAATAGCATGGCTTACTTATCACATAGGTGGTACATACTATATAGAGGGTGGAGCTAACGCTTTTAGCCAGGCTTTTGTCTCTGTTATTAAAGAAAATGGCGGAAATATTATATTAAAAGAAGAAGTTATAAAGCTAAATACTAAAGAAAATAAAATCATTTCTATTGAAACAAATAAAGGCAATACCTTTTTTGCTGATATTTTTATAATAAATGGTTGTATTGAAAATGTTTTAAATCAAATAGATGATATAACAAAAATAGAAAGCTATATGCAAAATATAAAGTCAAGGCCACACTCTACAAGCCTAACTCAATTATACATAGGTACAGATAAAAATCCAGTAGAATTAGGACTTACCAAATCCGACTACTTTTTTTATTCGGAGATATATAATAAAGAAGATATAGAAAAGGCAAAAGAAAAAAACTACAACGATGCTTTTTATGCTATAGTAAATTATAATTTGCTAGACCCTAATCTAAATAAAGAAACAGGCTATATAGCTATTACAATAATCGATAATATCGAAAATTGGGCTGAAAGAGATACAGAAGCATACAAAGCACAAAAAAAAGAAGTTACAGAAATTTTATTAAAAAAATTATATGACAACTTTCCTAAAGTTGCTGGTCATGTTGTTCTTACAGAACTTGCTACCCCACGTACAATGCAGCGGTATACAAATAATAAATGTGGAGCTGTTTATGGCTTTGCACAAGATTTAAAAAACGGCAACTTTAATCGCTTGCCTTGCAAAACTTGCCTTGATAATACATATATTGCAAGTGCATGGACATTTCCGGGGGGAGGCTTTATTGGAGCCATTATTTCTGCATGTTATTGCGTTGAATTAGTTTTGAAATCTTTAAAAGTAGAATATAGTGCTAAAGAAGATATCTCTATTAATCCAGATACTTTTATGCAAGGTATGCTTTTGAGAGCAGATAAAGAATATATAAAAGATTTAGCTTTAAATTATAAATTTAGCTTTACAGATATAAATAAAGAATATTTTATAAAAATATCAAATGATAAAGCTAGTATGGAAAAAGTGCTTACAAATATAGATGCCGAAGTTATTTGTAGTTTTAAAACATGGCTTTCTATATCTAATGGTAAAAAAGATGGAGAATTAGCTTTTAGAACAGGCGAATTAAAAGTTAAAGGAAGTTTAGAAAAGTTTTTGTACATACCTAAGATTTTTTCATCTAATAATAAACATAAAAAAGAAGCAAAAGATGAAAAAGAAGAACAAAAGCTATTTAAAGGTGATTTGTTGATACCAATATTTTTAGTACCGTGGATTATTTATTGGCTTTTTGGAGCTTTTATACCTTATGCTATAGGGTATTTTGCTATTATTTATACAGTAGTTTTGGGTTATTTTATAAAGCCAAGATTTGCTAAAGAAATAACCCTTTTAGAATATGTAACGATATTTAGCTTTACTTTATACAATTTTCTTTTAAATATTATGCTTCATCCAAAATATTATTATTTTGAAATAATACTTCCTATTGCTTTATTTATATCTTGCTTTAGAGAGCCTATGACTGCCCAATATTCTAAATGGCGTTATAAAAAAAGTATAACAAAAACTAAACTTTTTAAAGATATAAATGCAAAAATAACTTTTGTATGGGGTATTATATTTTTGCTAAACTTTTTGATAGCAAAAGTTGTATTTGTTAATAGCTTTTTGAGCATTTTTATATATCTTACAAATATTGTAGGTATTGTATTTTCTATTAAATATCCTAAAAAAATAATGGTGTAAATAATAGCTATAATATTTTTGTTTGTGCGTTTCTTATACTGAAAGATACCATATAAATTTCTTTAGTATAATATAGATTAATTTTATAATTTATGATATAATTTTGTAAAAGGAGTGAATTACAAATGAGTAATATTATTGAAGCAATTATCAATGTTGTAAATAATCCTATTTATGAATTAAGAAAAGTATATGAAAATAATAATCGAGCTAATAGTACAGGTGATGCTTTAGAAGAATATATTAAAGATTTATTTGCAAATACTTTAAATTGTCAAAATGAATATGAAAGAATTGAAAAATTTTCTAAAGTTTTTTCATATTTAGGAAATAATACAAATCCACCAGATTGTATGTTAAAAAATGGAGATGCTATTGAAGTAAAAAAAATAGAAAATAAAAATTCTTCTCTAGCTTTAAATTCAAGTTATCCCAAAAGTAAATTATATTCTTCTTCAGCTATGATTTCTAAAGCTTGTAAGGAATGTGAAAATTGGCAAGAAAAAGATGTAATTTATACAATAGGTATTATAGAAAAAAATAACTTAAAGCATTTATGTATGGTATATGGTTTAGATTACTGTGCGGACAATAGTATATATGAAAAAATAAAAAGTACTATTAAAGATGGAGTTAAAAATATACCTAATATAGAATTAACTGAAACAAGAGAACTTGGCAAACTAAATAAAATAGATCCTTTAGGGATAACTTATTTGCGTGTAAGAGGAATGTGGGGGATAGAAAATCCTTGGAAAGTATTTAGTTATGTATATGAAAGAGATTTTAATAAAAATTTTAATTTTATGTGTATAATAAATAGTAATAAATGGAATTCTTTTTCAAACATAGATAAATTAATTACATTTTCAAAAACTAATCCTAATTTAAATATATCTGATATTAAAATTAAAAATCCTAATAATCCTGCTAATCTAAATAATGCTAAATTAATTACATTTGCTGTATAAGGTTTATATAAAGTTAAAGATTATGAATATATTAAGCTTATTTTCTGGAGCAGGTGGCTTAGATTTAGGGTTTGAAAAGGCGGGATTTAATATTGTAATAGCTAATGAATATGATAAAACTATTTGGGCAACATATGAAAAAAATCATAAAGCTCATTTGATAAAAGATGATATAAGAAATATTAACGCTTCATATTTTAAAAGAAATATAGATATTGATGGTATTATTGGTGGACCGCCATGTCAGAGTTGGAGTGAAGCAGGAAGCTTAAAGGGTATAGATGATGCACGTGGGCAATTATTTTTTGATTATATTAGGATATTAAATGCAACTAAACCAAAATTTTTTTTGGTAGAAAATGTATCTGGAATGTTGGCCAAAAGGCATACAAAAGCTTTAAATAATATTTTGAAAACATTTATAGATTGTGGATATGATATTAATATAAATTTAGTTAATGCTTCAGATTATGGAGTTGCACAAGATAGAAAGAGAGTCTTTTTTATAGGTTTTAGAAATGATTTAAATATAAAATTTGAATTTCCAAGACCTACAACTCCTAAAAAAGAAGATAAAATAACTCTAAAAGATGCTATTTATGATTTAAAAGATACTGTTATACCTGCATTAGAAAAAAATAAAACAAATGGAAAATTAAAAATACTTAATCATGAATATTTTATAGGCTCATATTCTACAATATTTATGAGTAGAAATCGTGTTAGAAAATGGGAAGAACAAGCTTTTACTATCCAGGCTAGTGGTAGGCAATGTCAGCTTCATCCTCAAGCACCTACTATGATAAAAATTGAAAAAAATAAACAAATATTTGTACCTGATAAAGAAGATTTATACAGACGTTTATCTATTAGAGAATGTGCTAGAATTCAAGGGTTTCCAGACGATTTTGAATTTATATATGATAGGTTAGATAATGGTTATAAAATGATAGGTAATGCTGTACCTGTTGAATTGTCAAGAATTATAGCAATATCTATTAGAGAAATTTTAGAAGATAGAATATCTATTTTATAGCATTATATTATAAAAATAAAAAATAAAATAATATATAGTTATTTTCTATTGATAATACTTGAAATTATTTTTTTAAAGTAATTTTGGGCATTCTTGCTAAATATTTTGTCTTGAAAAGGATTTTATATAGGATTATATAAATTATAAGTAAATAATAGCTATAATTTTATACTATATATTTTAAATATTTAAAAATAAAAAATTACCTATTATAAAATAATAGGTAATTTTTATTTTATTTAGCCACATTACCGGCTCTATTAAGTACATCCCATGTTCTAGCAAAAGGTGGAGAATAGCAAAAGTCCATAAGCCCTAGCTGATATGTTGTAAGCTTTGCATAAATGCATACAGCCAAAACATTAGTACGTTGAACGGCGTCTTTTTTGCCTACAACTTGAGCCCCTAAAATAACTTTTGTATCTTTATTATAAATTAGTTTTATAGAAATAGATTGTTGCCCCGGGTAATAGTCTGTTTGATTTTTATCAGTTACAAAAGTTGTACTGTAGTTTATATCAAGTCTTTTTGCTTCATCTTCTGTAAGTCCAGTTCGCCCAGCCTCTATATCCAGCACTTTTATGCAAGCAGATGCTAAAGCTCCTTCATATTCATTATTTTGTCCAGCTAAATTTTCTCCCACTATTCTTCCTAATTTATTAGCTACAGTTGCTAAAGGTATATAAGCTTGCTTGTTTTTAACAATATTATGCACAGTTGCACAGTCTCCAGCGCTGTAAATATCTTTTACAGAAGTTTTACCGTTTTTATCAACAATAATTGCCCCGTTATCAAGCATTTTTATAGGAGTGTTTTTCAAAAAGCTTGTTTCAGGCTTTACCCCTGTACAAATAATTGCTAAATCTATATCTATTTCTTCATTTTCTGTTACAATTTTTGTTATTTTATCCGTACCTTTAAATTCAGTTACTTTAGTATTTAAAAATAAGTTTACGTTTTTTGAGCGTAATTCTTCTTCTAGTATATCTGTTATTTCTTTATCAAATACTTCTTTTAATATCCTATCTTCTAGCTGAAAAACAAATACTTCTTTATTATAAACTTTAGCAGCCTCTATAGCCTCAAGTCCTATAAAGCCAGCCCCTATTATAGCGACTTTTTTAATATCATCATTTTTTAATTTTTCTTTTAAAGCTTTACCATCTTCTAAAGTTTTTAGTGTATATACATTTTTTAAATTATAATTTTTTATAGGAGGTATAATAGCAAAAGCACCAGTTGCTATCATTAGTTTATCATAGGTATCTTCAAATATATTTTGTGTTTTTAAGTCTTTTATCGTGATTTTTTTATTTTCTGTATCAACATTTATAACTTCATGCAAAATATGAATATTAATACTATCTTCTTTAAACTTTTCTAAACTTCTTGCAAACATTTGATTTTCATTTTCAAAAAAGTTGCCGACAAAATAAGGTAAGCCACAAGCCCCAAAAGATACATTTGTTCCCTTTTCATAAACAGTGACAGAAGCCTCTTTATTTAATTTTTTTAATTTTGCGGCAGCGCTCATACCAGCAGCAACACCACCAATTATAATTATTTTCAAAATAAATCACCATTGCCAAAAAGCTATAAATATATAAACCTTGATTATTTTTAATATGAATAATTTGCTAGCTATAATTTTTATTGCGTTTTTGCATATATATTCAAGATTTATAATATTTAGCCTTTTGACATACTCCTTTCTATTTATATTTTTCATATTTTGTAATTTTATAAGTTATATTTATATTTTTGTACTTTATTTTTAATTAATTTTTAATATTATAGAGATTAATTATTATATTTATTATTGCAGTATTTTTCAAGATTATATACTAAATTTATAATTTTCAATATTTTTGTATACATTTAATATAGTTATTTTAACTGTTACTAAGCATTTTATTTTTTAGACATATCTTTAAAATGTTCACAATCTAGCTGATTTAATGTCTTATCGACAACTAAAGCATTTGTCATAGAGCCAGTAACGTTTATTAATGTTCTACCCATATCTATAATAGGGTCTATAGATAAAATAGGGCTTAGGCTAGGAAAGGCGCTAGAAAGCCCAACTCCAGATAAAGCGACAGATGCAGCGACAGTTGCAGTGCCTGGGATACCAGCTATACCAAAAGAGCCTATAACAATAACAATAATAGCCATAGCGATAAAACTAATATCCAAAGGCATGTTATTTAGGTTATAAACAAAGACTAAAAGCATAGCAGGAAATAAGCCAGCACAGCCTTGCATACCAGCAGTTGTACCAAAGCCCGCAACAAAACTTGCAGTTGCTTCATTTACTCCCATCTTTTGTGTAAGCGTTTCTATAGTTAAAGGGAGTGCTCCGACGCTAGAGCGAGATGTAAAAGCTAAAATCATAACAGAAAGCCCTTTTTTTAAATAAATAATAGGGTTAATTTTAAATATAGCTAAAACAATAAGCTGGATAATAAACATTATAATAACAGCAACATATAGAGCTATAATAAATATTAAAACTTCTTTAATACTATTTATACCACGTTGTGCAATTGTGTTTGCAAGTAATGCTATAACAGCATAAGGCATCCATTTTATAATAGTCATAGCAATGCTCATAATAATTTTTTGCAGTGCATTTATAAGATCAAAAAATGGCTTTACAACATCCATATATTTTTTGGACATACGTTTTGCTGCAATTCCAAAAAAGGCAGAAAAGATAACAAGCGCTATTATATTAACATCAACCATAGCAGATACAGGGTTAGCAGGGAGCAAATTTCTAAGTGTATCAACAACATTACTAACTTCTTTAATTTCATATGAAGTATTTTCGCTTGTAAAGCCAGAGCCAACATTAAATAATGCCCCAACAGAAAGCCCAACAATAGCAGAAATAGTAACCATAACAACAGTCATGATAAGGGTATTTCTTGTAAGTTTACTTAAATTAGTACCTTCTTTAGTGTTTATAATTATATGTATTATAGACACCATAATAAGAGGGATAACAAGCATTCTTATTAAATCTATAAAGCCATTACCAAATAAGCTATACCATTTTGTTGTTTCATTAACAAACGTAATAGCGGTTGGATCGTCCGGAAATTTAGCTACAACCTGGATAATAAGCCCTAATATTAAACCTAAAAAGGTTGCTATAATCATCCTTTTAGAAAAGGCTACTTTTCTTTTTTCTAATATTTTTATAACAACAAAAAGTAAAAATAATACTGCTAAAAACATTATAGTTTTTATATCACTAATCATTAAAAATTCTTCAAAAAATGCAGAATTCATAAAATCCTCCTTTTTATTTTGTATAATATATTTATGCTTTTTTAAAATATTTTACTATAAAAGCTTTTTATTTTTAATAAATTAATAAAACTGTATAATATTTTATTCTTTTTAAAATAATATGTTACTATAATTTTAATCCTATATAACAATTTACGTTATAAAGCACATTATTAATCCAAAGATTTAAGCCTATCTTTAGCCTTTTTATCAAAATCTTTCATAGCCATTTTCAAATCTTCTTTTATTTTAAAAATATCTTGATTTAAAAGGCTTTTATTTTTAACAACGCATTTGCCATTAACAAAAACTGTATCAACATTAAAAGCATTAGCGCTATAAACAATAGCAGAATAAGGGTCAAATAAAGGAAACATGTTTAAAGAATTTGTTTCTATAAGCACTATATCTGCTATTTTACCTACCTCTATAGAGCCTATTTTATTTTGCATATTTAAAGCTTTAGCGGCGTTAATTGTTCCAAGCTTTATGATTTCATAAGCTTTAAAAAGGCTCCTATCTTTATTTATAAATTTATGAAAATTTGCAAAAAGCTTAAATTGCGTAATAATATCTAGCGTATTACCACTAGATGCCCCATCTGTACCAAGCGATACATTTATATTATTTTTTAGCATTTCATATACAGGGGCAACCCCTTTAGCAGCTTTTGTATTAGAGCCTATACAATGGGATACATTTACGCTATATTTATCCAAAATTTCAAAATCATTTTCTGTTAAATATATGCAATGTGCTGCTATTAATCTATTACTTAATAAATCTATTGATTCTAAATATTTTATAGGAGTTTGATTAAACTTTTTAAAATATTGTATTTCATAATCCATTTCTGCCAAATGCATACTTATAGGCACATTATATTTTTCAGAAAGTTTATTTGCAGCTATAAGAGCCTCTTTATCATTAGTATTAGGTGAATGCGGAGCAACAAAAGGGGTTATAAGCTCATTATGCATCCAGTTTTCAATAAAATGTTTAGCATAATCTAGCCCACCATGTGGAGCATTAGTATCGCAAGTTTTAAAATTAATAACTGTTTCTCCTAAAAATGCTCTTATATTAAGCTCTTTGGCTGCTTTAGCTACATAATCTTCAAAATAATACATATCAACAACAGTTGTAACCCCTGCTAATAGAGATTCACAAATGGCATATTTAGCAGCAAAATAAGCCAAATCTTTTGTCATACAGTCATTTTCTAAAGGAAATAAAAACTTTCTAAGCCTATCTTTGCAATCATCACCAAGGCTTCTAAAAGGTATCATGCTTAAATGTGTATGTGTATTTATCATACCAGGCATTAAAATATAGCCTTTAGCATCTATAATTTCTATATTATTAGCATATTTATAATCATCCATACTGCCTATGCTATCTATTTTTTTGCCTTTTATAATAACAAAGCCGTTTTCTATATGATGCATATTAGCATCCATAGTAATAATATTAGCGTTTATAATAGCTTTCATATATATACCTATTAACTATTCAAAATCCTATTCCATTTATCTGTCCAGTCTGAAAGGTTATTGTTGACAAATTCATAATTTAATAATTTTGCATTATCTGCAACATCGCCATATGTTTTGTTTAAAGCATCTTCTTCTGATAAAACAACAGTAGAATTTGTCGGTGCTTCATTTAAAGATACAGCTGTCTTAGTTTGCAATTCATTGCTAATACGCCAATTTATAAATGCATAAGCCAAATCTTTATTTTCAGAATTAACATTTATATCAACAGTGTTAAAATTAGCATACGTAACATCCGGTACTGTGTAGGTAAGGTTAGGGGATGCAGATAAAACAGTAGATATAGCAAAATCGCCTATTACAGCTACCTCTATTTCTCCAGCTACAAATAAATTAGCAAGATCAGAAGATTTAGAATAAGTTTTAACAATATGAGGCTTTAATTCTTCTAATGCTTCAAAAGCAGCTTCTCCATTATCTTCTTCTATATCGACATTTTTATAATCACTTGCTAAATAAAGCATGGCAGGCCCAAAAGTGGAGCTTATATCTGGTATAGCTATTTTGCCAACAAGCTCTTCTCTCCATAAATCGTCAAAGCTTGTTATTTCAAACCCTAGCGCATCTTTATCATAAATAATACCTAGGCTATTTATAACATAAGCTACCCCACAGCCATCTTCTAAGGCGTCTTTAGCTGAATCTATAAGATAATCTATATTAGGTACATTTGTATTATCTATTGTTTCAAAAAGCCCTAATGCATGTCCATTAGCAGAGCTTGCTTGAGATAATTCTATAACATCAACGTTGGAATTAGGGTTAGAAGAAAGCTTTGTAAAGCGCTCGGCTGTTGTTCCTATTTCTAGAACAACTTCGCAATTATACATTTCTTCAAAAGGGGAGATAACATCTTCTGTTAATATATCTTCATTAAGCCCCCATGTAGAAACAACAAGAGTCCTTTTTTCATTACTAGCGCTAGAAGAGCTACTGCTACCGCAAGCAGTTAAAGAAAATAAAGAAAGAGAGGCTATTAAACAAAAAGATAAAAATTTTTTCATTATAAAAACTCCTTATACTAAAATTATTTTATTAGGGGGTAAACATATTTTTATATTTTCTCCAACATTATATATATTTTCAGAAAGCAAGTTTACTTTTAAAATACCTAAAGCTGTTTCTAGCTCATATTGATAACATTTGCCTAAAAAGGTACGTACATTAATTTTAGCGTCTATTATATTTTGGCTAGTATCTTTAGCTATATAAATATCGTCTGGCTTTATAGTTGCTATAACAGCTTGTTTTTCATTATCATTTTGTATAAATAATGTTTGATTATTATTTGCTAAATATTTATTAGTTTCTAGTTTTTTTAATTTAATAAAATTTTCAAATCCTATAAATTTTGCGACAAACTCTGTTTTAGGGTAGTTATATATATTTTCAGGAGTATCAAATTGTTCTATAATACCATTATTCATAACTGCAACTTTATCTGATATAGCAAAACACTCCTCTTGATCATGGGTTACAAATATCGTTGTTATACCAAATTTTTTTTGTAATTTTTTTATTTCTACACGCATATTAATTCTAAGCTTTGCATCTAAATTGCTTAAAGGCTCATCTAAAAGGAGCAGTTTTGGCTTAATAACAAGCGCTCTAGCAAGCGCAACTCTCTGCTTTTGCCCCCCAGAAAGCTTATGAGGAAAGCGCTTAGCAAAGTCAGAAAGGGCGCAAACATCTAGTATATCGTATACTTCTTTTTTTATTGTATCTTTATCCATTTTTCTTAATTTAAGCCCAAAAGCAACATTATCAAAAACAGTCATATGAGGAAATAATGCATAATTTTGAAAAACAAGCCCAAAATTTCTTTTATGGATAGGTATATTTGTCATATCTTGATTTGCTATAGTAAATGTGCCAGAGCTTGGAGCTATAAAGCCAGCTATTATCCTAAGGGTAGTTGTTTTGCCACATCCAGAAGGCCCAAGTAAAGATACAAGCTCACCTTCTTCGATATTTAAATTTAAATTTTTAAGCACATTTTTATTTTTGTCATAAGAAATACTTATTTGATTTAAAGACATAAAAGCCATATAATTTCCTCCTATTTAGACAGCGCAGATATACCTAAAGTTTTTTCCACTATAAACATCATAATAATTGTTGCAAGCATAAGTAAAACAGATATAGCAGATACAGTTGGGTCGTAATAATATTCTATGTAATTAATAAGTGTAGTAGGAAATGTTGTTACCCCAGCTCCACTTAAAAACATGGACACAGGTATATTGTTAAAAGAGTTGATAAAAGATAGCATAAAAGCAGATAATATACCAGAAGATATGTTAGGCAGTACAATTACAAAGAAAGCTTTAAACTTATTTGCTCCAAGGCTTAAAGCTACCTCTTCTATAGAAAAGTCTAGCTGTTCAAGGCTAGAGCAAACTATCCTTATAACATAAGGCAGGCAAATTAAAAAATGCCCTATAAGCAAGCCATAAAAAATAGATATATTAAGCTTTACAACCATTAGCTGATACATAGCAAAGCCAACAACAATACCTGGTATAATAGCTGGAGATAAAAAAAAGTTTTTAAACACATTTTTAAATTTAATGCTGTATCTAGCAAGGGCATAAGATGCCGGTATACCAACTAAAAGAGCAAAAACTGTGCCCAAAAATGCAATTTTTATGCTAATTATAAAAGAGCTTTTAAAAGGTGAATAAGAAAATACATTTAAAAACCATTTAAAAGAAAAAGATTTTATAGGAAAAACTATTGTGCTATCACCTCCAAAAGCAGTAACGAATATAATAATTAAAGGGATAAATAAAAACGCAAACACAAAAAAAGTAAAAATTGCAAGCAGCTTATTTTTAAGCATATTATACCCCCCTTTTATCTAGCTTATTTGCAATAAAATTTAAAATTTTTATAACAGCTAATGTAATAATAATCATAATAACAGCAATAACACTAGCCGATGTCCAGTCGTTTAGAGAGGTTGCCTTTTGGTATATAAGGGTAGATAAAACAAGATTTTTATTACCACCCAAAAGCTGAGGAGTGGTATAAGCGGTTAAAGCCCCAGTAAATACAAGGACACTTCCGACTATTATACCAGGCAGGCTAATAGGTAGCACTACTTTAAAAAAGGCTTTAAAGCCAGTTGCCCCAAGGCTTTTTGCAGCCTTTATTATATCGCTTTCTATATTTTCCATAACAGATACAATTGTTATAATCATTAGGGGTAAAAATAGATATACAGTACCTATTATTATGGCAAATTCTGTATATAAAAGGCTAACGGCAGAATCTATAATATTAAGGCTTAAAAGCATCTTATTTATAATACCGTTTTTGCCAAGGATATTTATCCAAGCAAAGCTACGTACTACAGAATTTGTAAGCAAAGGGAATAAAGAAATAGCAATAAAAAAACTCCTTAATTTTTTATTGCAACTAGATATAAAATAAGCGCTAGGAGTCCCTAATATGATACATAAAAGGGTGCTTATTATAGATATTTTTAATGTTCTTATTAATATACCGATATAATATGTGTCTGTAAAAAAGCTAATATATCTTGAAAGAGTAAATCCATCATCGTACACAGTTTTGATAAAGATATTTAAAAGTGGTAATATAAGAAATATAGCCAAAAGCAAAACGCAAGGTATTAAAAGCCAGTAAACGCTATTTTTCATAAGCTCCTCCTAAAAAAGTGTTTTCAAAAATATTATAATACATTTGTACATGCAATTGCAATAAATTTTTAATTTAAAAATAAAAATAATAATATTTCTAATTGACAAAATATTGTTTTTATAGTAACATGTTATAGCATAGTACAGAAGGCTAGAGCTTTGTGCATAAATTTTAAACAAGCGAGGTGGAAGTTTTGAGAAGTAATATTACTTTAGCTTGTACAGAGTGCAAGCAAAGAAATTACAACACAACAAAAGAAAAAAGACTCCATTCTGAACGGATGGAAACAAACAAATATTGCAAATTTTGCCGCAAACATACACTGCATAAAGAAACTAAATAATTCTCTTTATTTTTTAAAGTTTGTCTTAAATTTTATTTTAAAGGAGTTTAAAATATGAAAGAGAATAATTTACAAAACAATTCTAAAAAACCAGATACAAAAAGCAAAAAATCTTTTTTTAAAGCCCTAAAGGCAGAATTCAAAAAGATAACATGGCCAACCAAAAAGCTACTTATAAAGCAGACTTTTATTGTTATAGTCATATCTTTAATAACAGGCATTATTATTTATCTTTATGACTTTATTATTGATTTTTTGTTACAAAAAATAATTTCAGTTTTGTAAGAGGATTTGTGTCATATGTCTAATGAAGATAAAGAATTAAAAAATTCTTCTGAAAATAAAGAAAATTGTAAATGGTATGTTATCCACACATATTCTGGATATGAAAATAATGTTAAAGAAAATATAGAAAAGATTATAGAAAATAGGAATATGTACGATTTAATACCACAGGTTGTTGTCCCTATACAAGAAATGATAGAGGTTACAAAGTCTGGGCAAAAAAGAGCAGTACAAAGAAAGATTTTTCCAGGGTACGTATTTCTTAAAATGGTCATGAACGATGATACATGGTACGTTGTAAGAAATACAAGAGGGGTTACAAGCTTTGTAGGCCCTGGTTCCAAGCCCGTGCCTCTTACAGAAGATGAGGTGCTATCCATGGGGATAGAAAATTTTGCTAAAGCCTTCAATATAAACATAGGCGATACAATCACCATAACAGAAGGCGCTTTTGAAAATTCTGTCGGTGTTGTTACAAAAATAGATAAAGAAAATGAAATAGTTGTTCTTAATGTCGATTTTTTTGGCAGAGAAACACCAGTCGAGATAGAGTTTTCTAAAATTAAGCCAATAAAATAATAAGCATTAATGCTAAAAGCATTTTTAGGCTTGTATTTTGGCGATTTTTTAATTATTTTTAAATTATTTAAAATAATTCTTGCAAAAAGTTTTTTTGTATGTTAAAATGATGACGGTAAAAAATTGATGCATTATAATACACCATGTGTAAATTTATGGCAATACTACCAGCCTTTACACTTAGCTTTTATATTATATTATATTAATGTTTACTTTTTATAATAACAAGCCTTATACAGGCGTTGTTTCACATTTATTTTAGATAATAAATAATACAATATTTAAGTAAATTATAGATAAATGAAGAAGGGCTAAAATGTCATAAAGGGCAAAAATCCAAAACAAGCGAATAAAGACAAAGATGGACTAAAATATTAAAACAGCGTTTCTGCGCTACTTAAAAGGAAATTTGATTGCGTTTATTGCATCTTATGTATATGTGAATTAAATAAATAAACCAAAAAAGGAAAAGCTTATAAAAACCTTATTATGATATTAATAACCCCCTTTTAATTAACATATATTGCAAAATTAAGAAGGAATTGCCGTATTTAGGTTATATTTTGGCTATGTAAATATTTAGGAGGTGTCTATTATGGCAAAAAAAGTTTCAGGCTATATAAAATTGCAAATACCAGCAGGCAAAGCAACTCCAGCTCCACCAGTTGGGCCAGCTTTAGGGCAACATGGGGTAAATATTATGGGCTTTTGCAAAGAATTTAATGAAAGAACATCAAAAGATGCTGGGCTTGTTATACCAGTTGTTATTACAGTATATCAAGACAAAAGTTTTAGCTTTATAACCAAAACTCCACCAGCAGCCGTTCTTTTAAAAAAGGCTTGCAAAATAGAGTCTGGTTCTGGAGAGCCTAATAAAACAAAAGTTGCAACAATATCTAAGGAAGAAGTTAAAAAAATAGCAGAATTAAAAATGCAAGATTTAAACGCATCTTCTATAGAAACAGCAACAAGTATGATTGCTGGGACAGCAAGAAGTATGGGGATAGTTGTTTCTGAATAGTTGCTTTTTGTTTGTGGGAGGGCTTATAGCAAGTATTGTTTTATGCTAAAGCACTGTTTGTTATATATTTTGCCTAAAGCTTAAAGCATAGCTTATAGGTATTAAGCAAAATTTATTATAATTTTAGCGTGTAAAGCTCCGCTATTACCACATTTAAGGAGGATTATATGAAAAGAGGAAAAAAATATTTAGAAAAAGAAAAGCTAGTTGACAAAACTATGCTTTATGATATAGAAGAAGCAACAGATTTAGCCGTTAAAACTTCTATCGCTAAATTTGATGAAACAGTCGAGGTGCACATTAGGTTAGGGGTTGATAGCAGACATGCTGAGCAACAAGTGCGTGGGGCAGTTGTTCTACCTCATGGTACCGGTAAAAAAATGCGTGTTTTAGTTTTTGCAAAAGGGGCTAAAGCTGATGAAGCAGAGCAAGCTGGAGCCGATTATGTAGGGGCAGAAGATTTAATGGCTAAAATACAAAATGAAAATTGGTTCGAATTTGACATAATCGTTGCTACCCCAGACATGATGGGGCTTGTTGGGCGTATTGGGCGTGTTTTAGGACCTAAAGGGCTTATGCCTAACCCAAAATCAGGTACCGTTACGATGGATGTTAAAAAAGCTATAGAAGATATTAAAGCAGGTAAAATAGAATACAGGCTAGACAAAACTAATATCGTCCATGTTCCCGTTGGTAAAGTTTCTTTTGGTAAAGAAAAGTTGCTTGAAAACTTCCAGACCCTTATTTCAGCCATAATTAAAGCAAGACCATCTTCAGCAAAAGGGCAATATATTAAAAGCATCTCTATATCTACAACAATGGGACCTGGTATAAAAATAAACCCAGCTAAAGTTTTAGAATAGTATGCAAATAATCACATTAGTTACTTATATTAATGTGATTTTTTAATATTTATAAAATTAATAAAAACTCTTTAAAATTTACTGCTTTTAATTACAATAAATAATAAAGAGCCTTTTTTGTTAAACTTTTGTTTAAAAATCAAATTATAAATTAAGCTTTTTTAGCATTTGCATTGAAAGCTTTTGCATTTTGTTTCGGCGCATTCAGTACAATTTGATTCACCACCGACAGAAATGCTAGGGAGTTTACAATACTCAGAAGAATCGTAATGCATACAATCACAAACGCTACATTTGATAGCACTATTAATTTCTGGCATAATATCACCTCCTACAAAATAAGTATTAACTAAATAATAAAATAATATGCAAGCATAAGAAGGAGAATATTATGAAAAATTTTGTAGATTTGCATTGTGATACTATGTCGGCTATTTTTGATGCTAATGAAGATTTATATAAAAATAATTTACATATAGATATAAAAAAGCTTATGCAATTTGAAAATGTAGTTTTAGTTTTTGCTCTTTGGCTAAAAAAAGAATTTAATAAAAATGCCTTTTTTTATGCTAATAAAATGCTAGATTTTTTTGAAAATCAAGTAAATATTAATAAACAATATATAAAAATAGCAAATAATTTTAATCAAATTTTGCAAAATATACAAAATAAAAAATTTTCTGCTATACTATCTATAGAAAGCAGTATATGCTTAGAAGGCAGAATAGAAAATTTAGATTATTTTTATAAAAGAGGGATTAGGATATTAAACATTTGCTGGAATTATGAAAATGAGCTGGGTTATGGTGTTTTGGCTAAAAGCAACGATGGACTTAAAAATTTTGGTAAAGAGGTTATAGAAAAAATGAATAGCCTAAAAATGATAATAGATGTATCGCATTTAAATAAAAAAGGCTTTTGGGATGTATATAACCTTGCAAAATACCCTTTTATAGCAAGCCACTCTAACAGCTATTTTGTCTGTAACAATATAAGAAATCTAGACGATAGCCAGCTAAAAGCTATAAAAGAAAAAGGTGGTCTAGTTGGATTAAATTTTTACCCACCGTTTTTAACAAATGAAAGTAAAGCCGATTTTTGCCATATATTTTCTCACATTGATTATTTGATAAAGTTAATAGGGAGTGATAGCATCTGCCTTGGGGGTGATTTAGACGGAATCGATAAAACGCCAAGCTTTATAAAAGATATAACATCTTACAAACAGCTATTTTCAAAAATAGAAAGCAAATACGGTATTGATACAGCAGAAAAAATATTTTTTAGCAATTTTTACAATTTTGCGCAAAACAATTTATAGCAAATTTACAATTTTTTCAAACTTAAAAGCAAAAGTTAACATATTATTAATATTTTGTTCAAAATAATTAGTTATAATAAAATTAACATAAAGATATACAAATAATTTGTGGGAGGTTTTATTATGAAAGACAAAAACGAAGAGCTTATTTTAGATGATGAAAAACAAGAAAAAAAAATTAAAAAGAATAAAATAAAAAAAACTTTCTTTAAAACAATAACAGTCATTTTATGCTTTACCTTTTTAGGGCTTGGTATAGGTGCAGGTAACTCAATTGCAAAAAATCTAGTTGCTAAGCAAGAAAGAGCTAATTTTTCTTTTGGTACTACAACAGATGATTATAATGTGACAGAAGTTTCTTTATCTTCTAGCGATATATCCTCTGTTTTTGAAGAAGTAGGCGAATCCGTTGTTAATATATCTACAATAATCGTAACACAAAATGTATTTACCGGTACTAGTTCAGGCTCTGGTATTATATACAAAATAGATGGCGATAAAGTTTATATAATAACAAATAACCATGTTATAGAAGACGCAAAAGCTATAACAGTATCTGTAACCGGTACAGAACAAGTTAGTGCGAGCCTTGTTGGGAGCGATGCAAGCTCTGATATAGCAGTTTTATCTGTTAGCAAAACGGCCTTGCAAGAAGCCGGAATAGAAAATGTAACAGTAGCAAAATTTTCTGATTCTGATAACGTTAAAGTAGGAGAATTTGTTTTTGCTATAGGTAATGCTTTAGGTATGGGAAAAACAATTACACAAGGTATAATAAGTGCGCAAAATAAAGAAATAAATATAGACGGCGTATCACTTACCGTTTTACAAACAGATGCTGCAATAAACCCAGGTAATAGTGGAGGAGCGCTAATTAATTCTCAAGGGGAGGTTGTCGGAGTTAATACCGCTAAGCTTTCAAGCTCTGCTATAGAAGGTATAGGTTATGCAATACCTATAAATACCGCTGTTAGCGTTGCAAATAATATTATAGAAAATGGTTCTGTACAAAAACCTTATCTTGGTATACAAGGGCAAACTGTAACAGAAGATATTAAAAGAATATTTAATCTTAAAACAGACGGCGTATTGGTAATAGATGTAGAAGAAGGTGGAGCAGCTTATAAAGCAGGTATTATCGCTACAGATATAATAACCTCTTTTAATGGCACACCTATATCAAGTCTTGAAGACCTTTCAAACGCTATAAAAGATGCGGCGGTTAATGAAGTTGTTGAGGTTACTGTTATAAGAAATGGCTTTCAAGAAATGAATATCGAAGTGACTTTATACAGCAGTTCCAGCTAATAAAATTTTTTAAATATTAACATTTAATTCATAATTTGTTCATTAATTTAATATATAATGTTTTTAGATAGGAGGTAATGCTATGGAATCAGAGGAAAATGAAAGTATTAAAAAAGAAGCTTTTTTTCAAGAAACGGTTACCAAATCAAAAGGTAAATTTTTAAAAAATAGTTTTTTAAAGCTATTTATGTTCATATTTTCTTTAATACTTGGTATCGTATTAAGCTTTTCAGTCATTTTTTTAAAAGATACTATTATTCCACAGGTTGCCCAAAATAGTGTTTCTACATCTTTATCAGATAATGAATTTGAAATACAGACCATTTCTAGCAATTTAGTTAGTATTATAGAAAACACAAAACCTTCTATTGTTTCCATAACAAGTTTTACTCAATACAATGACTTTTTTAACAATACTATAAATTATGAAAGCCCAGGTTCAGGCATAATATTTCATAAAACAGCTGATGAAGTATTTATAGTTACTAACTACCATACAATAGAAAATGCTGATGCTATAGGCGTTGCGGTTGAAGATAACGAGCCAGTTATGGCAGAGCTTATTGCAAAAGATGCAAATAATGATTTAGCGGTGATAGTTGTATCTTATAGCGATTTAGTTAATAGTGGGGCTACGGATATTAAAGTTGCGAAGTTTGCAAGCTCATCAACCGTATTACCAGGCGATAGCGTTATTGCTATAGGTAATGCACTTGGCGAAGGTAACACAGCCACTTTTGGTATAATTAGTGCAACCTCAAAAGATATTGTTGTAGATGGAGTAACATTAAATGTATTACAGACCGATGCTGCAATAAACCCAGGTAATAGTGGTGGGGCGCTTATTAACCTAAAAGGAGAAGTAATAGGCATAAATGTTGCTAAGTCTTCTGAAGAGTCGGTTGAAGGCATAGGTTATAGTATAAGCACCGATGTTGCGATGCCTATAATAGAGCAAATGCTAAATAATACTAATCCAGCCACCCTAGGGGTTTCTGTTGTAGATGCTTCTCAAACTAATAGCAAATATAGTCTCGGAGCCATGGTTGTAAGTATTGTTGAAGATAGTCCAGCTGATAATTCTTCATTGCAAGTAGGCGATATTATAACAAGCCTTAATGATACACCTATATTAAGCTCTAGTCAGCTTGTTGACGAAATTAAAAAATATAGCGTAAAAGATAGAATAAAGCTAACTGTGCTTAGGGATAATGAAGTTTTAACAATAAAAGTAAAGCTTTAATTAATTAGTTTACAAGTTTTTAATTGATATAGATACTCCTCTCCTTAATAGTTTGATTTTTTTGATCAAGCAAAAAGCACTTCTTAAAATGGAGTGTTTTTTGTTTTTATAAAATATTTTTTATTAAAAGGCTTGCAATTTGTTTTTTTATATGTTAAAATCTAATGGCTGTGACATGAGAGCTATGATATAGAAGGTTGTTACAAAAGCTAAATTTATTAAGCAAGTTTATATATTGCTTTTTGCATATAATATATAAATTTATATTTTGTGAGTTTTTCTATTGAGCAATGTCCGTGTTTAAGTTCGGGCGACAAGTCACTGTGCTAATCTTGCTATTTTTATTTTTAAGATATGTACAGTCACCACTTGTTGTGCTATTATATTAAGTACGAAAAGGAGGGGCTTTTTTTTATGGCTAATAAAAAGCTTAGAATAAGTCTTAAAGCTTATGACCATAAGTTAATCGACCAATCAGCAACCCAAATTATAGAAACTGCTAAAAAAACTGGTTCAAAAGTTGTAGGGCCGGTACCTCTTCCAACTAAAAAAGAGGTTGTAACAATTCTTAGAGCAGTGCATAAATACAAAGACTCAAGAGAACAATTTGAACGCCGTACACATAAAAGACTTATAGATATTTTAATGCCAACGGCTAAAACAATGGATAGTTTAAGTAGGCTTGAGCTACCAGCTGGCGTCGACATAACATTAAAAATGATTTAAAATATCATATTTATATGATTAGGTTATATATATTGCCTTATATTGCCTAGAATGATTACAATAAAGCAAAATGTAATATATTAAGCGTTTTGCAAGGCTAATTTGATGAGCGGCTAGTGTAATCCGCTGTAGCTTATGGAGGTGCAATTTTAATGAAAAAAGCTATTATAGCAAAAAAGGTAGGTATGACACAAGTTTTTGCCGAAGACGGCGAGTTAATACCTGTTACGGTGCTTGAGGCAAACCCTAGCACTGTTACCCAAATCAAAACTATGGAAAATGATGGCTATGATGCTATCCAAGTAGGTTTTGGTGAAATAAAAGAAAAAAAAGTTATAAAGCCTATGAAAGGGCATTTTGAAAAGGCTGGCGTAAGTCCTAAAAAAATATTGAAAGAATTTAAATTTGAAAACTGTGCAGATTATACTTTAGGAGCAGAAATAACAGTAGATATTTTTGAACCTGGAGATAAGGTAGATGTTAGTGGTATTTCTAAAGGTAAAGGCTTTCAAGGGGCTATAAAAAGACATAACCAGCATAGAGGGCCTATGTCGCATGGTTCTAAATATCATAGAGGGCTTGGTTCTTTATCTTCCGGTACTACTCCAGGTAGAGTTAAAAAAGGTAAAAAAATGCCTGGTCATATGGGAGCTGCTAAAGTAACAGTCCAAAATCTTACTATTGTTAAAATAATAAAAGAAAAAAACCTTATATTGCTTAAAGGGGCTGTGCCTGGACATAAAGGTGCTGTTCTTACAATAAAAGAAAGCGTTAAAGTTTAGTTTCAATTTTCAGAAAGGAGGAAAAATAATGTCTGTAAGTGTTAAAGTTTTTGATATGTCTGGTAAAGAAACAGGTAGCATCGAGCTAGATGAAAATATTTTTGGTATAGAAGTTAATATGCATGTTATGCATCAAGCGGTTGTACAATATCTTGCTAACCAGCGCCAAGGTACAAAAAGCGCTAAAACACGTGCCGAAGTGCGTGGAGGGGGAAGGAAACCATGGCGCCAAAAAGGTACAGGGCGTGCAAGGCAAGGTTCTATACGTTCGCCACAATGGAGAGGTGGGGGAGTTGTATTTGCTCCAAAACCACGTGATTTTTCTATAAAGCTTAATAAAAAGGTTAAGAGATTAGCGCTTAAATCTGCTTTAACAACAAGGGTGCAAGATGAAAAGCTAATTGTTTTAGAAGAGCTTAATTTACCACAAATCAAAACTAAAGAAATGCAAAAAGTTTTCAATAACCTAAACATAACTAAAGGGCTTGTTGTTTTAGAAGAAGGCAACTTAAACGTAATTTTATCTACAAGAAATATACCAAATATCAAAACTTCAGCAGTCAACACAATAAATGTACACGATATTTTAAAATATGAAACATTTATAGTTACAAAAAAAGCTTTAGAAAAAATCCAGGAGGTGTACAAATAATGCCAAATTTAGAATATTACGACATCATATTAAACCCAGTCGTTACAGAAAGAAGTATGACCCTTATGTCCGAAAGAAAGTACTGTTTTTATGTACATCCAAAAGCAAATAAAATCCAAATAAAACAAGCAGTAGAAAAAATGTTTGAAGGAGTCAAAGTCGACTCTGTTAACACAATGAATATTCGTGGTAAAAACAAAAGACGTGGGCGCGTTATGATAAGGACTAATATGCGTAAAAAAGCTATTGTATCGTTAAAAGAAGATAGTAAAGAAATAGAAATATTCCAAGGTATGTAATATCTTTTAAGAAACACACGGAAACGTTGTAAATGAAAGGAGTTGTAATTAATGGGTATTAAAAGATTTAAGCCTTATACCCCTTCAAGAAGGCAGATGACCGTTTCAGACTTTTCAGAAATTACAAAAAAAACTCCTGAAAAAAGCTTAGTTGTTCATATCAAAAAAACAGCCGGGCGTAATAATCAGGGTAAAATAACTGTTCGTCATCATGGGGGCGGAGCTAAAAGAAAATATAGAATTATAGATTTTAAAAGAAATAAAGATGGTATTAATGCTAAAGTTATAGGTATAGAATACGACCCAAACAGAACATCTAACATAGCTTTAATATGCTATGCCGATGGAGTTAAATCTTATATAATAGCTCCTAAAGGGCTAAAAGTTGGCGATATTTTATGCAGTGGGGCAGATGCAGAAATAAAAGTAGGTAATGCACTTCCTATGCAAAATATACCAATCGGAGCAGAAATACACAACATAGAAATGAAACCAGGAGCCGGTGGGCAGCTTGTTAGAGCAGCTGGTAATGTTGCTCAGCTTATGGCTAAAGAAGGTAAATACGCAACTGTTAGATTACCTTCTGGAGAAATGAGACTCCTTCCTCTTGCTTGCCGTGCGACCATTGGGCAAGTAGGTAATATTGATCATGAGCTTATTAATATAGGTAAAGCAGGCAAAAAGCGTCATATGGGTATACGCCCTACAGTGCGTGGTTCTGTTATGAACCCTAACGACCATCCACACGGTGGTGGAGAAGGAAAGGCACCAATAGGTAGGCCAGCGCCTTGCACCCCATGGGGTAAGCCAGCTTTAGGTTACAAAACAAGGAAAAAGCATAAAGCAAGTAATAAATATATAATCCGTTCAAGAACAAAATAAAGGAGGACTTGTATATGTCTAGAAATTTTGTTCCAGGTCCTGGAGGCCCAGGTGGTGGTGGACATCATGGAGGAGGACATCCAGGAGGTGGAGGAGGACCTCATGGTGGACGCCCTGGAGGACCACCTAGACCACCAGGTGGTATGTGGGGCGGTGGTATGTGGGGTGGCATGTGGTCTATGCGTGGGCCACGTGGTTGCCTTAACGGATGTCTTACATGGGTTATTATGATTATTATTGTAATAGGTATTATATGTATTATATTTTAGGATTATATACCTTTTAATATAAATTAGCGAATATAAAATAAATATAAATCTATAAGGAAGGGGTTAAAAATATGGCTAGATCTCTTAAAAAAGGGCCATTTTGTGATGATCATCTTTTAAAAAAAGTTATTGCGCAAAATGAAGCCAATACAAAAACGGTTATTAAAACATGGTCTCGTCGTTCTACCATTTTTCCAGAAATGATAGGACATACGATAGCAGTCCATGATGGAAGAAAGCATGTGCCGGTATATATAACAGAAGATATGGTTGGGCATAAATTAGGAGAATTTGCGCTAACAAGAAGCTACAGAGGGCATGGTAAAGATGCAGAAAAAAAATCTAAAGTAAATTAATGCTTGAAAGGAGGATAAATTAATGTCTGAACAACAGTACAGAAGTAGGAGTAAATACAAAAGGCTTGTTAGAAAGCCAGCAAGAATAGAAGAAAGGCAAAAAAGAGCAGTTGCTCATCATAGATTTGCAAGAATTTCTAACACAAAAGCCAAAATTGTTTTGGATCAAATAAAAAATAAAGATGTTACAGAGGCTTTAGCTATCCTTGCTTATTCCCCACGCTATGCAGCCGAGCTTATTACAAAAGTTTTAAAGTCGGCTATAGCAAATGCAGAGCATAACCTTAATTTTGATTTGGATAGGCTTTATGTAGATGAAGTTGTTGCAAATCAAGGACCTACATTAAAAAGAATAAGGCCAAGGGCGCAAGGGCGTGCATATAGAATTAATAAAAAAACATCACATATTTCAATATATCTTAAAGAAAAAAAGGAGGGTTAAGATGGGACAAAAGGTAAATCCAAACGGATTAAGAGTTGGTATTATCAGAGATTGGGATTCTGTATGGTATGCAAATAAAGAAAATTATGCAGACTATCTTATAGAAGATGATAAAATTAGAAAATATATTAAAAGTAGGTTAAGAGATTCTAGCGTTTCAAAAATTAGGATAGAAAGAATAAACGGAGCAAACGATAATGCCAAATTAAAAATAACTATCCATACAGCAAAGCCAGGTAATGTTATAGGAAGAAAAGGCGAGGCTATACAAGCTCTAAGCAACGAATTACAAAAGTTTACAAGTCACAAAGTTTCAGTCAATATAGAAGAAATAAAAAGGCCGGAGCTTGATTCTCAATTAGTTGCTGAAGATATAGCACGCCAGTTAGAAAATCGTGTAACTTTCAGAAGAGCTATGAAACAAGCAATGTCAAGGACAATGAGAGCATCAGCTAAAGGTATTAAAACATCTTGTTCAGGACGCCTTGGGGGCGCAGAGATGGCACGTACAGAGCATTATAGCGAAGGCACAATACCTCTTCAAACATTAAGAGCAGATATAGATTACGGCTTTGCAGAGGCCGACACAACTTATGGTAAAATAGGGGTTAAAGTGTGGATATATAAAGGAGAAATTCTCCCTAAAAAAGCAGAAGTTGAAGGGAGTGAACAGTAATGTTAATGCCAAAAAGAGTTAAAAGGCGTAAACAATTTAGAGGAAGGCTAAAAGGTAAAGCAACAAAAGGCAATAAGATTACTTATGGAGAATATGGCATACAAGCTTTAGAGCCTTGTTGGATAACATCTAATCAGATAGAGGCTGCCCGTGTAGCTATGACAAGATATATAAAACGTGGGGGGCAAGTTTGGATAAAAATATTTCCAGATAAACCTATTACAAAAAAACCAGCAGAAACAAGGATGGGTTCTGGTAAAGGTGCGGTAGAATATTGGGTAGCAGTAGTTAAACCAGGTAGAATTATGTTCGAAATAGCTGGAGTTTCTGAAGAAATAGCAAAAGAAGCTCTTCGTCTTGCTATTCATAAACTTCCTATAAAATGTAAAGTTGTATCACGTAAAGAACAAGAAATGGAAGGTGATAACAGTGAAAACTAAAGATTATTTAACAGAACTTAAAAATAAAACACCAGATGAATTAAACGCCGAATTAGTAAGTGCCAAAAAAGAATTGTTTAACCTTAGATTTCAAAATGCTACTAATCAATTAAATAACACTGCACGTATAAGAGAGGTTAAAAGAAATATCGCACGTATCCAAACTATAATTACGCAAAAATTAAAAGAAATATAAAATATAAAGAAAGGAGCGCACCATCGTGGAAAGAAAACTTCGTAAAACAAGAATAGGTAAAGTTGTTAGCGACAAAATGAACAAAACTATTGTCGTAGCGGTAGAAAATAACGTAAGGCATCCTCTCTATAAAAAAATCGTTAAACAAACTTACAAATTAAAAGCTCATGATGAAAACAATGAGTGTAAAATAGGCGACCGTGTTAAAGTTATGGAAACAAGGCCACTATCAAAAGATAAAAGATGGAGACTTGTAAGCATATTAGAAAAGGCTAAATAATTTTTCAAAAGAGCTTGAAAGGAGGTAATTAATTTGATACAACAAGAATCGAGATTAGTTGTTGCGGATAATTCTGGTGCTAAAGAGCTTTTATGCATAAGAGTTAAAGGTGGCTCAAAAAGAAGGTATGCAAATGTTGGTGATATTATCGTTGCAACTGTTAAAGATGCAACACCAGGTGGAGTTGTTAAAAAAGGTGAGGTTGTAACAGCAGTTGTCGTAAGGACTGTTAAAGGGCTTTCAAGAAAAGACGGTTCTTATATAAGATTTGATGAAAATGCGGCTGTTATTATTAAAGAAGATAAAAACCCACGTGGTACACGTATTTTTGGACCAGTTGCTAGAGAACTTAGAGAAAAATCTTTTATGAAAATTTTATCTCTTGCACCAGAAGTTTTGTAGGAGGTGTAATATTTTGAAGATTAAAAAAAATGATACAGTCATTGTTATTGCAGGAAAAGATAAAGGTAAAAAAGGTAAAGTTATTTCAATTGATAGAAAAAAAAATAGGCTTATTGTTGAAGGGGTAAACGAAATTAAAAAGCATCAAAAGCCTAACCATATTAACCATGCCGGTGGTATAATAACAAAAGAGGCACCTATAGATGCATCTAATGTTATGTATTTGCATAACGGTAGTCCGACAAGGCTTGGTTATAAAATAGAAAATATAGACGGTAAAAGAGTTAAAAAAAGAATTGCTAAAAAAACTGGAGAAATTATTGATTAAGAAAGGAGGAGCTGTATAAAGTGAACGCTTTAAAAGAATACTATCAAAATAAAATAGTTGATGAAATGATGAAAAAGTTTTCTTACAAAAATAAAATGCAAGTGCCTAAAATAGAAAAAATAGTTGTAAATATGGGTCTTGGAGAGGCTAAAGATAATTCAAAAGTGATAGAAAATGCATCAAACGATTTAACTATCATAACAGGGCAAAAGCCTATCGTAACAAAAGCTAAAAAATCTATAGCTGCCTTTAAACTTCGTGCTGGTATGGCTATTGGCTGTAAAGTTACATTAAGAGGAGAAAAAATGTATAGTTTTGCTAATAGGCTGATAAATGTAGCATTGCCACGTGTGCGTGACTTTCGTGGTGTTAGTGCAAATGCTTTTGATGGAAGAGGTAATTATACTTTAGGTATTAAAGAACAATTAATTTTTCCAGAAATACAATACGATAAAATAGATAAAATAAGAGGTATGGATATCGTATTTGTAACTACAGCTAAAACAGATGAAGAGGCTAGAGAGCTATTATCTTTATTTGGTATGCCTTTTAAAAAATAGGGAGGGTTAAAATATGGCTAAAAAATCAATGGTTATAAAACAACAAAGAAAAGCAAAATATTCAACTCAAGCTTATTCACGTTGCCGTATTTGCGGTAGGCCACACGGTTATTTAAGAAAATTCGGCGTTTGCCGTATTTGCTTTAGAGGACTTGCTTATAAAGGGCAAATACCAGGGGTTAAAAAAGCAAGCTGGTAAGCTTTTAATATAAAGGAAGGGGGAAACCAAAAAATGTCAATGAGTGATCCAATTGCAGATATGCTTACAAGAATAAGAAATGCAAATGTTGCAAAACATGACACAGTTGATATACCATCTTCTAAAATGAAAGAGGCAATTTCTAACATTTTGTTAAATGAGGGGTATATTACAAGTTTTGAAATTATCGAAGATGGAGTTAAAAAAACTATAAGAATAACTCTTAAATATGGTGAAAATAAAAATCAAAAAGTAATCTCAGGGCTAAAAAGGATTTCAAAGCCTGGGCTTAGGGTATATGCTAATACAAAAGAACTGCCAAAAGTTTTAGGAGGGCTAGGAACTGCCATTATTTCAACTAACAAAGGCGTTGTTACAGATAAAGAGGCAAGAAAGCTAGGAGTAGGCGGAGAAGTTATAGCTTTTGTTTGGTAATATTAAATAGGAGGTGCTAATAAAATGTCACGTATAGGTAGACTACCTATTGCTATACCATCAGGCGTTGATGTTAAGCTTGAAGAAGGCAATTTTATTACTGTTAAAGGGCCAAAAGGAACGTTGGCGCGTAAATTAGTAGAAGATTTAACTATATCTATTGAAAATAATGAAATTTTAGTCACAAGACCTAGCGATTTAAAAAGATATAAAGCGCTACATGGGCTTACAAGGACTTTAATCTTTAACATGGTAGTTGGGGTAACAGACGGCTACACAAAAGAATTAGAAATAAATGGTGTTGGATACCGTGCGGCTAAATCAGGTAATAAGCTAAACCTTACGCTTGGGTTTTCTCATCCAGTTGAAATGATAGACCCAGAAGGTATTACAACAACTGTAGAAGGCAATAACAAAATAATCGTTTCGGGCATAGATAAAGAAAAGGTTGGGCAGTTTGCGGCAGAAATAAGAGCAAAACGTCCTCCAGAACCTTATAAAGGTAAAGGTATTAAATATTCTACAGAGCATATTAGGCGTAAAGTTGGTAAAACAGGTAAAAAATAATAAAGGGGTGAATTTTTTATGATAACAAAAGCATCACGCAATGAAACAAGAAAAAAACGCCATTTAAGAATACGTAATAAAATTTCAGGAACAGCCCAAAAACCACGTTTATCTATCTTTAGGAGCAATAATCATATCTATGCACAGCTTATAGACGATACAGTAGGTAACACTTTAGTTTCCTCCTCTACTATGGAGGCTAGCATAAAAAATAAAATAGAAAAAACAAATGATACAGAGGCCGCTAAAATAGTTGGAGCAGAAATAGCAAAAAAAGCAATAGCAAAAGGTATACAAACAGCTGTTTTTGATAGAAGTGGATATATTTATAAAGGTAAAATAAAAGCTTTAGCAGATGCTGCTAGAGAGGCAGGATTACAATTTTAAAAGGAGGGAATAGATTGAAAAAAATTGATGCAGCAGCACTTGATTTAAAAGATAAAGTAGTTACTATAAAACGTGTTACTAAAGTTGTTAAAGGGGGGCGTACTTTTCGTTTTGCGGCTTTAGTTGTTGTTGGTGATGAAAATGGATATGTTGGGGTTGGTCTTGGCAAAGCAACAGAAATACCAGATGCAATAAGAAAAGGCAAAGAAGACGCTATGAAACATCTTATATACGTTAATCGTAACCAAGACGGAAGTATCTATCATGAAATAGAAGGCAAATTCGGTAGCTCCAAAGTTTTATTGAAACCAGCACCAGAAGGTACAGGTATTATAGCAGGTGGGCCAGCACGTGCGGTATTAGAGCTTGCTGGTATAAGAAATATTAGGACAAAATCTTTAGGCTCTAATAACAAAAAAAATGTTGTTAATGCAACCCTTGAAGGGCTAAGTAAAGTGGTTACTCCAGCATATGTTGCAAAGCTTCGTGGCAAAACAATAGAAGAAATTTTCGGTTAAGGAGGGCATATTAATGAATTTAAAAATAACTTTAGTTAAATCAACTATTGGTGCTATTCCTAAACACAAAAAAATAATAGAGGCTTTAGGGCTTAAAAAGCTTAATAGCTCTGTTATCCAAAAAAATAATGACGCTATAAGAGGTATGATTAAAAAAGTAAGTCATTTAATAAAAGTAGAAGAAATTTAAAAAAAGGAGGTGCAAATAAATGATTTTATCAGATTTAAAACCAGCAAAAGGCTCCAGAAAAAAGGCTTTCAGAAAGGGTAGAGGGCATGGTTCTGGTAATGGTAAAACAGCAGGCAGAGGACATAAAGGGCAAAATGCACGTTCTGGTGGTGGAGTTAGGCCAGGCTTTGAAGGAGGGCAAATGCCTCTTTATAGAAGAATACCAAAAAGAGGATTTAAATGCATAAACCATAAAGAAATAGTCGCTATTAATGTTAAGCATTTAAATGTTTTTAATGATGGAGATATTATTGATATACAAGCCCTTAAATCAAAAGGATTAGTTAGTAACCCTAAAGATGGAGTTAAAATACTTGGAGATGGAGATATTACTGTTAAAAATATTACAGTTAAAGTTAATTTTTTTAGCAAATCAGCTATAGAAAAAATCAAAGCAGTGGGCGGAAAAACTGAGGTGATTTAATGTTTGAAATCTTCCAAAAAGCCTGGAAAATTAAAACAATTCGTAAAAGAATTATCTTTATGATTTTAATACTGCTAGTTATAAGGATAGGTACAAAACTTGCCGTACCTGGTATTAATTTAGCAAGCCTTAGCAGCAGTGATGATATTAGCTTATATACCATAATTACAGGTGGTGTTTACGGCACTATATTTGCTTTAGGTATTGGACCATATATTACCTCATCAATAATTATGCAGCTTTTAACAGTTGCTATACCACGTTTAGAACAGCTTCAAAAAGAGGGGCAACAAGGGCGAATAATAATTAATAAATATACAAGATATTTAGCGGTATTTTTATCTTTTATGCAAGCTATAGGGCAAATATATACAATACAAGATGCTTTTATATATAAAACATTTTTTGTATATTTAGTTGCGATAATTTCTATGCTTGCTGGTACTATATTTTTAATGTGGCTCGGAGAGCAGCTTACAGAAAAGGGTATAGGTAACGGTACTTCCTTTATAATTTTTGCTAATATCCTTGCTAGTTTTCCAAAAACTTTTAAAGCTATCTGGGTTGGTATTAATACAGAAAGCAGGATAAAATACGTATATTTAGTTTTAGTTGCTATATTTTTTATGTTCTTTATAGCATTTGCTATCCTTATTCAAGATGGAGAAAGAAGGATACCAGTGCATTATTCCAAAAAGATGCTTGGGCGTAGTATGATAGGTGGCAAAGATAGCTTTATACCGATAAAAGTTAATATAGCTGGTGTTATGTCTATTATTTTTTCTATATCTATTTTGCAATTTCCACAAGTTATATACCAATTGTGGAAACCAGATTGGCTAGCAACGGTTGTTTCTGTTTTAAAAATAACAAGTCCCGTTGGAGCGATATTATATGTTATATTAATTTTTGTGTTTACTTCTTTTTATACTTCTTTTGCTTTTAACCCTATCGAAGTTGCTGAAAATATGAAAAAAAATGGTGGCTTTATACCAGGGGTTAGGCCAGGTAAGCCAACTTCAGATTTTATACAAGAGATTGTTGATAAAATTTCTTTAATAGGTGCTTGTTTTTATGTTATAATGGCTTTAACCCCAGTTGTTATACAATGGATATTTAAAATACAAGTTGGCTTTGGAGGAACAACTCTCCTTATCGTAGCTGGAGTAGCGCTAGAAATTGTTAAACAGCTTGAGGCACAATTATTAATGAGAAATTATAAAGGGTTTTTAGGTTAAAATTTTAAGCTAAAAATTGTGAAAGAGGGTAACTTTTATGAAGCTTATATTTATTGGTAGCCCAGGGGCAGGCAAAGGTACGCAAGCTAAAATACTAGCAAGTCATTTTAACCTTATGCATTTGTCAACTGGAGATTTATTAAGAGCAGAAATAAACGCAAAAACAGCACTTGGGCTTGAAATATCAGATATTATTAAAAACGGCAACCTTGTTTCAGACAATATAGTAGAAACACTTATTTCAAACAAAATAAAAGAAGATGCTTGCAAAAATGGCTTTATACTAGATGGTTATCCACGCAATATAACCCAAGCAAATTCTCTCAAAAATATAATTAATGATATAGATAAGGTTATTTTAATAAGCGTACCAGATAAATTTATTATAGAGCGCATGATAGGCAGAAAAAGTTGCCCAAAATGTGGGCAAATGTATCATGAAAAATACAATAGCCCAAAGCAAGAAGGCATTTGTGATTTTTGTAATGAACCTTTAATACAAAGAGAAGATGATAAAGAAGAAACAGTTAAAAAAAGGCTTTCTGTATACCACAGCTTAACTTCTCCTATAATCGATTATTACAAAAAAGATAACCTTCTTATAGAAGTTGACGGTACTAAATCTATACAAGAAGTGACTAATAATTTAATATCTATTTTAGAAAATATAAGAAATGCTAAATAGCACAGTTACAATTATTATAGTTGATTATATATAAATAGTATGATATTATAAATATTATAAGGTTAAGTTAATATAATATTTATAAAGTTGTCCTTTTATATTTGTTGAGGTGGTACAATTGTATACCAAAGGTCAAGTTGTTTATTCTAAATGTGGACGTGATAAAAATAGGCCGTTTATTATCTATGATTTAGACGATACTTTTTTATATCTTGTCGACGGCGATTTAAGAAAGCTTGAAAAACCAAAAAAGAAAAAGAAAATACATGTTCAAATCGTAAATAAAATAGATTATGATATTAAGCAAAAGCTTGAAAATAACCTATATATCCTAAATACAGATATAAAAAAAGCGCTTGCTAAGTTTAAAAATTAAGGAGGAGTATATTATTTGGCTAAAAATGATGTTATAGAAGTTAAAGGGACTGTTGTTGAAAAGCTCCCTAACGCTACTTTCAAAGTAGAGCTTGAAAATGGACACCAGATATTAGCTCATATATCCGGTAAATTGCGTATGAATTTTATAACAATTATACCAGGCGATACCGTTATGATAGAAATGTCGCCATACGATTTAACCAAAGGCAGGATTACATGGAGAGATAAATAATATAAATAAAGAAAGGAGTTTTTTTATGAAAGTTAGGCCTTCTGTAAAACCAATGTGTGAAAAATGTCGTATTATTAAAAGAAAAGGCGCAATAAGAATAATTTGCGAAAACCCTAAACATAAACAAAAACAAGGTTAATATGACTTATTTAAAGTACGTGAACCTTAAAAAGTATTTATTATATAATTTTTAGGAGGTGCTTATATAAATGGCACGTATTGCAGGCGTAGATTTACCAAGAGAAAAGCGTGTAGAAATAGGGCTTACTTATGTATATGGCATAGGGCGTGTTAGCTCTAATAGGATTTTAAAAGAGGCTAATGTTAACCCAGATACACGTGTTAAAGATTTAACAGACGAACAAGTTGCAAAAATACGTGAAGTTATCGACGCAACACAAACTGTTGAAGGTGATTTAAGAAGAGAGGTTGCATTAAATATTAAACGTCTTATAGAAATAGGTTGCTATAGAGGTATAAGGCACAGAAAAGGTTTGCCGGTTAGAGGGCAAAAAACTAAAACTAATGCAAGAACAAGAAAAGGACCACGTCGAACAGTTGCTAATAAGAAAAAATAATTTAAATTAGGAGGATATTAAATGGCTAAAAAAGTTGTAAAAAAGGTTGGCCGTAAACGTCGTGATAAAAAAGTTGTTGAACGTGGCAAAGCTCATATTCAATCAACTTTTAATAACACTATCGTAACTATCACAGATATTTTGGGCAACACTTTATCATGGGCTAGCGCAGGGGAGCTTGGCTTTAGAGGCTCAAGAAAGTCTACCCCTTATGCAGCGCAGATGGCAGCAGATAAAGCTGCTCTTGCCGCAAAAGATTATGGACTTAGGACAGTCGAGGTATATGTTAAAGGACCAGGGAGCGGAAGAGAGGCGGCTATACGTGCGCTTCAGGCAGCAGGGCTCGACGTTACTATGATAAAAGATGTCACACCAGTGCCACATAATGGTTGCAGACCACCAAAAAGAAGAAGAGTTTAATATAATAGGAGGGGTTAAAAAATGGCTAGAGATATGACGCCAGTACTTAAAAGATGCAGATATTTAGGTATTGAACCTAGCGTTCTTGGAGTTACTAAAAAAGCTAGTAAACGTAAAAGAAATATAAGAAAATTGAGTGAATACGGTATCCAATTAAAAGAAAAACAAAAAGTTAAGTTTATATACGGAGTTTTAGAAAGACAATTCAGAAATTACTATGAAAAAGCAACAAAAATACGTGGCATAACTGGTGAAAATTTGCTTATGCTCCTTGAAAATAGGCTTGATAACGTTGTATTTAGGCTTGGTTTTGCAAGAACAAGAAAAGAGGCAAGGCAAATAGTAAGGCATAACCTTATAAGAGTAAACGGCAAAAAGCTAAATATTCCTTCTTATCAAGTTAAAGTCGGAGATGTAATAGAAGTTAAAGAAAACAAAAAAGATTTACAGCGCTTTAAAAATATTTTAGATATTACATCTTCTAGGATAGTGCCAGCATGGCTTAGCTCAGATCCAGAAAATCTTAAAGGAAGTGTCATAACAAAACCTTCAAGAGAACAACTAGATTTACCAGTTAATGAAACGCTTATTGTTGAGTTATATTCTAAATAATATTGCATAAAATTGTTTTATTTTCTAATATAAGATATTTATAAGGAGGTTAAGGAGTGTTAGGATTTGAAAAACCTCGCATTGAGATTGTAGAAATATCAGAAGATAATAAATATGGAAAATTTGTTGTTCAACCTCTTGAAAGGGGGTACGGCGTTACTTTAGGCAATTCTTTAAGGCGGATACTTCTATCATCGCTTCCTGGTAGTGCTGTTAGCAATATCAAAATCGAAGGAGTTTTGCATGAGTTTAGTGTTATACCAGGGGTTAAAGAAGATGTTACAGAGCTTATTTTAAATCTTAAAAATCTTGCTATTAAAAATAATAATGAAAGCTTTGAACCTAAAATGGCTTATATCGACTTTACAGGAGAAGGCGAGATAAAAGCACGTGATATAAAAGTTGATGCTGATATAGAAATCGTTAACCCAGACCTTCATATAGCGACTTTAAGTGGAGCAGATACAAGGCTCTTTATGGAAATAACTATTACAAAAGGTAGAGGATATGTTGAGGCAGCCAAAAATAAAAAGCCCGACCAACATATAAGGATAATTCCAGTCGATTCTTTATATACTCCAGTTGAAAGAGTTAATTTTTTGGTTGAAGATACACGTGTTGGGCAAATTACAGATTACGATAAGCTTACTTTTGAAATATGGACTAACGGTACAATGTCGCCAGATGATTCTGTTAGCTTAGCTGCAAAAGTCCTTAATGAACATTTAGCATTATTTATCGATTTATCCGATAATTCCAAAAATACAGAAATTATGATAGAAAAAGAAGAAAGCAAGAAAGAAAAAGTCCTTGAGCTTAGCATAGAGGAGCTTGACCTTTCTGTTCGTTCTTATAATTGCCTTAAACGTGCTGGTATCAATACAGTTGAAGACCTTGCAAACAAAACAGAAGATGATATGATGAAAGTGCGTAACCTTGGGCGTAAATCATTAGAAGAAGTTTTAGCAAAAATGAAAGAGCTTGGGTTAGCTTTAAGCCCGAGCGACGAATAAATTTAAAGGAGGAATAAAGATGGCAAGAGGAAACAGAAAGCTTGGTCGCACTGCAAGCCAGCGTAAAGCGTTGCTTCGTAATCAAGTTACAAATCTTTTGTATCATGGCAAAATAAAGACTACGGAAGCAAAAGCAAAAGAAATTAGAAGAATTACAGAAAAATTAATAACCCTAGCAATTAAAGAAAAAGATAATTTTGAAGAAGTTACTGTAAAAGCAAAAGTAGCTAAAAAAGATGATAACGGCAAAAGGGTTAAAGAAGTTGTAAACGGCAAAAGAGTAACTATTTTTGACGAAGTAGATAAAACTATAAAAAAAGATCTACCTTCAAGATTAAACGCAAGAAGAAAAATTTTAAGCATACTCTATCCAGTTACAGAATTGCCAGAAGATGCTAGAAAGAAAAAACACGCTAAAAAAGTCGATATGCCTAAAAAAATGTTCGAAGAAATAGCTCCAAAATACGTAGGGCGCCCAGGTGGATATACAAGAATAATTAAGCTAGGGCAAAGGCGTGGTGATGGAGCGCTAGAGGTAATAATCGAGCTTGTATAAAAGGCTGCAAATGCAGCTTTTTTTGTTTGTTATATAATAGTAAAAATGTACTAAAATAAACAAAAGAGCCTTTTTTTAGGCTCTTTTTAATCATAGTATAATTATTACATTGTAAATTCTGCTATACCATTTGCTATACCTATAGCACAATTCTGCCTAAAGCTATTAGTCGCTAAAAGCATTTCTTCTATTTCATTTGAAATAAAGGCTGTTTCTACCAAAATAGCCGGCATGATAGTCCTTCTTAAAACAGCAAAATTAGCAGTAAATATACCTAAATTAGCTAATTCAGTCTGCCTAACAAGGCTGTTATTAACCGTTTCGGCAAAAGCCTCTGCTATCGATTTTGTTCTATAATAATATGTGGAAACACCGTTGGCAGAAGAATTTTCATTAGAATTACAATGGATACTTACAAAATAGTTTGCACCCCATTCATTTGCCATTTGCGCTCTGCTTACAAGGCTTAATGTTTCATCAGAAGTCCTGGAAACCATTACCTCATAGCCCCATTCTATCAAAATCCTTGCAAGCTTTAAGCCTATGTCTAAATTAACGTCTGATTCTCTAAGTCCTGTTTTTCTACCTATTGCACCAGGGTTGCTTCCACCATGCCCCGGGTCTATAAAAATTTTCATTTTAATACTACCTCCAAAAAATTATATAGTATTATATGAAAAATAATGTGTAGAAGTTATAAAAAATTTTACAAATTAAATTTTATCATAAAGTATTGTTAAAAACATTGAAAATATTTTTAAGTTTCTATCTAATAAAGATGTATATTTAAAAATATATCTTTATATTTTTGAAAATACAAGAGTATTTATATTATAGAAAGCCTTGCCTTCTAAGCTCTTATTACAATAAAAAAGGTATAGACTTCTCCGTCTACACCTTTTTATATTAATCTAAACAACTTATATTAAAGTTTAAATTTCTTTTTTCTTTTACACCTTTTACACTATGCCTACGCCGCCTTCTTTCGCTTTCTTCATCTGCATTTTTTATTACTAATTTTATAGATATATCTTCTAGTTTTGATGCAGAGTCTGATTTTAATTTGGGATTTAAAATTTCATTTTTTTCCATTTTTAAGTCTTGTATTTTATTTATTTTTTTATTAGAATCTGTATTATTTAGTATTACTCCTCTAACTTTTTCCTTAATATCTATTATATCATTATTAATTTTTTTTATAAAGTCAGATAGTATTTTAAGCTGTTCATCATTATAATTTTTATCTTCAAAGATTTTTATTTCTTTAAAATATGTTTCGACTAATTCTTTTATTTGCAAATAAGTAGCCATATTTCTTTCAAAAACGCGAAACACACTATCATTATGTAAACAAAGACTTGAGATGGATGAAAGTAGTCTACTTTTAATTTTATTCAATTTTTCATCAATAAAGAATAGTTTTAACTCAATATTCTTTCCTTCATCTTTTTCTTTTAATTTAGCAGCAACTTCTTTTACGTGTTTAGTATAATAACCTTCACTGTCTGAATCTATTTTGAGTGCTAAATCCAGACTTGTATTTATTATTTTATTTAGTCTTTCAATTTTTATATTGTCATTAAGGTTTGCTGCTAATCTACGTAGACCTAATAAAATATCTTGGTATTTCAAAGCATTATCAGAAGCATTCTCATTAATGGCTTCATAATATAAGTTTGGTGAGTTTTTATATTGCATAAGTATATTATTTATAGTTTTAACTTTTTCATCTATATAATCTATAGAGTTTATTTTATTAAAGTTAGATTTAATTTCAACTTTTTTATTTTTCAAAATTTTTGTTACTATATCGTCAAGAGCTTCTCTAGTCTTATTGGTGTTTATAACAGCTTTTTTTAATTCATATTTTTCTTCATTTTCAAGTTTTGGCATAATAGTCTTTTTAACATATTCTTTAAATAGCTCATCTATATTTAAATAACTGTCTATATAGTAGCTTAACTTTAATTTTGGATTAATCTCTAAACTATCTTTATATTGCAAAATGTTTTCTCTTATAAGTTGTAAATTTTTATTAACAAACTTTATTTTTTCAATGGCATCATTTGGGTTATTTTTTTCATTTTTTAAAATGCACTCGACGTCTTTTTTAATTTTTTCTATTTTTTCTATTTTTTCTATTTCTTTTTCTATATTATTGTTATCATCCATTTTGCTTTGTGAAATTTCATCTAATATTTTTTCGATGTTGGTTATAACCTTACTAGCATCATAGATAAAGCTTTTAAATTTTCTTAATTCTTCTGGATCTGGATCAAATTTTTTTTCAGAAAGGTATTTGTTTACTTTTATTAATAGTTTATCATGCCTAACAAGGATATCTTTTAAGATTGCACGTGCGTTAATTAGATTTACTCTATCGCCATATTTTAAAACATTAGCTCGTAGCACTTTTAATTCTTCGATAATATTTTCAAGTTTTTTTGAAAATTGTGGTTGCATTGCTGCCCTATCATTTGCATTTAAAGTTTGAGTTGCTTTATTGACAGAAGCAGACCTATTATTAGGAAAAGGTTGACTTGGTTGTTTGATAAAAGCAGACCTATTATTAGGAAAAGATTGACTTGCTAGTTCGCTAAAAGCTGTTGAATTATTTGAATCTAGGTTTGTTTTCTTATTAAATTGTTCTCTATCTTCTGACTGCACATTTTGTGGTTGACTTATTCTATTGGCAGAAGCTAACCCATTATTTGTATTTAAATATTGGCTTGTATAATCAGCAAAAGGTATTGAATTATTTGCATTTAAAGGTTGACTTGGTTGTTCGATAAAAGCAGACCTATTATTATCATTTAAAGGTTGACTTGGTTGTTTGATAAAACCTAAGCTATCAGTTGCATTTAAACCTTGTCTTGCTCTATTGGCAGAAGCAGACCTATTATTAGGAAAAGATTGTCTTGGTTGTTCGATAAAAGCTAACCTATTATTAGGAAAAGATTGACTTTCTCGTTTGCTAAAAGCTGTTGAATTAATTGAATCTAGTTTTATTTTCTTATCTCTATCTTCTGATTGCACATTTTGTGGTTGACTTATTCCATTGACAGAAGCAGACCTATTATTAGGAAAAGATTGACTTGCTAGTTTGCTAAAAGCTGTTGAATTATTTGAATCTTCGCTGCTTTCTTCTTCTTCTTCTCTATTTTCAATAAATTCTCGTAAGTCTTCATTTCCGAGGAATACATTTTCTTTTGGTTCAATAATTTTTTTATAATGTAAATCATGACGCTTTTCTTCTATAGTGCTAAAAAAGTCATCAAGAGCTTTAGCTTGATAGCTTTTAAGCTCAGTAAGCTTGTTTACAAATTTTTCATAGATTTTAAGCTCATTTTGGGGACTTAGGCAAGCTAAGTAATTAGTCAAAATTTCTTTATTATTTTTATCACATAAAAACCCTATTAGCTTTTCTTGTTGAATTGCTTTGTTTTTATACTCGGTGTTAGCAATGTTTAAAAATTCCTCTGCTTTTTTATTACCGTTGGTAACAATTTCCTTAATATTAATTACTATATTTTTTAATTCCTGTTCTCTTTCAAGTTTATATTTTTGTATTATAAACTTTCTATACGTTAGTATGGGTGATGGCGATATTTCTTTAGCAATATCTTTTATGTTTATCTTGTTTATCATTTCTAATAGCTCAAGTATGCTTGCTTCTATTTGGACATTTTGTTGTTCGTTTTGTTCATCTTCTGTATTTATATTAAATATTATTTCATCCAAAATTTCTTTGATATATTTATGAGAATACATTTTGGTATCTTTATATATTGTTGTTTGTATATAAAGCTCTTCACTTGATAGTTCTAATTCTTTTTCTCTACCTGTATTTTCTATATTATTTTTTAGATTTTTTATTTCATTTAATAATGTTTTAATTCTTTCTTCTATTATGTTCGCAACTTTTCTATTATATAGTTCTAAAAATTCTGAAAAACGCTCTTTTTTATCGCTATTATTACTTTTAGCTTTAATTTGATTTAAAAACGAATTTACATTTACATTATGATTTGTTAAAAAGAGATTTATGTTATCAATTTCTGTAGAATTTTCTTTTAGAAGTTTCTTTAAGCATGACACTATATTCATATTGCTAGAGTGGCTAATTACACTGCTTATAACTTCATTTTCTTTTTTCTTGTTATCTCTAGTTTGCCTTAAATATAAATCGATCGCTTCATGTTCATTATTTTCTGGTTTATCTATATAAAACGATAACATTTTTTCTAATCTTTTAATTTCCTTTTGATAAGTCTTTAAAAATTGTTTAAATTCAGCTATTTTTTCGAATGTTGCTGTATTTTCATCAGCTTTGTTAGGTGAAAAGTCGCTTATAATTTTAAGTTTTGAGTTTTCAGACTCCACTAGCTTTTTTAAAGTTGTTATTAGTTCTGTTTTTCTTGTTCCCATATATTCTTCTTCTATATTTTTGTACATAAGGTTATGTACTTTTGAATCATGTAAAAAGTATATTAAAGGCTCTGAATTTTTTATTATAAAATCTGCTTTTTTTGAATCATCTTCATTATACATATTTAAAAAGTATTTTAATTTTTGGTTACCTGTTTTAACAAGCTCAAAAAAATCATTTGGCATTATTATTCCTCCTTTTTATGATAAAATTGTCTATTTTAGGGGATGCAAAATTTATAATCGCAATCCTT
>CBCPNA010000050.1:0-38517 GCA_965120415.1 uncultured Bacillota bacterium | reverse complement strand
GGTTATGCCCCCTTCTTCGCCGTCTGCCGTTGTTACAGAGCCATCTATGCTAACTGTTCCCCCTGGTGGTACTAAAACAATCTCGCCCTCTGGTTTTGTTATCGTTCCCCCCTCTGGAAGCGTCATATTTCCGTCTTTATCAACTGTTATTATTATTTCGCCCTCTTCATTTGGATTTGGTTTTACGATACTTCCATCTGGTAATATTATTTCTCCATCTGATGGTATTGTTATCGTGCCGTCTGGGTTTACTATACTGCCTGATGGCAAGGTTATTTCGCCCTCTTCTGTTACGATATATCCACCGTTTGGCAAGGTTATATTATTATCTTCATCAACTGACACAATAGGGTTGTCGTTTTCATCTACCTCTGGTCTTATTATACCTATACCTGGTATAGTTAGCTCGCTATCTGATGGAAGTATTATTGTACCTTCAGAAGTTATTTCAGTATTTTCTGGTACTGTTATTTCTGTTCCATCTGATATTACTATTGTACCACCTTTTGGTAATATTATCGTACCATCGCTTAACAATATAGTTTCTGCTGGCGCATTTTTTACTGTAACTTTCGCTGTTGTTATCGTTCCTACATCTTGTAAAGTTACGTCGCCCTCTGTGTTCATAAATAGTGTAGTATTTGTATCTCCAAAATCTATCGTACCCCCAGGAGCTTTCATCTCACCTGTAGTTTTTATTTCTGCGCTACAGTCTGAATTTAATGTGATACTTCCAGTATTTATTGTAGTTTCTCTTCCCTCAATAGTCAATGTTTTGGCACCATTGGATACTGTGATATCTTTATCTAACCCTGATATATCAATTGTTCCCTCTGATGTATCTCTATCTAATGTTAAATCAGTAGTATCTGGCAAGTTAATTGATACTTTTTCTTCCGTATCTGTTATTGTTACAGTTGCATCTGTATCTATTGTTACAATACCATCTGTAGCTACTGTTATATCACCTTCTGTAATTATTTTTTCACTATCTGTAGTTATTGTTGCACTATCTGTTATGCTTAAAGTTGCATCTTTATCAAATGTTACTGTACTTGTATTACTATCTACACTTCTTTTGCTCCTTGTGCTCGCACTTTCTGTACCTAATTGTAGCGTAGAACCATCTATAAGGTTTATACCCTCATTTATAGGCACTTCTAGCTCTCCAGCTGTGCTTGATACAGTAGTACCTGTTGGAAATTGTATACTATCCCCTGTTTCCACTCCATCTTTCGTTACCGTCGTTCCTGCTATTATTATTTCTATACTATTATCCAAATTTTTTAAAATACTAGCATTATCTTTTAATGTTACAGAACCATCTGATTTTAAGCTAAATGTAGCTGTATCTGTTCCTGTTTCTACCGTTGTACTATCTGCAATTTTCAGACTTCCATTTGCTAGAATAGTTGTATCACCATTAGTTTTATCTGTAGTAGTACCCTCTGATACAGTTATTGTTTCATCTGCTTTTATATTAGCACCATTACTAAATGTTACCTCATCTCCATTATGTACAAAACTAGCATCTTCATTGTATACCAAAATACTTTCTTCTCCATCTTCTAAAGAAATCTTAGCAAAATATTCATTAGTATAAATTTCACTACAAATACTACTTACTTCTTTTTTTAAGCCTAATTTTTCACATTCACTTTCTGATTTATCAATAATAATAGTACTTATAGAAGAACAATATTCAAATACACCCGTCTCTACAGTTGTTAAATTACTTCCTAATATTAGAGTTGATATATTACAACTATCAAATAAACAATAGTATAGGCTTGTTACTTTTGGTAGATATACATTTTTTAATGATGTACAACTCTGAAATGTATACCTTGGTACCTCTATTAAGTTTGGTAGATATATATTTTCTAATGCACTGCAATATTCAAATACACTCTCTCCTATGCTTGTTACGCTTGGTAAATTTACGCTTACTAATGCACTACATCCAGAAAATGCTTTCTCCCCTATGCTTGTTACGCTTGGGAAATCTAGGCTTACTAATGAGCTACAGTTAGCAAATGCGTTAGTTCCTATGCTTGTTATGGTTGATATATTTGGTATATCTATGCTTTCTAATGATGTACATCCAGAAAATGCATAATTTTCTATGCTTGTCATAGCTGTTGATATCTTTAGACTTTTTAATCCTGTACACTCACTAAATGCTGTGCCTATGCTTGTTACATTTGGCATATCTTCTGTCATATCTATGCTTTCCAATGATGTACAATTACGAAAAACTGAACTTCCTAAACTTGTTAAACTTGGAAAACTTATGCTTTTTAATTTTTGGCAACCTGAGAAAACCGTAGTCTCCATGCTTGTTACACTTGGCATATCTATGCTTTCTAATGATGTACACCCAGTAAATGCATACGTAGCTAAGCTTGTTGCGCTTGGCAAATCTATGATTTCTAATGATCTACAAAACATAAATGCAGCATACCCTATGCTTTCCAACTGGCTCCCTTCTTCACATACCACTCCTATCATCTCACACTCATAAAAAACACCAGCTGTCTGAGTATAAGCATCGGCTATTCCTTTTATCGTTTGTCCATCTTTCTCTTTTGGTATTACCATAATCTTTCCTTTAATTGCCTCTTTACCAGTACTATCTATCGCAGTTATCATTCCATTACTATCTACAGTAATATACTCCTTAATATTCACATATAGATACTCTTCTACTTCTGATAAAGCAGACACTTCATAATCTTCGCTCAAAAACGATACTGCGTATCCATCTCCTTCCTCTATGCTTGTTTCTGTTATACCTTCATCTTCTAAATTATAATATATATCATTTTGGCTACTTTCCTGCTCATCTTCTATATCTGTATCATTATTATCTTCTTTGTTTCCTTCTATCATATCTTGAGATATTTCTGCGCTACTTTCTGTGCTATTTGCAAGGGTAAGCTTTTCGTTAGTAACTCCAGCTGCCGAAAGCGCCATAACCCCCACAATGCCTAAAGAAAGTGCCTTTTTCATCTTAACCTTTTTCTTCATAACAAAAGCCTCCTTTATGCACAAAATATACATCGTTAAATTTGAAAAATATTATCAAAAAAATATTGTCAATTTGATAATTCTCCAAAAAAACACACTCTGTATATAAAGCTTTTTGCACATAAAGCAAGCTTTAGTAAAAAAGAGTTGAAAGAGTTGTCTAAATAATTGATAACCCCCCCCCGGCAATATTTGGTAATTCATTACCTTTTGGCATATTTACCGGTAAAAGCTCATTATTATTTGCAATCATCCTCATAAAAATCACTCCTTTTCTTTTATTTTATGTAATTTTAACATATTTTACATATTATGTCAATACCTTTTTGAAAAAAATATTTTATTTTAAAAAACAAATAAAAAAAGCCCCGCCTAAAAAGCGAAGCTAAAGCATTATTATTCTTATTAATATGTTATCGCAAAAAATAAATGCGCCAAAATAAACAATAAAGAAGAAATATGCTTAAACCTATTGTGCTTTTTTATACACAAAAGTTGGCTGTTCTTTTTTATCTATAACCTTTTCATTAATAATGCATTTTTCTATTTCATCGTTTGATGGTATTTCATACATAATATCTGTAATAAAGCTTTCAACTATAGACCTAAGCCCCCTCGCACCAGTCTTTTGGGTTAATGCTTTTTTTGCAATAGCTTTAACAGCATCTTCTGTAAATTCTAAATCAACATTATCCAGCTTTAAAAGATACTGATATTGCTTTAATAATGCATTTTTGGGAGTTTTTAATATAGATACTAAAGAATCTTCTGTCAAGCTTTCTAAAGTTACAACAACAGGCATCCTCCCTATAAGCTCTGGTATAAGCCCAAATTTTTGCAAATCGGCTGTTGTTACCTCTTTTAATATATCGTCTTTAATTGCTGAAGAATTAACATCTGCCCCAAATCCTATTACCTTATTTTTTATTCTTTTTTCTATAATCTTTTCAAGCCCACTAAAAGCACCACTGCATATAAATAATATGTTAGATGTATCTACAGGTATAAACTCTTGGTGAGGGTGCTTTCTGCCCCCTTGTGGTGGAACAGAAGCAACTGTACCTTCCAAAATTTTTAATAAAGCTTGTTGCACCCCTTCGCCGCTTACATCTCTTGTTATAGATGGGTTTTCAGACTTCCTTGCAATTTTGTCTATTTCGTCTATATAAATAATACCTTTTTGAGCCTTTTCAACGTCAAAATCAGCCGCTTGAACAATTTTTAAAAGAATATTTTCTACATCTTCGCCGACATATCCAGCCTCTGTTAACGTTGTTGCATCTGCTATAGCAAAAGGTACATCTAAAAATCTTGCTAAAGTCTGGGCTAGTAAGGTTTTACCTACTCCGGTTGGACCTATAAGCAAAATATTGCTTTTTTGTATTTCTACATCGTCTGTGTTATTTGTGTTGTTTGCATTGTTTTCGTTTGTAGTAATTCTTTTATAATGATTATAAACTGCAACAGCAAGCGCTTTTTTTGCGTTATTTTGCCCTATAACATATTCATCTAAATTTTTTTTAATTTCTTTAGGTTTAGGTAAATCTAGGTTTAAAATAAAATTTTCAAAAGATAGGCGTGGCTCTTCGCTAAATTCTTCATACATAATTTGAGCACATAAATCTACACATTCATCACAAATGTAGATTTTTTTAGGCCCCGCTACAAGTTTTTTTACTTCATTTTGAGTTTTACCACAAAAAGAACAAACTACTTTTATATCCTCACTTTTTGATGCCATATATTCATTCCTTTCATTGATTATTTTGTGATATGTTATAAAGTAACATTTTGTATTATTAAACAAGCTTTCCCCTATAAACCACGTTGCCCTATTGCATAATCAATAATATCTAAAATAATATCTAAAATGCTACTAATTTATATATTATTTTAAAGTTATTTTAAAGATAAATTAAATCTTTTCTATAACAGAATCTATAAGCCCATAAGCTTTTGCCTCTTCTGCTGACATGTAGTTATCCCTTTCTGTGTCATTTTGGATAGTTTCTATAGGCTGTCCTGTATTTTTAGAAAGCATTTGATTTAATTTTTCTTTTATTTTTAATATTTGTTCTACTTGAATTTTCATATCTGTTGCTTGCCCTCTAGCTCCGCCTAAAGGCTGATGTATCATAATCTCGGCATTAGGAAGGGCGTATCTTTTGCCTTTGGCTCCTCCAGCTAGCAAAAACGCCCCCATGCTAGCGGCAAGCCCTATACAGATAGTAGAAACATCTGGCTTTATATATTGCATAGTGTCATATATAGCAAGCCCTGCTGTAACAGAGCCCCCTGGGCTGTTTATATAAAGGCTTATATCCTTTTCCGGGTCTTCTGCAGCAAGGTATAATAGCTGTGCCACAACTAAATTAGCGCTTATATCGCAAACTTGCTCGCCCAAAAAAATTATTCTATCTTTTAATAATCTAGAATATATATCATACGCACGTTCACCAGCAGAAGTCTGGTCAACAACCATAGGTACTAAAGACATTTTAATTCCTCCTAAATTTAAATTAATAATTATTCAATAAAATTAGCATTTTTTAATAATAAATCAAGCGCCTTTTTGTTTTGTATATTAAGGGTAGCAAACTTTTTGTCATTTTCTGTAGGGGGTTTTGGAGAATTTTCAAAATATGTTGTTAAATCTTTTTCTGTTGCCTTAATCTTTTCTTTTTCTATAATAGCCTCAAGCAATAAGCTGCATTTTATCTCCCTTTCTACATTAGGTTTAAGATTGCTTATTATATTATCTATATTTTGCCCTGTAACACGTGAAAACTCGCTAGCAGAAAGCCCATTTTGCATAAGCATATTTTTAAATCTTGCTGTTTCATTTTCTAATTCTAAATCTACCATTTGTTTTGGTATATTAAGATCTGCCTTTTCTAAAAGAGCGCTCAAAAGCTCTTCTTTCATTTTGGCTTCTGCCTCTTCTTTTTTAGCTGCTGTAAGCTTTGTTTTAATATCTTTTTTATAATCTTTAATATTTTCAAATTCTGTTATATCTTGTACAAAAGCGTCAGTTAATTCAGGTACTTCTTTTATATAAATACCGTTTATCAAAACTTTAAATGTAGCGTTTTTGGATGCTAAAGCCTCATGATGGTATTCTTTAGGAAAGGTAACGTTTATTAAAACTTCGTCGCCTATATTTTTACCTATAAGCTGTTCTTCAAAATTATCTATAAAAGTGTTAGAGCCTATCAAAAGGTCATAACCTGTACCCTTTCCACCTTCAAAAGGCTTATCTTCAATAAAGCCTTCATAATCTATATTAACTACATCGCCTTTTTCTACCGGGCGATTATCTACAGAGATAGTCTTTTCATATTTTTTCAAATTTTCTTGTAAAACTTTTTCTACATCTTCTTTTGTTACTGTATACGTTTCTTTTTTGCAAGAAAGCCCCTTATATTCTGGAAGGGTAACTTTTGGCTTTGTATAAACTATTGCACTAAAGGTAACTCCATCTTTTTTAGAAACAGAGGATACATTAACCTCTGGCTTTGAAACAACGGTAAGCTTACTTTCTTTAAGCGCCTCAATATAAGCATCCGGAAAAATAAACTCAAAAGCATCTTCATAAAAAACACTTTCTCCAAAAGTCTTTTCTATAATATTACGTGGTACTTTGCCCTTTCTAAAGCCTTTAATGTTAAAATAGCTTTGATTTTTTTTAAAAGAATATTCAAGCCCTTCGTTAAAGCGTTTAGCATCAACGGTAAAAGTTATTTCATATTTATCTGTATCAATGTTTTTTACATTGCTCATTTATTAAATCCTCCTTATAAAAAAGATCATAAATCACACTTATATAAGTATACCATATAATTTTTTAAAAATCAATTGTTTATTAATTTGTTATTTTTAGTTTTTTAGCTAAATATAAAAAAGCACTTGCTGTTAAAATACCTATTATAGCTCCTGCCAAAATATCCGTTAAATAATGCACAATTAAAAGTAACCTTGAAATAGCTATTAAAAACGATAAAAAAAGGGCAAAATATCCAAGCCTTTTATTACATTTAAATATACAATATCCTCCTACAAAAGCGCTTAAAGAATGCCCCGATGGAAAGGAATAACCGCCGGGTGGGGCTATAAAAGGCACTAGCCCTAATGTATAAAAAGGACGCACTCTTTTTATTAAATTTTTTAAAAAATGGTTCCCTATATAAGAGCCTACAAATAAAGAAAGAAGTAAGATTAAGCCATAACCTCTTGTATGCCTTTTAAAAAGCATTAAAACAGCAAAAACAATCCATATAAAGCCACGGTCGCCAAGCGTTGTTATAAAGTCAAAAATATTTACTAAAAAAGGGCTTTTACTCATAAAACTATGTATAGATAAAATTATAGCATTATCAAGATTTTTTATTAATTCCATAAAAACTCCTATTTATAAAATATAAAAATAAATATATCACAAATTTAAAATAAAATCTATAAAATAAATATAATGTAATAAAAATGTAAAATATTTTCAAAATAAAAAGGCACTAAAAGTGCCTTTTATTAATTATTTTAAGCATTATTAAACAGTGGTTCTAATACAGCTGCATAATTTTCATAGATTTCTAATAAATATTTATTCCAATGTCTTGCGTCTTTTGTTTTGCTACCAAAAACATAATCTTCTTGTCCATAATCTATAACATCAAAGCTTGGTACTGTTTTGCTAGCACCATTAGTACGATAAGCAATAATATCTTCTAAGCTAAATGATACATTTGTTATATCAGAATAATCTACCCAAGAGCTTAAATCTGTACCATTAGGCGAAGTTTCTGTTCCGTTTTCTGTTTGTTTTGTTGCTTCTTTAGCTTCTATTGTATTTCCGTTTACATATTTTCCATACATTTGGTCTATATATAGAGAAAAAGATGAGCTTAAAATTTCTGATGGAACATGTCCTCCATCCCATTGCCACTCTATATTAGCATCTATATTAGCATTTAACATATATATCCAAAGATTTAAAGAAGAAAACATAGACATATCGCCTTCGCTAGCTCCCATTAATATCCTTACCCATGTTGGGTTTTCTGTACCATATGCATCTATATAGTTTAATGGATTATATAAATCTACAATATTGTTGCCATATTCATCTAAATCTTCTATTTCTGCTATATCTTCTCTATAAGCTTGTACCATTTCTTCATATGTTGCATAATTAGCAGAATCGATAGTGCTACCTGCTGCTTGTGTTGTACCAGCATCTGGAGTACCTACATCCATTGTATCGCCAGCGCTATTTGCTGCTACATCATCATTTGCAAAGCTGCGCTCATTATCTTCTTCTATATCTATATCATCAGGCAAATCACCGTCAGGTAAATCTCCATCATTTCCTATATCACCAGGCGCTCCCATATTACCTTTACCAGAGCTACTTTTTGCATATCTTCCTTCTATAAATGCTACGGCTTTATCGCTAGCAGACATATTTGCAACCTCTTCATCTGTAAGAGCATTTCCGTTATCATCAAACCATGTAAAGTCATCTGCATAATCTAAATTATCTAAATACCATTGTAAATTCTCCTGAAATTTTGCTAAATATAAATCTAGATATGTTCCGTAATAACCGTTTGTTTCTGGATAATTTTCTGGGTCATATTCTATAGTTAAAGAAACAATATCGTCCTTATCTCCATCATTATTTAAATCAACGTCAACGCTAGATTCAGACACAGTTAAATTTAAATTATTTATATATTCCATATAAGCAGTTGACAAATATTCTGCCAATTGATTTTTAAATGGTGTACCAAAATCGTATTCTGTATTCATATAATATTCAAAAGCTAACGCCATATCAGCATCTGCTAAAGGGGTAATAGCGCTATAAGCCATACAACCCCAAGCACCATCTGAAATTTCATAATCTATATTATCAATTGTCACTGTTGTTGTATAACTACCGTCATCTAATAAATAAACTCCAACTGCTCCAGCCTCTATTTCATAATCATAAAAATCAGGGTTGTTAGAAGTTAAGGCAAACATAGTAGCATGAGCTCCCCCTCCAGAACCTCCGGTAGAAACAAAATAATCTACGTTACCAGGCAAGTTGCCAAGCAAAATATTATATTTAACAAAACGTGCGGCATTTTTTTGGTCAACAAGGCAAGATGGGGCATCACCAGTATAATAAGTATTACCGTTTTCATCTGTTGCAGTGTCTTGTTTACCACGGTTACCACAAGAAACGTTTATATACCCTTCTTTAGCATATGTAGTTGCGGCTAATGTATTTGTACTTGAGCCATATCCAGCAGCGCCTGTGTTTAATATAACTGGAGCTGTACCAGCGGTATAAGTTTGTCCATTTGTGCTTATTATTTCTGCATCATAATCTATTACTAAATCTCCTTTAACAGCATCTGTATAATCATTTGCTGTTACATCTGCTATACCGTCTTTATCTGTATCTATACCAACAACATAAGCCGCAGGCACACATACAGAAACGCCCTGCTGATCCTCTATTTCTGGATAAGCTACGGCAGAAACGATAGAAAGCACCCATGCATCATCTTCTTGTGAATAAGTCCATTCCTTTTCTTCATTATTTGCAAGATTTAGAGTTGTCTCTATATATTCTTTATCAGAAACTACATTAGAATACTTATCTACTTCTTCTGTTTCTGCTACTTCTGCTACTGTTGTATTGCTATTACCACAAGCAGTTAAAGTAAACACCATTGATATAGAAGTAATTATAGCTATAAACTTTTTCATATGTATCCTCCTTATTTTTTTGCAATTTATTTTATCAAATAATTTATGAAAATAAAATGAATTTATTTTTAAATATTTGTTAATTTTTTGTGAATATCTATTAATATTTTATTGCTATTTTATTAAGTTGTATATTTATAGTATATATGATATAATATTTATATATATTTTTTAGAAAGGTATGATATAATTATGAAAGTCTGCTTAATAAACGGTAGCCCTAAAGAAAACGGTTGTACGTATACAGCACTTAATGAAGTAGCTGAAACTTTAAATAAAGAAAATATACAAACAGAAATCTTTTGGATAGGCAAAAAGCCTATAGGAGGATGCATAGCTTGCAACGGCTGCTTAAAAAAGGGCGAATGTATTTTTGATGATATCGTAAATTTATTTAGAAAAAAAGCTTACGATTTTGACGGCTTTATATTTGGTAGCCCGGTATACTATGCTTCTGCTAATGGTAGTATTATATCTTTTATGGATAGGCTATTTTATTCTGAAGGTATGGGAAATAATAATAAAGCTTTTTATATGAAACCAGCAGCGGCTGTTATTTCTGCAAGGAGAGCTGGAACAACTGCAACTTTCGATCAGCTTAATAAATATTTTACTATACAAGAAATGCCTATTGTATCTTCAAGATATTGGAATATGGTGCACGGCACAACTCCAGAAGAGGTAAAAAAAGATGAAGAAGGTATGTATACAATGCGTGTTCTTGCAAGAAATATGGCTTATATCCTTAATTGCCAAAAAGCTGCTTTAGATGCTGGTATACCTTTACCTGAAAAAGAACCTAAAGTTTTAACTAATTTTATAAGAAAAGAAAATTAAATATATTAAGCCCACTACTTTTAGTGGGCTATTTTTTATTGACAAATAAAGATAAATGATATACAATATAGGGGTATATGGTATATATGGAGGTTGTTATGAATACAAAAACAACAAAAAGAGCTGATAGCTTAAAAAATGATTTAGCTAAAAGGCTAAATAAAATAGAGGGGCAAGTTAAAGGGGTTAAAAAAATGATTGAAAACGACGCATATTGTAACGATATTTTAAACCAGACTTTAGCTATAAAGGCTGCTTTAGATGGAGTTAATAAGCTTATATTAAAGCTGCATATAGAAAACTGCCTTTTAAAAGAAATTAAAGAAAACGATACAAAAGCCCTAACAGAGCTTATGGACATTTTAAAAAAATTAATCAAATAAGAGGTGATATAATGAACAAAACTCTTTTTATACAAGGTATGCACTGTGCATCTTGCGCTAAATCTATAGAAGATAATGTTTTAAAACAAAAAGGAGTTTATAGCATAGATGTAAACTTTTCTTTAGAATGTGCTAATATTACATTTGATGAAAATGTTATAAAAATATCCAGTATAAAAAAAGCGATTGAAAGCCTGGGCTTTAAAGTGTTAAAAGATAGCGCAAAAGGTAATTTTAATAATACTAAAAATATTAAAACTTTATTTTGGCAATTTATTATATCTTTTATTTTGGCTATTTTTTTATTAATTATAGCTATGTTTCCTATGTTTGCTTTAACTAAAAACCTTTTACCATCTATTATAGATATTAATAAAAACCCTATAAACTATGCATTAATACAATTAATATTAACAATACCTATTATTATAATAGGGTACAAATTTTATACAAACGGCTTTTTAGCTTTAATAAAAAAGAGGGCTAACATGTATTCTTTAATATGTATAGGTACATTAGCAGCTTTTATATATAGTTTGTACAACTTTATAAATATATTAAAAGGTAATATCCATTTAGTCCATAATCTATATTTTGAAACAGTCGGGGTTATAATAGCTTTAGTATTTCTTGGCAAATTTTTAGAAAGCCTTTCTAAAGCTAAAACTACAGATGCTTTAAAAAAGCTTATAGATTTAAGCCCCAAAACAGCAACTGTTTTGATAAATAATGAAGAAAAAATCACCCCTATAGAAGAAGTTTTGATAAACGATATTTTGATTGTTAAACCAGGGGAAAAAATACCAGTAGATGGTATCATTATAGAGGGAGCAACATATATAGATGAATCTATGCTAACAGGAGAAAGCATGCCAATTAGCAAAAAAATAGAAGATAATGTATACGCTGCTACAATAAACAAAAACGGTTATATAAAAATTAAAACAACAAAAACTTTAAACGATACAACATTTTCTCAAATAATAAAAATAATAGAAGATGCCCAAAACAAAAAGCCAAAAATAGCTAAAATAGCTGATATTGTTTCTGGCAAATTTGTTAATATTATATTTTTAATAGCTATAATTTCTGCGTTATTTTGGCTTATTTATACAAAAGATATACAGTTTGCTTTAATTATTTTTGTATCTATTTTGGTAATAGCTTGCCCTTGTGCTTTAGGGCTTGCTACCCCTTGCGCTATAATAGTCGCTTCTGGCAAAGGAGCGTTAAACGGTATACTTATAAAAAGTGGAGAAGTTTTAGAAAAGGCTTATAAAATAGATACTATAATTTTTGATAAAACAGGTACAATAACAGAAGGTAAACCCGAAGTTACAAATATTTATACAAAAGATATAAGCCAAAATGAACTTTTACAAATAGCAGCTTCTGTAGAAAATCTTTCTGAGCACCCTATTGCATTAGCTATTTTAAAAAAAGCAAAAGAAGAAAATATTAACCTTTTAGACGCTAGCGATTTTGAATATTTAGTTGGGGCTGGTATAAAAGCTAATGTTTTAGAAAAAGAAGTTTTGATAGGTAACAAAAGTTTATTAAATCGTTTTGATATAGATTATAAAAATTTTGAAGATGAATTTGAAAGCTTATCAAATAAAGCTAAAACTCCTTTTTATATATCAATAGATAAAAAAGTTGTTGGTATAATAGCTGTTTCAGACAAAATTAAGCAAAATGCAAAAGAGGTAATAAAAAAACTAAAAAATATAAATATAGATATTATTATGATTAGTGGAGATAATGAAAAAACGGCTAAAGCAATAGCTAAAGAAGTAAATATAGATACAGTATTTTATGAAACATTGCCTGAAGATAAGCTAAAAGAAGTAATTAATCTACAAAATAAAGGCAAAAAAGTCTGTATGATAGGCGATGGTATAAATGACGCTCCAGCGCTTGCAAAAGCTGATGTTTCTGTAGCTATAGGCGCTGGCACAGATGTTGCTATAGATACAGCAGATATTGTTTTGATAAAAAATGATTTAAACGATATTATAAAAACTATAAATTTAAGCAAAAAAACTATTTTAAATATTAAGCAAAATTTATTTTTTGCATTTATTTATAATATAATAGGGCTATGCTTTGCAACCGGTATTGTATACCTTTTTGGTGGAGCTTTATTAAACCCTATGTTAGCAGCTTTTGCTATGAGCTTAAGCTCTGTATCTGTTCTTTTAAATGTATTAAGGCTAAAAAGGCAGAAGTTATAAATAATTATGTTTTTAAAAATACTTTAGGGGCTAGGTAAAAATCTAGCCCATTTTAGTTTTTAGATAAATTAAAGATAAATCTTTTTTATTATAAAGTATTTAATTACTTTTATCTGATAGCATTAAAAAAATTATATATATCTCTTGCTACTTTTTCATTTATTATATCTACTTGTTTTAATTCTTCTATTGTTGCTTTTCTTATTTTATCTATGCTTCCAAAATGTTTTAGCAAAACTTTTTTTCTTGTATCTCCAACCCCTGGTATTTCATCTAAAATAGATTTTGTCATATCCTTTTCTCTTGTTTTTCTATGAAATTCTATAGCAAATCTATGCACTTCATCTTGTATTCTTGTTATAAGCTTAAAGCCCTCAGAGCTTTTTTTTAGCAAAACTTCTTTACCATTAAAAAGAAGTCCTCTTGTCCTATGATAGTCATCTTTAACCATACCACAAATCAAAATATTTAAATTAAGCTTTTGTAATACTTTAGAAACAGCACTAATCTGCCCTTTACCCCCGTCTAAAAATATTATATCCGGTATTTTATTAAATTTACCATCTTCTATATTTTCATTTATTTCTGTTATATATCTATTAAAACGTCTTTCTATAACCTCTTGCATACTTGCATAATCGTCTTGTTTAAATACAGTTTTTATTTTAAATTTTCTATAATCACTTTTTTTTGGCTTACCATCTTCAAACACAACCATAGAACCAACTGCATGCACCCCTTGTATATTCGATATATCAAATGCTTCTATCCTTTTTAAATAAATATCTATATTTAAAGCTTTGCTTATTTCTTCTATAGCCAAAATAGTCTTTTGTTGTTCTCTTTTTATTTGTTCGCCAAATTTATCAAGGGTTATACAAGCGTTTTCATAAGCCATTTCTACAAGCTTTAGCTTTTCTCCTTTTTTTGGTATTGTTACAAAAACTTTTTGATTTTTTAGTGCAGAAAGCCACTTTTGTATTGTATCAAAATCTTCTATATCTTCTTGTAGCAATATTTCTTTTGGTATAAAAGGAGTACCACTATAAAATTGTTTTACAAATATTGCTAATATCTCTGCTCTTGAAAAGCCTTCTATATTATTTAACAAAAAATGTTCTCGTCCTGTTATTTTACCTGCACGTATAAAAAATATTTGAAAAAGTGCTTCAAAATTAGTTTTGGCAAAAGCTATAACATCTTTATCTTCTCCAGCAGTATTTTCTACTAGCTGATTTTCTTTTAATTTTTTTATAGCAAATATTTTGTCCCTTATTTCTATAGCTTTTTCAAATTCTAAATTATCCGATGCTTTTAGCATATCTTCTTCTAAATTTTTTAATATATTTTTATCATTACCATTTAAAAAATCTAGAACATTTTGAACCATCTTATCATATTGGTCTTTAGAAATATGAAAATTGCAAGGAGCATTACAATTATTAATATGATAATTTAAGCAAGGTCTTTCCTTGCCTAAATCACGTGGAAACTTTTTTTTGCACTTTCTAAGAGGAAATATTTTGTTCAAAAGCTCTATATTTTCTTTAACAACAGCAGAGTTCGTAAAAGGCCCAAAATATTTAGCTTTATCGTTTAAAACATTTCTTGTAATAAATAAGCGTGGGAACATTTCGTTTAAAGTTAACTTTATATAGGGGTAAGTTTTATCATCTTTTAGCCTTACATTATATTTTGGGTCATGTTTTTTTATAAGATTATTTTCTAATATTAAAGCTTCTACTTCTGTTTTTGTAACTATATATTCAAATCTTTTGATTTTTTTAACTAAATTTTTTATACGTAAAGAATGTTTGTTACCATTTTGAAAATATTGTGATACCCTATTTTTTAAAACTTTTGCTTTACCTATATATATTATTACATCTTCTTTATCAAACATAAGGTAAACGCCTGGTTTTGTTGGTATATTTTTTAATTCTTCTTTAATATCAAACAAAATAATTCTCCTTTCTTTTGTAATCTAAAAAAATAAGCCCAAAATATAGGGCTTTTTTATGCTAATCTTTCAACTGCAACAAAAACTTTAGAAATTTCATACCATGTAGAAAAATTTACGATACCAGATGCTGGTATATTAAAAATTTGTTGAAATGTTATAACTGCGTTCTCTGTCTGTTCACCAAAAATACCATCTTCTCTTAATTTTATAATAGCTGGATAATTATTTGAAATAGCGTTTAGCTGTCGCTGGATAGTCGCAACATCGTTACCTGTATCACCTCTTTGCAAATCTTTACCTGGGTAAGATGAAGGTACTCCGCTAACCTCTTCTGCTGTATCCAAAAATATGTCGCTACCATAATAGTATTTTAATATCTGAACAGCATTTAGTCCATCTTCTGCTAATGTCCTGCTCCCCCATTGGCTAAGCCAATTAGGGCATGTGACATTTTGCCCGTCGCAATATTGGCTAAAAAGGGGTTGCCGTTGCCCTGGGCGTTTAATATATGTCGTAAACATTTCATCAACAATAATGCTTATAGATTCAAATATATTTCTTCCGTATACAAAAGCTTGGTCATATCTTGTAGAATTTGTTATTGTGAAATTTTTGCCTCTGCTTCTATACCACTCTGTATATACACGGTTTAGTGTAAAAGAATTTATAGCCAAAACATTAGCTCTAATAGCTGCATCTGGCCATGTAGAAAATATTTCGCTAGATGCAACATTTTTTATATAATCTTTATAAGGTATCCAATAGTTAGGTGCATCATTGTCTTCTGGTTCTCCATCATGGACTACTATAAATTCTGGTATAACAACTCTATCTAAAACAACAAAGCCTGTTTCTTCTGGCAAGTCTTTTTGTTCTTCTTCTGGTATTTTGGCTGGAGAATTGCTTATTATAGCTGGGGGCGATATATTTATAATTTCTTCTTCATCGTTTGAAAAATCTATAGGTATAAGATTTACATTTTGTATAGAAGTAGAATTAGCATAGACTTGTATACCGTTTATTTGTTCTGTTTTATACCCTATAGCATTTATTGTAGCGTTGTAAGAAGAATAAGGTATGTCATTACCTGGGCTTAAAGAATAGCTAAAGGGTGGTGCTGTAAGTTGTATAGGCTCTGTCTGCCCTGAAGAATCTGTATATAGTGTTGTTAAAAGTATTTCTTCTCCATCTTGTGTAGTGCTTAAAACTATTTGTGCATTATTTGCTGGGTTACCAACTGTTATATCAAATACCCCAAATTTTAAATAACCTATTCCTGGTTCAGTAGTTTCTAAAGTATTTATTTTTTTCAATAAAAAAGCCTCCTCTTTAATAATACAATATATTATTATGCTTTTTTATTTTTATAAATTACAAAATATGTTTGTTATAACGATAAGAGATATGGTTTGTAAAAAAATTTTGAAAAATTATTAAACCTATTTTTATAATGCTAAAAGATAGAATTTTTTAAAATTCTTTAAATTCTCATGTACTTCTTTTATTTCCAAAAAATCTAGACTATATTCTTAAAGCAACGATTTTTTGCAAATTTTTAATATTTAATCAAAAATATAAATATTTTTTGATATCTCTGTAGGATACAATTTTGCATAAGAATTTTGTAAAAATTCTTATGCAAAATATCTTAATTAAGCATTTTTTTCTTCTTTACCAGAAAGCAAAAATTTTAGTATAATAGGTGTTAAAAGAGTTGTCGCTATAACAACTACAACAACAGCCGGAAATAAACTAGGGTCTAAAAGCCCTGCCGCCTCCCCTTTTTGGGCAACAATAAGCGATACTTCTCCTCTTGCAACCATACCAAAACCTATAGTTACTGCCTCATAATTATTAAATTTGCACATTTTTGCCCCTATAAAGCAGCCCAAAAGCTTTGTTAATATAGATGCTATAAGAAGTATTAATGTGAAAAATAAAATGCTTAAAGTTAATTCTTTTAAATTTGTCTTTATACCTATGCTAGCAAAAAATATTGGAGAAAATATTAAATAAGATAAAACAGTTGTCTTTTGGGCTATATATTTTTTAACCCCTATATTGCATAGTATTATACCAGCAAAATAAGCACCGGTTAAATCTGCTATGCCAAAAAAACGCTCTGCTAAATAAGATAGTAAAAAGCAAAATGCTAAAGCATATATAGTAGATCTCCTTTTACCATCTTGATTTTCTATAGCTTTTTTTATCAAATGTATTAAAATATATACAATTATAATAAAAATAAAAAAGCAGACAATTTTTATTATAACCCCAAGAGGTTTTTGGCTAGAATCTTTTAAACTTGCAACTAATGTTAAAATAATAATACCTATTATATCATCTATTACAGCAGCGCCTAAAATAGTTGTGCCTATTTTACCTCTTAGCTTGCCCATCTCTCTAAGTGCTTCTACCGTTATTGTAACAGATGTAGATGTTATAACAACTCCTGTAAATAATGCTTTAACAAAAAATAATGAATCCGTACTTTTGTTATCTTCATAAAAGAAGTAATAAACAATCGCTCCTCCTATTAAAGATACAATAATTTCTATAATAGCTATTATAACAGAAGATAAACCTGTTTTTTTAACTTCTTCTAAATCTGTATCAAGCCCTGCCAAAAACATAAGCAAAATAACCCCTATTTCAGAAGTCTGGACGATAAAATCGCTTTCTGTTAAAATACCCAAAAAGGAAGGGCCTAATATAACCCCAGCAACTAAAGCCCCAACAACTTGTGGCATATGGACTTTTTCAGATACAAGCCCAAAAAATTTTGTTGATAATAAAATAATTGCAATGATTAACAAAAAATCATAATTCAATTTTTACACCTCTTTCAAAATATTACAAAACTTTGATAAATATATTTTACTACTTTTTAAAATTTTTTCAATTAGGAATTTTGCATAATAATTTAAAAAATTATTATGCAAAATTGTATCCTACAGTATTATCAAAAATATCATATATTTTTGATTCTTTCTTAAACAAAGCTTGTAAATTTACAAAAAATCATTACTTTAAGCTAAAGCTCTAGATTTTTTGCAAATAAAAGAATTTTTTAAATTCTTATACAAAATTGTATCCTACAGAAAAAACTCTTAAAAATAAGAGTTTTGTATTTTAATAATTTTATCTATGTAATAACCCCACCCCCTATAACATATTCTCCAGTATCTCCATCATAAAAAACAGCCGCCTGCCCAGGGGTTACCGCACGTTGAGGTCTTTTAAAAATAGCTTTAATAAGTCCGTCTTTTTCTTTTTTTATAATACAAGGAACTTTTTTTTGGCTGTATCTAAGCTTACCATAAACAAATATCTCATCTTCTATATCTTCTATAGCCATAAAATTAAAATCTTTTATCAAAACTTCTTTTTGATACAAATCTTCTTTTTCGCTTAAAGTAATTTCATTAGTTGTTGTATTTATATTAGATACATACAATGGACTACCAGCAGCTATACCAATCCCCTTTCTTTGCCCTATTGTATAATGAAAAATGCCTTTATGTTTGCCTAAAATATTACCATCTTTATCTATAAAGTTGCCTTCTTTTGATTCTACATTTGTATTATTTTGTATAAATTTTGCATAATCTCCATCTTCAATAAAACATATATCTTGGCTATCTGGCTTATCATAAACCAAAAGCCCAGCCTGTTTAGCGGTATTTCTTATTTCGCTTTTAGTATACATACCAATAGGCATTAATGTATGCTTTAATTGAAATTGAGTTAAATTATAAAGTGCATAAGTTTGATCCTTTTCTTCCCCATTAGAAACTTGTAAAGTATATCTTGATGTTTTAGGATATTTAACAACTTTTGCGTAATGTCCTGTAGCTATATAAAAAGCCCCAAGCGATAAAGCTTTATTAAGCAGTGTTTCCCATTTTATATATCTATTGCAAGCTATACAAGGGTTAGGAGTTTTGCCTTCTAAATATTCTTTTATAAAATAATCTATAACATTTGTTTTAAACTCTTTTTTAAAGTTTAAAACATAATAAGGTATATTAATCTTTTTTGCTACAAGCCTTGCATCATCTACAGCAGAAAGACCACAACATACTGGCTTTTTTGAAATATTACATTTATCTTCATTTTGCCATACTTTCATAGTAATACCTATGACATTATAACCTTGCTTTTTTAATAAATAAGCGGCAACAGAGCTATCAACTCCTCCACTCATAGCAACAACAACAGTAAATTTCATTTTTTACTCCCACTCTTCTTTCAATTCTTCATGATGTTCTGTTTCTTTTGGTTCTTTAAGCCCTTCTATCGTTATATTATTTTTTTGAGCATAATCCCAAAGGGCTGCTTTAAGCGCCTCTTCTGCAAGGCAAGAACAATGTACCTTAACAGGAGGTAAGCCGTCTAAAGCATCCATAACAGATTTATTAGTTATTTTTAAAGCTTCTTGTATTGTTTTACCTATAATAAGCTCTGTTGCCATACTACTTGTCGCAACAGCAGCACCACAACCAAAAGTTTTAAATTTTGCCTCTTTTATTATATCGTCCTCTATTTTTAAATATACTTTCATTATGTCGCCACATTTTGGATTACCAACTTGCCCAACACCGCTCGCATCTTCTATTTCCCCTACATTACGTGGGTTCATAAAATGCTCCATAACTTTTTCACTATATTGCATAAAAATCATCCTTCCTTAAAAAAATATTAAAAACTACTTATTTTTATTTAAAAAATCTTCATACAATGGTGATATTTCTCTCATTTTCGTAACAATGCTCGGCAATTTTTCTAAAAGATAATCTACTTCTTCTTCTGTATTAAATTTGCCTAAAGTAATTCTTAAAGAGCCATGAGCTTTTTCATGTGGCATACCCATTGCTAAAAGCACATGAGAAGGATCTAAAGCACCAGATGTACAAGCACTACCACTAGACGCACAAATATTTTCCATATCAAGGAGCAACAAAACAGATTCCCCTTCTATGAAGTCAAAAGAAATGTTACAATTGCCTGGCAGCCTATTTTCTCTATTTCCATTTAATCTACAATGAGGTATTTTTTGCAAAAGCTCATCTATTAATCTATTTCTTAATTTAGTAATTCTTGCTTTTTCTTCTTTTATTTCAGAAGTGGCAAGCTCTATAGCTTTACCCATACCTACTATAGATGGTATATTTTCTGTCCCAGCTCTTCTGTTTCTTTCTTGAGCGCCACCGTGTATTAAAGGGGTTATTTTTATACCCTTTTTTATATATAAAGCTCCTATGCCTTTTGGCCCATAAAATTTATGCGCCGACATAGAAAGCAAATCGATATTCATTTCTTCTACATCAACCTCTATGTGCCCAATCGCTTGCACCGCATCTGTATGGAAGATAATATTATGTTCTCTAGCTATTTTCCCTATTTCTGCTATAGGGTAAATATTGCCTATTTCATTATTAGCAAACATTATAGATATTAATATAGTGCTTTCTTTAATAGCATCTTTTAAATCTTGCAAATTAATGTTGCCGTTTTCATCTACATTTAGATATGTCACTTCATAGCCTATTGTTTCTAAATAATTGCAAACATGTAAAACAGAATGATGTTCAACTTTTGTTGTTATAATATGATTGCCCTTTTGCTTATAGCTTTCAGCAATGCATTTTAAAGCCCAGTTGTTAGATTCAGAGCCACAAGCAGTAAAATATATTTCTTCTTTTTTTGCGTTTATGGCTTTAGCTATCTTTTCTCTGTTTTCTTCTATAATATTTTTGCTTTCCCTAGCTATTTTATAAATGCTAGAAGGATTACCGTAACCGTCTTCTAAAGCTTTTACCATAACATCAAAAACTTCTCGCCTCATTTTTGTTGTAGCAGCGTTATCAAAATAAATTTGCATTTTCATTAAAAACTCTCCTTAATTTTTAATTATTACAATCTATTAAATCATATAATGTTATAGAATTTGCAGTTTCGGCAAATTTATCATTTAGTATTTGCCAGCCCTTTTTTGCGGCACATTTTGAACATTTTGCTAAAGCACAAGTTTTTTTTGATTCATCTTCAAAACATTCTGAAATAGAAAGACTGCCTTCCAAAACATTTATTAAATATCCTATAGTTATATTTTGTGGCAATTTATTTAAAATATACCCCCCTTGAACACCTCTAACGCTTTTTACTAAATCTGCCTTTTTTAAAATAATCATGAGCTGTTCTAAATAATTTTCTGGTATACCTTGCCTCGTTGCTATATTTTTAAGAGAAATGCATCTACCTTGCTCTAAATTTATTGCAAGCTCTATCATAGCCTTTACTCCATAGCGTACACGGGTTGAAATTTTCATAAAGTAACCCTCCAAAAGATATATTTAACTATATGTATAAGATTACCACTTTATTTTTCAAATGTCAAGTTTTTTAGTAGGATATTATATTTACTAAATATTCTTCTAAAAAATATATTTTTGCATATTAATATTAAAAAAGAAAAGGAGTTATATTAAATGAATAAAAATTCTAAAAATATTTCAAAACATTTTGCTAAAAGTTTGCCAAAAAAATATACAGAAAATGATTTTTACATAGCATCCACTGCTTTAACTAAAGAAAATAAAAAAAATGATACTATCTGGCTATTATTATCGTTTTTAATACTTATGGATATGTAATTAAGGGTGTTATCACCCTTAAAATAAAGTTAATTGGTTTGTATCTGGTATACCTTTTAAAACTCCGTTTTTCTTTAAAAGCTCTACAACAGTTTTTGTTATTTTAGTCCTTTCTATCAAAACTTCTATTGTATCAAATGCTCCATCTTTTCTTGCTTCTACTATACTTTTTGTTGCGTTTTCTCCTAGCCCTTGCACAGTGCATAAAGGGGGCATTAAGCCATCTTCTAAAAGGGTAAATTTAAAGCCTTTCGCTTTGTATAAATCCATTTCTACAAATTTTAACCCTCTTTTATAAAATTCTCTAACAATTTCTAAAATAACAAGCTTATTTTTTTCTTTTGTAGTTGCTTTTTTACCTATTTTTTGTATTTCTTTAATTTCTTCCTCTACTGGAGCAAGTCCAAAACACATTTTGTCATAGTCAAATTCTTCTATTTTAACGCTTAATATAGCTGCATAAAAAGCATAAGGATAATTTATTTTAAAATAGCCCATCCTAAAAGCATTTGTAACATAAGCAACCGCATGCCCTTTAGGAAACATGTATTTTATCTTTTTGCAAGATTCTATATACCATATAGGTACATTTTTAGAAAGCATTATTTCTTCAAACTCTTTTGTTAAACCTTTACCCTTTCTTACAGATTCCATAATGGTAAAAGCTAGCTTATTTTCTAGCCCTTTTAATATTAAATATACCATTATATCGTCCCTTGTTGGTATAACTTCTTTTAATGTTGCTATATTATTTTTTATTAAATCTTGAGCGTTGTTAAACCATACGTCTGTACCATGAGAAAGTCCTGATATCTTTATTAAATCAGAAAAGCTATTAGGTTTTGTATCTATAAGCATTTGTATTACAAAAGGTGTACCAAATTCAGGTAAACCTAATGTACCTGTCTTGCACTCTATATCTTCTTCTGTAAGGTTTAAAGCTTTAGGAGAAACAAATAAAGACATTGTTTCTTTATCGTCCATTGGAGCATCTAAAGGATCAAAATTGGTAAAATCTTTAAGCATTTTTAAAATTGTTGGTACATCATGCCCTAATAAATCTAGCTTTAATATACGCCCACTGATAGAATGATAATCAAAATGTGTTGTTATAATATCTGATTTTGGATCATCTGCTGGGCGCTGAATAGGACAAAAATCGTATATTTCTTTATATTTAGGTACAACCATAAGCCCTCCTGGGTGTTGCCCTGTTGTCCTTTTTATACCAACACAACCTAAAGCAAGCCTAGAAAGCTCTGCATTGTTCATTTTTATATTATTTTCTTCTGCATATTTTTTAGCAAATATATACGCTGTTTTATCCGCAAGTGTACCTATTGTACCAGCTTTAAAAACATTATCTTTACCAAATAATTCTTCTGTATACTGATGTGCCTTTGCCTGAAATTCGCCTGAAAAGTTTAAATCTATATCTGGCTCTTTATCCCCTTCAAAGCCTAAAAATGTTTCAAAAGGTATATCGTGTCCATCTTTATATAATCTGCATCCACATTTTGGGCAATCCATATCTGGCAAATCCCAACCCGAATTACCAGCACATTTTAATACAATTTCAGATTCAAAATCTGAATATTTACAATTTTTACAAATATAGTGTGGTGACAAAGGGTTAACTTCTGTTATACCAGCCATTGTTGCTACAAAAGATGAACCAACAGACCCCCTAGAGCCAACTATATAGCCGTTTTGGTTAGAAAACCATACTACTTTTTGTGCTATAATGTATAAAACAGCAAATCCATTTTTTATGATAGAATCTAGCTCTCTTTCTAGCCTTGTTTTAACTATTCTTGGCAAATCTTCGCCATAAATTTGCTTTGCTCTGCTTATCGTAATATTTTTTAATTCTTCATCGGCACCTTCTATAACAGGAGGATAAGTGCCTTCTGGAATAGGCAAAACATCTCCTATCATATCAAGTATTAAATTAGTATTTTTAATAACAACGTCATAAGCATCTTCTTTACCTAAATATTCAAATTCTTTAAGCATTTCATCTGTTGTTTTAAAATATAAAGGTGGCTGGCTTTCATAATCTTTGTAGCCTTTAGAATGGAGTATAATTTTTCTAAAATAGCTATCTTCTTCGTCTAAAAAATGAACATCGCCTGTCGCAACAACAAGCTTGTTGTATTGTTTACCATATTCCAAAATTTGCTTATTTATATTTTGCAAATCTTCTATACTATTTACATTAGAAACTTTTTCATTTTTTATTAAAAATTCATTATTTAATACTGGCTGTATTTCAAAATAGTCATAAAAATTTGCAAGCTTTTCTATTTTTTCTTTTGAAGCATTGTTTAAAACAGCGTCATAAAATTCTCCGCTGGAGCAAGCAGTGCCTATTAAAAGTCCTTCTCTATGTTGCAAAAATTCACTTTTTGGTATACGTGGATCTCTAAAAAAATATTCTAAATTTGATTTTGAAACAAGCTTGTATAAATTTTTTAGCCCTACTTGATTTTTAACCAAAATAACAGCGTGGTGTGGTCTTAATTTTTTAACATCTATATTTGTTCTTGCTAGCTTATTGATTTGTTCTAAATTATTTATATTATACTCATCTTTAAGTATATTTATAAATTTTATAAATATTTCTGCCGTCGCATTTGCGTCGTCTACTGCTCTATGATGATTTTCTAAAGAAATATTTAGTTTTTTTGCTATTACATTTAATGTATGTTTTGTCATTTCTGGAAAGATAGCTCTAGAAAGCCCTAATGTATCCAAAACGGTATTTTCTAGCGTTTTATTATTCCTTTCTGCCCATTTTTTTATAAAGCCTATATCAAATTCGGCGTTGTGCGCAACTAAAACACTATCTTTAAAAAATTCAAAAAATTTTGGCAAAACAGTATTTTCTTCTTCAGCGCCTAAAAGCATGTCATCTGTTATTTTAGTTAAATTTATTATTTCATCTGAAAGCTTTTCATTAGGGTTCACAAAAGATGAAAATTTGTCTATAATTTTACCATCCTTTATTTTTACAGCCCCTATTTCTATAATTTTATTAATTTCTCTATTTAAGCCTGTTGTTTCAATATCAAAAACAACATATTCATCAAGAATATTTTGCCCTTTAACATTTTGCGCTATATCGTTTAAATCATCGACTAAATATGCTTCTAGTCCGTATATAACCTTTATACCAAGCTTTTTAGATACATCCATAGCATCCGGATATGCCTGAAGACCAGCATGGTCTGTTATAGCTATAGCTTTATGCCCCCATTTTGCAGCCCTTTCCAAAAGCGATTTAACAGAAGATACAGCGTCCATTTTGCTCATTTGTGTATGCAAATGTAGCTCAACCCTTTTTTCTTTAGCTAAATCTTGCCTTATTTCTGGTGGCTCTTCATTTGCTATTTCTTTAGGTATTAATATAAGCTCTTTTGTATAATCGTCATATTGTATAATCCCTTTAAGCTTAACATAATTGCCATCTTTCATTGTGCTTTTGTATTTTTCTAATTCTTCTTTTCCTATAAAAAATTTAAAACTTAAAGCATATGTATTATCTGTAATATCTGCTTTCATAATAAGCTTACCGTCTTTTGTTTCTATAATAGTATGATTAAATATAACCCCTTTTATAACTATTGTTTCTCCTTCTAAAATATTGTTTTTAATACAAACAGCCTCTTCCAAAATTTCTTCTTTGATATTTAGCTTAAATCCTTTACTTCTTTTGGTTTTTTTAGCTTTATAATTTGTATTTTGTATATCTATTTTTGCATTATTATTTTGATTGCTATTTTGATTATTGTATTGATTATTTTCAATTCTTCTTGGTATTTCTCTCTTATTAGATATAATAAATGATGGCTTAGCTGGGTCATTAAAATTAATTTTAAAATTTATATCAAATCTTTCTTTTAAAATTTGTGATATTAAGCTATCTATTTTTTTAGCTTTAAACACAAATTTAGAAAATGCTGCTAAATTTATATTTATTATTTCATCTTCTACCTCAAATGTAGAATTATTTAAAATATTAAAACAAATAATGCTACTTTCTTTAACAAAATTTAATATATTTTGCCATATACTTTTTATTTTTTCAAAATTACATGTATTGTTTAAATTGTATTTTAAAGATATTTTTATATCTTCTAGCCCAAAAAAGTTTTCTTGCAAGTCTTCTTTAAAATCTTTAAGGCACTCTTCGTTCAAAACTTTTGGGGAGCTTAATAAAATAGTTAATGTTTTATCTTTTGTAAACAAATTTATTGAATCTACATAACATTCTTTTAAAACAGCTTTAACATTAGCAGAAAGATTTAATTTTTCAAAAACAACAGAAAATAATTTTTGTTCCAAAAAAAAACACTTCTTTCAAAATTTTAATTATATTTCTTATATTATATTTCTTCTATTAGTTTTAAAAACTCTTGTACAATTAAATCTTTAGGTAATTTTTTGAAAATTTTGCCCTTTTTAAAAATAAGTCCATAACCCTTGCCACAAGCTATACCTATATCAGCGTCTTTAGCCTCTCCAGGCCCATTAACAGCACAGCCCATAACAGCTACTTTTATGTTTTTATCTATTTTTTCACAATAGCTATAAATTTCATTTGCTATTTTTATAAGGTCAATTTCTGTACGCCCACATGTTGGGCAAGATACAAAATCTACGCCAAATTGCCTTATATTTAAAGCTTTCAAAATTTGCTTTGCTGCTTTTATTTCTTCTAATGGGTCACCTGTTAAAGATACTCTAATAGTATCGCCTATACCTTTTGCCAAAATAGCGCCAAGCCCAACAGAAGATTTTATTATACCACTATATATAGTACCAGCCTCTGTAATACCAACATGAAGTGGATAATCTATTTCTTCTGATAATATAGAATATGCTTTTATACAAAAACTTACATTAGAAGATTTTATAGAAACAACTATATTTTCATAATCATATTTTTTTAAAATATCTATATTTTTTAAAGCACTTTCTACAAGTGCATCTGGAGTTATTTTACCATATTTTCGAAAAATTTCTTTTTCTAATGAACCAGAATTAACCCCTATCCTTATAGGTATATCCTTTTCTTTTGCTTTTTTTATAACAGCTTTTACCCTATCTTCTGCCCCTATATTACCCGGGTTTATCCTTATTTTATCTGCCCCATTTTCTATAGCTTTTATAGCTAATTTGTAATCAAAATGTATGTCAGCAACCAAAGGTATGTTTATATCTTTTTTTATTTCTTGTAAAGCTAAAGCAGCATCTTCATCTAAAATAGCTACTCTTACTATTTCACATCCTTCTTTTTCAAGTGCGTTTATTTGAGCAACAGTTTGCTTTACATTTTCTGTATTTGTATTGCACATAGACTGAATCGCTATTTTATTATTACCACCTATTTTAACATCACCTATCAAAACTTCTTTTGTATTTTTTCTTTTTATATAATTATCCATTTTAACCTCTCTTTATAATTAAAAAATAGCAAATAAATCTTTAAATGCTATAAGAATACCAAAAGCTATTAATATAACAAAGCTTACAAAATGTATAACTCCTTCTTTTTCTGGTGGTATAGGCTTTCTTCTTATTAATTCTATAAACAAAAATAAAATACGCCCTCCATCTAAAGCTGGTATAGGGAGCAAATTTATAATACCTATGTTAAAGCTTAAAATAGCTGTTAAGTTAAGCATTGTTAAAATTACTGATTTTATACCATAGGTTATTGCCTCTGCATATGTTTCTCCTATTATTGGGGCAAGTCCTATAGGCCCTGTTATATCTTTCAGCTCTACATTAAATGATACTAAATCTATAAGCCCTTCAAATATAGATTTAACTGTAAACACTGTTTTCCAATAGCCATTATATATCGCCTCAAAAAAGGTACTCTTTTCTAACCCTTCATAGCCTTTTGATATAAAAGGCGCTTTCGCATTTGAATAAATACCTATTATGTAACTTCCGTCTTGCAAGCTAGGTGTTACATAAAAATCTAACAATTCATTATCTCTTTCAACAGTCATTTTTATTGTGCTATCGCCTTCTAGCTGTATTAAATAAGATATATCTTCAAAAATTCTGACACGTTTATCATTTATTTTATAAATTTTATCGCCTGCTTGTAAGCCAGCTTCATAAGCTGGAGAATTTTCTGCAACTGATTCTATATTTGTTGTAGATATATAAGAAAAAAGAGAAATTATAAAAAATATAAATACAGCAAGCAAAAAATTCATAAATGCTCCTGCAAACAAAATAATGAATTTTTTTAATTTTGTAGCATTTGAAAAGCTATCTTCATCATCGCTTTTTTCATCTTCATTTTTCATTTTGCAATAGCCCCCAAAAGGCAAAATACGAATAGAATATAAAGTGTCTTTCTTTTTTAAAGAAAAAATAGAATACCCCATACCTATAGCAAATTCTTCTACAAATACGCCACAGCTTTTAGCCGCAATAAAATGACCTAGCTCATGCACTGCTATAATAATACCAAATATTAATATAAAAATAATTATAACCATTTTACCACCTCTTTGTTTATAAATTTAATGTATAGCCCCTTGCCCACTCATCTGCTGCTATAATATCTTCTAGTTTATATTTTTCTTTTGGTATATGTTGCATCATAGCCTTTTTTATTAAAATAGGTATATCATTAAAGCTTATTTCGCCTTTTAGAAATTTTAAAACCGCAATTTCATTACTAGCGTTTAATACAGCTGGCATAGTTTTACCTATTTTTATAGCATCAAAAGCTAGCTTTAAACAAGGAAATAATTTGTAATTAGGCTCTTTAAATGTTAAGCTTTTTATTTTAAAAAAATCTAGCTTTTCAAAATCATTTTTAATCCTTTTTGGATATGTTAAAGCATATTGTATAGGCACTTTCATATCTGGGGTACCTAGCTGGGCTATTATAGCGCTATCTTCATATTCTATCATAGAATGTATAATACTTTCTGGATGTATCAAAACATCTATCTTTTCTAAAGGCAAATCAAACAAATGTTTTGCCTCTATTACCTCTAGCCCTTTATTCATAAGGGTTGCGCAGTCGATAGTTATCTTTTTACCCATGCTCCAGTTAGGGTGCTTTAAAGCGTCCGAAATGGTAACATTTTTTAATTGTTCTATGCTTTCATAATCTCTAAAAGCTCCTCCAGATGCAGTTAAAATAATTTTGCTTACCTCTTTTATATTTCCTCCTTGCAAACATTGGAATATAGCAGAGTGTTCACTGTCTATAGGATATATGCTTATATTATTTTCTTTAGCTTTTTGCATAACAATTTCTCCAGCAGTAACTAGAGTTTCTTTATTAGCAAGCGCTATATCCTTTTTATTTTCTATAGCTTTTATAGTTGGCAAAAGCCCAATACTCCCAACTAAAGAATTTAATAAAATATCATAATCTTTATAGCATGCAAGCTCTATAAGTCCTTCAAGGCCAAATAAGACTTTTATATTTAAATCTTTAATGATTTCTTTAAACTCAATTGCCTTTTTTTTATCAAAAACACAAACCATTAAAGGCTTTACTCTTCTTACCTGTTTTTCTAAAAGCTCTATATTTTTATTTGCTGATAAAGCTATTATTTTAATATTTTTTAAATTTTTTATAACTTCCAAAGCTTGAGTACCTATTGAGCCTGTTGACCCTAATATTATAACATTTTTCATTTTACCTCCATTAAAATAATTATGCCGCCAAAAGTTTAATGATTACGTAAGTTACGCCGGCAGTAAATATAACACTATCAAAACGATCTAAAATACCTCCATGCCCAGGTATGATTTTGCCGTAATCTTTTATATCAAATCTTCTTTTTATAGCAGATGCAGCTAAATCTCCTAATTGTGCTAATATAGAACCAGCAAATCCTATAAAAGAAAATAATAAAACATATGTCCATTTTTCCATAAATAATGCTCTTATATTAAAACTGCTTATAGCTATAATGTATCCATACAATCCACAAAATATCATAGAAAATAATACACCACCTATTGCCCCTTCTACAGTTTTTTTTGGGCTTAAGCTACTTATTTTATGTTTGCCAAAAGCTTTGCCTATAAAGTATGCTCCTGTATCACAAGTCCATGCACATATAAAAGGTATCCATACCATAATAAAACCATTTTCAAAACTTCTTATTAGATATATTGTAGAAAACATAAATGTTATATAAAAAAAGCCAAATAAGGTTAAAGATATGTCGTATATATCAATTTTTTTATTTTGTATAACTGTTAAAGATAAAAATATAAATACAAACATAATAATAGTAATGTCAAAATATTTTATAAGGGGTGTTTTTAATATTGTTAAATAAATAATCGTAAGCAAAAAGCCTAAAATATGTAAAATTCTTATTTTTTTATGAGTAGCTTTATAAAATTCATAAAGCCCTATTAAAGATACAAACATAGTGCCTAGTTTTAAATATATATCTCCTAATGCAACTAATATAAATAATATAGGAAATAATAAAACTGCTGAAAGTATCCTGACTAGCATTTATAATTAACTCCTTCCGCCAAATCTTCTTTCTCGCTTTTGGTATAAATAAATCACTTCTTCTAAATCTTTGTATGTAAAATCTGGCCAAAACTTTTCTACAAAAAAAAGCTCGCTATAAACAGATTGCCAAGTTAAAAAATTGCTAAGCCTAAATTCTCCGCTAGTTCTTATTATTATTTCTGGCTCTTTATAATCTTTTGTGTCTAAATATGATGAAAATAAACTTTCTGAAATATCTTCTGCTTTTAGCTTGTTCAAAGAAATGTCTTTATACATACTTTTTATAGCTCTAATTATTTCATCTCTACCACCGTAATTAATAGCTATATGCAAATTTAAGCCTGTTTTGCTATAAGACATTTCTTTTAGCTTTAAAATGTCTGCAACAAGGTCTTTTGGCAAGACGCTTAAATCGCCTATTGTATCTATTTTAACGTTAGAATCGTTGTTTTCTTTTATATATTTTAATATATATTCTCTTAAAAGATTCATAAGGTCGTTTACTTCTTCGTTGCTTCTTTTCCAATTTTCTGTTGAAAAAGCGTATACAGTTAAATGTTTTACGTTTGTATTTATTAAATATTGTATAATGTTTTTTAAAGCCTCTGCTCCAGCTTTATGCCCAAGCTTTTTAGGTAGTTTCTTTTTTTTTGCCCAACGTCCATTTCCGTCCATAATAATAGCTATATGCTCCGGAAATAACTTTTCCATAAATAACCTCCGATTTAAACATATTATTTTTAAACATATTATTTTAATAAATTTTAATGTGAAGGCTTGCATAAAAAGCCAAAACACATTTATTAGCTTATAAAAATAAGCTATTTATAAATATATATATTTGCATTTAAAAGTCTTTTATATAATTTGATATTATTAAAATTTGTTAATTAAGCACAAAAAGCGTAGCTATATAAATGATTATATATTTATAAGCTTTATTTATTATACATTGTATCACGAATTACCTTTATATTCAAGTATTATTTTAAGCAATTGATACACTGGGCTAAATGCCTTTTTTATAAAATATTTTATATATTTTTATTAAGTTATTGACATTTTAAAAATTTTTTATTACTCTTATTGTACTGATTATGTTTTATTATAGCATATTTTTTGTTAATTTTTATATAATTATTTTAATAATTTTCTTAATTTAAAAGCTATTCATAGGAGGAAATATGGAATTTTTTTTAGAAATTTTAAAATCTATTTTTTTAGGTATTGTAGAAGGTATAACAGAGTGGCTCCCTATTAGTAGCACAGGACATATGATTATAATAGATGAGTTTTTGCATCTTAACACTTCAGAAAGCTTCAAAGAAATGTTTTTTGTTGTTATACAATTAGGGGCTATTTTGGCTGTTTTATTTATTTATTTTAATAAATTATATCCTTTTAATAAGCCAAAAGAGCAAAAAAAAGAAATATTAACCCTTTGGTATAAAGTTATATTTTCTTGTATACCAGCTGGTGTTATCGGTATTTTATTTGATGATTTAATAGACAGCTTATTTTATAATTATAAAACAGTTGCTATTATGCTTATTTTATACGGTATACTTTATATATATATAGAAAACTCATTTAAAGATAAAAATTTTAGAATTAAATCTTTAAATAGTTTGCCTTATAAGACAGCTTTCTTTATAGGCTTATTTCAAGTTCTAGCTTTAATACCAGGTACATCACGCTCTGGGGCTACTATAGCTGGGGGGCTTATGCTTGGCTGTTCTAGGGTTATAGCGACAGAATTTACATTTTTTCTTGCTATACCAGTAATGCTTGGAGCTAGCTTTTTAAAGCTTTTAAAATTTGGCTTTAGTTATACATATATGGAATTATCTATTTTATTAACCGGAACATTTGTTTCTTTTATTGTTTCTGTTTTTGCTATTAAATTTTTAGTTGGATATATTAAAAAACATGATTTTAAACCTTTTGGATATTATAGAATTTTTTTAGGGCTTTTAGTATTGCTTATATTTAATTTGTTTTAATAATTTATTTATTTTAGGTAAAAATACTAATATACTTTTTTATTAAAGGAGTTTTAATATGAAAAATTTATTAGTATTTTTTTTAGCTTTATTTATATTTTGTAATAGCGTTTTTGCAAATACCCCTTCTCCTGTATCAAACGCCGCAATTTTGATAGATAGAAAAACTGGGCGTATTTTATATGCCAAAAATGAACATACTCCTCTTAAAATGGCTAGCACAACAAAAATTATGACTGCTATTTTGGCTATAGAAAATTGCAACTTAGATGATATTGTTACAGTTAGCCAAAACGCAACAAAAGCTCCAAAAACAAAAATGTTTTTAAAAGAAGGCGAACAAATAAAACTAAAAGAGCTTTTATATGGATTAATGTTAGAATCAGCAAACGACGCCGCTATAGCTATAGCAGAACATGTATCTGGTAGCGTAGAAGCTTTTTGCGACTTAATGACAGAAAAAGCAAAACAAATAGGGGCTAAAAATACCTCTTTTGAAACTCCTAATGGCTTAGATAGCGAAAATCATTATTCTACAGCATATGATATGGCCATAATTACAAAATATGCACTAGAAAATGAAACATTTTTAGCTATAATAAATACAAATCAAGTTTCTTTTAATACAGATAAATCATCTTATAGCCTTGTTAATAAAAATAGATTACTTAAAGAATATGCTGGTGCCGATGGAGTTAAAACAGGGTACACAGGTGGTGCGGGGCATTGCTTTGTCGGCTCTGCCACAAGAGATAACCTTGCTTTAATATCTGTTGTACTTGGGGCTGGATACGGCAATAGCGGTAAAGAGCAAAAATGGATAGATACAAAAGAGCTTTTAAACTACGGCTTTGAAAATTATGAATACAAAACTGTTTTAAAAGCTGAAGATTTTTGCGAAAAAGCAAAAGTATATGATGGAATAGAAGATTTTGTAGAAGCATATTTAAAAGAAGATATAATCTTACCTCTTACAGATGAAGAAGAAGAAATTTTAGAAATAAAAGTAGATATTTTAGATAATCTAAAAGCACCTATTTATAAAAATATGAAAGTAGGCACTGTTAGTATTTTATTAAATGGAGAAGTATTAAAAACTGCTAACTTACTCGCAAAAAATAGTGTAGAAAAAGAAACATTTAGTTATAATTTTGATAAAATTGTAAAAGAATGGCTTAATACTATAAATTAAAATTATTTGTTAGAATTATAAAATACTATTTCATCGCTTTTAACCATACCAAGCTTTTCTCTTGCTAGCTTTTCTATATATTCATCGCTATTTTTGTATTCATTTTGTTTTGTAAGCTCCTCTTGCAAGCTGTTTTGCTCTTCTATCTGGTTATTTAATTCTTCTATACTTGCAGAATATGCTTTTAAAATATTGTATTGATAATTTAAGTAAACGTAAAAAGCAATAATTATAAATATCATAATTATAAAATATAGATTATTAAATTTAAAAAACTTTTTACCTTTCATTATTTTCCTCCGTACAATCGTTGTTATGTATTTTCTCATATTTTTTAATATTTTGCAATAGTTTTTTTAAAATAGCTTTAATTTTTATTTTTAATTTTTTAATTAATTTTTTAAAAGGTATTAATAATGATTTTAATGGTGCTAAAATATATTTTTTTAAAAATATTTTAATAAAATATAAAATTTTATCGTATATTTTATTTAAAAATTTGCTAAATAATAAAAAGTATACTATCATACCTATAATTATCCCTGATATAAAAAATAGCCTTATTTCTCCATTGTTTTGATAAAGTGCAGTTAAAAATGTTAAAATAGCCATGCTTATCCAATATATTATATCTTCTATTTGTATAAATATATTTTTATGCAAAAAAACTTTTCTTAAAAATTTTATATTATCATAAAAAAAGCCCATAAACATACCAGCTAAAATAGCTGTTATAAAAATTTTTAGCTGAAATGAAAAAGATAGTATCAATAATTTTCACCTCTATTATTTAAATATTTTGCTTAAAAATCCTCCTGATATTTTGCTATAGGTGTCCTTTTCTTCATACATTAGATTAGTTATTTCTCCATCTATCTCTAGCTCCTTGTTATTTAAATCTAGCCTTTTTATATGAAAGCTTTTTCCTTTTAATATCATTATACCAAGGGTTGTTTCTACAACAACCATCTCTTCATCAAAAGATATAACATCTAAAACTCCGCTGACTTTTATATCTTTTCTATCATTTATAAAAATATTATGTTTATTATCTTCCATATTTAAACCTCCTATATTACTTATATATTTATTTTTATGATAAATTTTTTTAAATATGAGGTTGTTTTAAAAATGCTTTACTTTTTTTTTATTTTGTATTATATTTATATTAAGATATTTTGATTTAGGTGAGTTATGGAAAGTTTAAATTTTACACATTTGCATGTCCATACAGAATATAGCTTGCTAGATGGTTCTTCCAAAATAAACGACCTTATTTTAAAAACAAAAGAATTAAATATGGACTCTATAGCTATAACAGACCATGGGGTTATGTATGGTGTTATAGATTTTTATAAAGCCGCTATAAAAGCTGGCATAAAACCTATTTTGGGCTGCGAAGTTTATGTTGCGTCTGGCTCTAGGTTTGATAAAATATACAAAAAAGAAAATACAAACTATCATCTTGTGCTTTTAGCTGAAACAAACGAAGGGTACCAAAACTTGATAAAGCTTGTTTCTTTAAGCTTTACAGAAGGCTTTTATTATAAGCCACGCGTAGATATGGAGCTTTTAAAAAAGTATAATAAAGGTATTATAGCTTTAAGTGCTTGTATGGCGTCTTCTATTGCAAGGAACATTTTAGCTAATGATTATGAAAAGGCTAAAGATTTTGCCTTAGCATATAACGAAATTTTTGGTAAAGGCAACTTTTTTTTAGAATTACAAGACCACGGTATAGAAGAACAACAAATTATTAATGAAAATATTATAAAAATTAGCAAAGAAACAAATATCCCCCTTGTCTGTACAAATGATGTACATTATATTAATAAAGACGACGCAAAAGCCCATGATATCCTTTTATGTATCCAGACTGGTAAGACTGTTTTAGAAGAAAACAGAATGCGTTTTTCTACTGATGAATTTTATTTAAAATCTAAAGAAGAAATGCTTATGCTTTTTCCTTATGCAAAAGATGCTTTAGAAAATACATACAAAATAGCAAAAAGATGTAATGTCGATATAGAATTTAATAATTATAAGCTTCCTATTTTTAAACTACCGAAAAATACAAATTCTTTTGAATATTTAAAACAAATTTGCCAAAAAGGGCTTTTGGATAGATACAAAAATATAACAAAATATTTAGAAGAAAGGCTTAATTATGAGCTTGATATAATAAAAAATATGGGGTTTGTCGATTATTTTTTAATTGTATGGGACTTTATAAAATACGCTAAAGATGCTAACATAATAGTAGGCCCCGGGCGTGGCTCTGCCGCTGGTAGCATTGTTGCGTATGTTTTAAAAATAACAGATATAGACCCTATTAAATATAATCTTATATTTGAAAGATTTTTAAACCCTGAAAGGGTTAGTATGCCTGATATAGACATAGATTTTTGCTATGAAAAAAGGCAAAATGTTATAAACTATGTTATAGAAAAATACGGTGCATCGCATGTTTCTCAAATAATAACTTTTGGTACGATGGCTGCAAGAAATTCTATAAGAGATGTTGGGCGTGCTTTAGACATGCCTTATGCTGATGTCGATAAAATAGCCAAAATGATACCTATGGAGCTTAAAATAACTATTAAAAAAGCTCTTGAGCAAAATCATGAGCTTTCAGAAATATATAAAAATGATAATAAAGTTAAAAATTTAATTGACATGTCTTTAAAGCTAGAAGGGCTACCTCGTCACGCTTCAACCCACGCCGCAGGCGTTGTTATATGCGATAAAAATGTTATGGATTATGTCCCTTTAAATACAAACGATGGTGTTATAACAACACAATACCCTATGACAACTCTTGAAGAATTAGGGCTTTTAAAAATGGACTTTTTAGGGCTTAGGACTTTAACTGTTATAAAAAATAGTTTTGAAGAAATTAATAGAATACACGACCTTAAATTAAATGAACATAATATAGATTATGAAGATAAAAAAGTTTTTAGCCTTATTGCAAGTGGTAATACAGATGGTGTCTTTCAGCTAGAAAGCCCTGGTATGAAGCAATTTATGAAAGATTTAAACCCAGATTGTATAGAAGATATTATAGCAGGGCTTTCTCTTTATCGCCCTGGCCCTATGGATTTTATACCAAAATATATAGCTGGTAAAAATAAAAAAACAGAAATAAAATATACCCACCCTCTTTTAGAGCCTATTTTAAAAACGACTTATGGCTGTATTGTGTATCAAGAGCAAGTTATGCAAATTGTGCAAGAGCTTGCTGGCTATACATTAGGAAGAAGTGACCTTTTAAGGCGTGCTATGGGCAAAAAGAAAGAAGATATAATGGAAAAAGAAAGAAAAAACTTTATTTTTGGTATAGAAAATGAAGTTGACGGTTGTATAAAAAGAGGTATACCGGAAAATGTTGCAAATGAAATATTTGAAGAAATGGTAGATTTTGCAAAATATGCATTTAATAAATCGCATGCAGCGGCATATGCTGTAATAGCTTGCCAAACAGCATGGCTTAAAGCTTTTTACCCAGTAGAATTTATGGCATCTCTTTTAACTAGCGTTTCAGACAATTTAACTAAAATTTCTGAATATATCCATGATTTAAAAAAGATGGACATAAAGCTTTTGCCCCCTGATATAAATGAAGGGTTTGAGCGTTTTAGCGTATCTAACAATCAAATAAGGTTTAGCCTTTTAGCTATAAAAAATGTTGGCAAAAATTTAATAAAAGCTTTAGTAAAAGAAAGAGAAACAAACGGCAAATATAAAAGCATGACCGACTTTTTTAAAAGGCTTTCTTCTGAGCTTAATACAAGAGCTATAGAATCTCTTATAAAAGTTGGGGCTTTAGATTCTTTAGGTGGTAAGCGTTCGCAATACTTTTTTGTTTATAAAAAAATTTATGATGGTATAAACTATACAAAAAGAAATGTCGCATCAGGGCAAATAGACTTATTTTCTTTAAACGATGACAGCGCCGACTTAATATTAGATGACAACTTACCTGATATAAAAGAATTTGATAAAAAAGAAATACTAGCTATAGAAAAAGAAATGCTAGGGGTATATATAAGTGGACATCCTTTAGATGAATATATACAATTTTTAAATAAAAACGTGAGCAACAAAAGCCTTAGTTTTTTTAAAGAAGATTTTGAATATAAAGTTAAAGACGGACAAAATGTCATTGTTGGTGGTATTATAAACACAATTTCTATAAAATTTACAAAAACAAATAAACAAATGGCTTTTTTAAATATAGAAGATGAATTTGGTATTTTAGAAATAATTTTATTTCCTGAAACTTTTTCTAAATATTCTACTTTATTAAAAGAAAACTCCGTAATTATAATAGAAGGCAAAGCAAGCATTTCTGAAGATCAGCCCCCAAAAGTTATTGCATCTTTAGTAAAATCTTATGAGCAAATTTCAAATACAAAAACTTTATGGCTTAAAATAGCCAAAAATTCTAATATTACATTAGATGATATAAATAATATTATATTAAAAAATAAAGGTACTACCCCTGTTATTATTTATGATGAAAGCAAAAAAACAAAACTTATGTTAAAAGAAAATTTTAGAGTTTTAGTATCAGATAATTTAATAAAAGATTTACAAAATATGCTCGGAGAAAAAGCTGTTGTTTTACAATAATATCCTATCATAGCTTTTTAGCACAAAAAAGACACCTTTTGGTGTCTTTTTCTTATTATATAAAGAATACCATGTGTTTTACACGTGGTGGATAGGTTATAATAAATTATACAAAAAAATGTAGGAGATGATATGATATAATATAATAATGTATTGAAAGGTAAGGTAAAATAAAATGAGATATGAAGAAGAATTAAAAAAACAAATAGTAATGCTATATAATAAAGGTAAGTCAGCAAACAAAATAATGGAAGAATATAAAATATCAAGTTCAACATTATATAGATGGATAAAAAATTATAAT
>CBCPNA010000049.1:0-12648 GCA_965120415.1 uncultured Bacillota bacterium | reverse complement strand
TTTGCCAATTCCGCCTTTCTGATTTGCTATTGATATAATTTTAGCCATTTAATAACCTTCTTTATAATTTTGTTTGTGTATAACACTTAAATAGGGATTTATATATGTAATTCCCCTTAGTTTATTATTGTTTATCTAAAATATTTAAGTTAAATAATCAAGGTTATTTTAAGCAATTTATCCTAAAATTTAGGAGTTTTGCTATTTTGATAAACTATATGTACCTTTTCCAATCAAGCTACTTTAGCTATACTAGGAAAGTTTTAGTACTTTTAATTATTGTACCACATAAAACTAAAAATGTCAAATAAACTTAATAAAAAAAATTATATATTGACAAAATAATTTAAATAGTATATTATATAGTCTATAAAACGATGTCTGAAATTAAATTTAAAAGAATGTGAGGTGATTTACGTGGGCGATTCATCACAAGAAGCTTTAAGAGTTATTTCAAAGCTTTTCTTCGATGCATTAAAGTATTTATTAGCGGCGATTAAATGGATGTATAACAAAGCTAAAGAAAGTTTAACAAAAAGCAAAGAAGAAGAAAGTAGCAAAAGTCAACTTTCTTCCAGCAAAACTGAAAAAAATCAAGAAAATTCAAAAAACAAACTTAAAACTATCGAAAAAGACGACGCTAAAAAAAGTTACGCAACAATGAAACCATTTAATCCAAAAACAGCAGCAGAACAAAGTACATGGTTTAAATTTAACGAACTACAAGCCGAAGCAAAAAAAGTTGGTATTGAAATATCTGATGCACACATAAACAATAATGATGAATTTATTATTGATATTAAATTTACAAATGATTTTAAAACACTTTCACAAAAAGTGAAAGATCAATCTATTGAAAACTTTAAAAAGAGACTTGATGACATTCAACAGTCATTAGGAAAAGCAAATATGTCACTTAAAATGAACGATGCAATAGAAAGAGCAATGAAGAGAGAAAAAGAGAAAAAACAAGATTTATCAATAGGTTCTTTAAGCGCTAACAAAAAAAGGATACAACCTACAATGTAACTATATTTTTAATATTCAAATATACAAGCTATAAAGAGCGCCAACTCCTCTTGATTGGTAACACTTAGTGACAAAATTTTAACTCAAATTTTATAGGTAAAGGGGGAGCTTATAAAAAATGTTAGAAATGAAAAAAGACTTAAAAGCATTTACTTATCTAGGCATTATATTTTCTGTCATAGCATTTTATATATTTAACAGAATAACTCTTATTTATGACTCTATATCAGATGAAATAGCTTTTATAAACAAAATAAATTTGTGTTTTTCTTCTTTTACTTTTGAAATTTCGCAAAATCCTTTTGTTATAGGAAAGACAAAAAATGCAATAATTGCTGGAGTCATTGGATTTATTTTAGTTTGGATACTTGTAGCTTATGTTATATTCGTATCTAAAAATTTCATGAAAGGTATTGAACATGGTAGCTCTAAATGGGGCACAAAAAGGGATATCCTTCCTTTAACAGACCCAGAGCCCGACATGAATATACCTCTCTCACATACAGAAAAAATAAGTGTAAGAAAAGTAAAAAGCTTTGAAGCAGACCGTAACAAAAATATTGTTATAGTCGGTGGTTCTGGTTCTGGTAAAACATTTTCTGAAATAAAACCATCATTAATGCAATTACATAGCAGCTATGTTATAACCGATCCAAAAGGTACAATATTACCAGAAACAGGTTACCTGTTTGTAAATAATGGGTTTGAATTAAGAGCCTTTAATACAATAGACTTTTCTAAATCGCTTCATTATAACCCTTTAGCTTACATAAATAAAGAAAAAGATATCTTAAAGGTTGTAAACGTTTTAATGGAAAATACAAACGGTGAAGGAGCACAGTCCGGAGACAAATTTTGGAAAGACTGTGAAAGGTTGTTATATACAGCTTTTATCGCTTATTTATATTATGAAGCACCACCAGAAGATCAAAACATACCTATGATGATAGAAATGATAGAAATGTGTAAAGTTAAAGAAGAGGATGAAGATTATCAAAGCCCTATAGATATAATGTTTGAGGACTTAGAGCTTGAAAAGCCTAACTGCCTTGCTGTTAAACAATATAAAAAGTTTAAAGCAGCAGCTGGTAAAACAATGAAAAGTATCTTGATATCATGTGGGGCAAGGCTTGCACCATTTGATATAGATGAACTTCGTGAAATAATGATGTTTGATGAATTACAGCTAGATTTACTAGGCGATAGAAAAACTGCATTTTTCGTAATAATGAGTGATACAGACAGTACATATTCATTTTTAATAGCTATGATTATGTATCAAATGTTTAACTTGCTTTGTGAAAAAGCTGATAATGAATACGGCGGTAAACTACCAGTTCATGTAAGATGTTTATTTGATGAGTTTGCAAACATAGGTAAAGTACCTGATTTCCAACGTCTTATAAGTACAATAAGAAGTAGGGAAGTTTCTTGTACAATAATCTTACAAAGCTTTACGCAGCTAACATCTATTTATAAAGATGATGCAGAAACAATTATCGACTGTTGCGATACGCTAGTATTTTTAGGTGGTAAATCAACTAAAACAACAAAACAATTATCAGAAATGATAGGTAAAACAACTATCGATTCTCAAAATAGTAGTGTTAGCAAAGGCCAAAGCGACGGCTTTAGCATGCAAAATCAAATATTAGGAAGAGATTTAATAGATGCAGCAGAAATAGGAAGGCTTAAAAGGTCGCAGTGTCTTGTTTTAATAACAGGGTTACCACCTTTTAAATCTGAAAAGTATAAAACTAACACACATAAAAGATTTAAACAAATATATGATGGTGGGGCACCTATATTTGATATAAGAGAAGCTGCTGCTACAGCAACAGCAACTCAAGAATTTGATAGTGAATCTTTTTTTGAAGATGTTTCAGTTGTTAGAGAAATAAATCTAGATGAATTAGTCGATGATTATGTAGATAAAGAAAAATTATTTGATGATTTTGATTTAGATAGTTTGCTAGAACAAACTACTACAGCTGATACAGAAAAAGAAGATGAATCTAATGATGATTTTAATTTAGATAATGATTTTGAAAATGAATCTAATGATAATTTTGATTTAAATGATGATTTTGAAGATGAATCTAATGATGATTTTGATTTAGATGATGATTTTGATTATGAAGATGACTCTGACGAAGAGTCTGGGGATGATTTTTAAATTTTATTAAGAGAAAGGATGGTTTTTATGATTTTAAGTAGTTCTATTAGTGTAAGTGTAGATGGTTCAACTGCTTTTAATAGTATTATAGAGTTATTAGTAAACTTTGTTACTGTTGGGGGAGCTTTATGGCTTGTATGGGGCGTTATTATATTAGGAACGGCTCTAAAAGATAAAAACGGCCCAGCTTTGCAATCTGGAGTTTGGCAAATAGTTGGTGGCGGCTTAATTGTAGCAGCAGCAGCATTTTTCAGTACCCTTATTTCAGTATCGTAACAGTATCTTCTCAAGCAACTTCCAAAACTTCTACACTTTAGTAGAAGTTTTGGAACATTTTAAAAATAGTCATAGGATTTAATATTATATATAGTTAGGTTTATAACAAAATTAAATCAAAGGGGGAGGTATTTTATGTTTTTAATCATTGGCACACTTATTGTAAGTACTTTATCCGGGTTTATTGAAAATGCACTTGTAGATTTAACAGGAATAACATACTTAACACAAACTATGGCCGAATTTAACCCATCGCTATTTTCTGTCGCTACAACAATATTAGAACAAGTTTCTTTACCAATGGCTTATGTTATACTCTGTATATTCTTTGTTTTAGAAATATATAAGATAAGTATGAGGGTTGAAGGTGCTGGCGGTAATATGTCTTTTGGTGCAGAACCAGTTTTTAAAGCTTTTATAAAGATGATACTTTGTAAAATGGCTGTAGATATGTCTGCACAAATCGTTCTATTTATTCAAATGATTAGTACAGATTTTATTATTGATATTAAAAATCTTTTTCAAAATGACAATTCTTATGAAGCTTCGGTTAATAGTATAATAGATAATCTCTTAACCGGGTATAGCCTTTTGAGCCTTATAGATATAGGCTCAAACCTAGTGCAAATAATAGAAGCGTTTATAGCATGGGTTGGTTCAGTGCTTGCGACAGGTGCAATAAAAATCATGTCTGTTGCAAGATTTATAGAGTTATATCTGTATTATGTAGTATCACCTATAGCAATAGCAACTTTTCCATCAGATGAATTTAGCCAAATAGGCAAAAACTTTTTAAAAAATGTTGCTGCCCTAAGCTTCCAAGGGGTGCTTATTTATATATTAGTTAGATTCTATGTAACTATGTTTGACACATTAGCTGCAAGCGTTAGTTCATTTTTAGATCTTATTATTTATATGATATGTATTGCTTTAGCAGCAATGTCTTCGGGTAGAGTGGCAAAAAGTATGTTTAGCGCTCACTAAAAGGCGTATGTTACAACGGCTTATATTATACTAATAAACAAAAAAGGAGGAAGTTACAAGAAAATGTGTAACATTATAAAAAGATAGGCAAAAAAAATAGTATTAAAAAATAATACTACTCAAAATATACACTATAATATATTATACACAATTTTTCACATAAAATCAATGATAAAAATCCAATTAATTAAAAAAAAGTCTAACTTTTTATAAATTTTCAGTAACATAATTTTTATGGCGATTACAGTTTCTATTCCTAAAGAAATTACAGATTATGAAGAAAAAATTATATTTGGCCTTTCGCTAAGAAAGCTAGTAGTTTTAATTTTAGCTATAGTAATTTCAGTTAGTAGTTTTTTTATATTAAACAATATCTTTTACTTTTCTATAGATATTTCAAGTACTGTAGTAATGATAGAGATTATACCACTTGTTGCTATAGGCTTTGTTAAAAAAGAAGGCATGGCATTTGAAAAATATATGGCTCTATTTTTAAAGCATATATTTGGCATAAACTACTTTAATTATAGCACAGAATTAATTGTAGATAATTTTGTAGAATTAATAGATGAAGAAGGTAACGGGAAAGGGGAGTTTATTTATGAAATTGTTCAAAAAAGAAGCGAAAAAAGAGAATATGAAAACTCAAGAGAAGAAAGAAACAGGAAAGAATTCTATGAATACGAAAGAACAAAAGAAAAGACAAAAAGAAAGAGAAAAGAAATACGCCGAACAATTAAAGCAGCTGAACAAGAGTTCCGAGCAGCTAAGCGAAGAGCTAAGAAAAAACTATAGAAAAACAGAAAATCCACGCTCTATATTAAGCCAAGTTAAATACAGAAGAATGTTTGAAGACGGTATATGCGAGATAGAACCTGGTTTTTATAGCAAAACTATTAAGTTTTCAGATATAAATTATCAAACAGCAAGAAGAGATGAACAAATCGAATATTTCACAAAATATTGTGAACTTCTTAACTACTGCGACCCAACAATAAAACTACAAATAAGCATAATTAATCACAAAATAGATCCAGAAGAATTCAAAGATAGCATGTTTATGGATATGTATGGTGATATGCTAGATGACTATAGAAAAGAAATGAACGGTATGCTTGCACAAAAAGCGCTTGAAGGGCAAAATAGTGTAATTAGAGATAAATTCTTAACTTTTTCAACTTATGCTACTAATTATGAAAATGCAATTGCAGCACTTTCAAGAATCGAAACAGATTTAGTTACTAGTTTAAAATCATTAGGCTGTGAAGTTAAAGTATTAAGTGGTATAGAGAGATTAGAATTACTTCATAACACATTTAGGCCAGATGACAAATTTACATTTAAATATAGTCAGCTTTTGGAATCTAACTTAACAACAAAAGCTTATATTGTACCAGATAGTTTTGACTTTAGGCAAAGCAGCTACTTTTCTTTCGACGACAAATTTGGACAAGTATTATTTTTTAGAGAATTACCAACAGAGCTTTCAGATAAGCTAATATCAGAGCTTTCAGACTTGCCTATTAACATGAATATTTCTATGCATATATCAAATGTTGATCAAGGTAAATCACTTGAATTTGTTAGAAGGCAAATAGCATTCATGGAAATGGAAGCAACCGGTAAACAAGATCAAGCTATCCAAAAAGGTCGTGATACAGAGCTTGCTGTACCTATGGAAACAAGAAGAAGCTATAATGAGGCTTTAAAACTTTTGCATTCATTAGAAAATCAAAATCAACAAATGTTTAAAGTTACTTTACTTGTATATACATTTGCTGATAGTATAGATGACTTACAAAGCAATACATTTCAAATAATGGCTGCTGCAAGAAAACATAATGTTAAAATATCAAAATTAAATCTATTACAAAAAGAAGCTATGAACAGTATTTTACCATTAGGTAAAAACCATATAGAAATTGAAAGGACTTTAACAACTGCTTCAACCGCAATTTTTGTACCGTTCACGACTATGGAGCTTTTCCAAAAAAATGGTATGTATTATGGGCTAAATGCACTTTCAAGAAACTTAATATTCTTTAATAGATATAATTTAAAAGCGCCTAACGGGGTAATACTTGGTACACCTGGTTCTGGTAAAAGCTTTGCAGCAAAACGTGAAATGATAAATGTACTTTTAAATGATCCTAATGCAGAAGTTGTTATAATAGATCCAGAAAGGGAATATACACCTTTAGCACAAGGGTTCGATGGAGAAATTGTACATATATCTGCGGGTAGTAAAAGCTATATTAACCCTATGGATTGTAGCATGGATTATGGCGATGAAGAAGATCCATTGCAATTGAAATCTGAGTTTATCCTTACTATTTGCGAACTTTTAGTTGGGGGTAATATGGGGCTTTCTGCTGGGCAACGTTCTATAATAAGCCGTGCAAGTAAAATATGTTATTCTAAATATTTTGCTAATCCTAAACATAATAAAGTACCTACTTTAAAAGATTTTTATGAAGTTGTTAAAAGACAACCTGAAGAAGAAGCTAAAAGCTTAGCGCTTGATTTAGAAATATATATAGATGGGGTTTTATCTGTATTTTCTAATCATACAAATGTTGATACTAAAAAACGTTTAGTTGTTTATGATGTGCGTGATTTAGGTAAACAATTAAGGACTTTTGGTATGATAGTTGTACTTGATCAAATTTGGAACAAAATAACTGAAAATAGATCAAAAGGTAAGCGTACATGGATATATATAGACGAAATGCAGCTTCTTTTCACAAATGAATATAGCGCACAATACTTCTTTGAATTATGGTCAAGGAGCAGAAAATGGGGTGCTGTTCCAACCGGTATAACACAAAACGTTGAAACGCTTCTTTTATCAGATCTTGCTCGTCGTATGCTTTCAAACAGTGATTTTATTATGATGCTTAATCAAGCAACAAACGATAGACTAGAGCTTGCAAAACTTCTTAGCATAAGCAATAAACAACTTTCTTTTGTTACAAATAGTGAATCTGGGCATGGGTTATTATTTGCTGGTAAGTCTATAATACCATTTATTGATAATTTCCCACAAGATACTAACCTTTATAAAATGATGACAACTAAATTAGAAGAGGTTACAAAACTTAAACAAAATGTAAATAATGAAGATAACAAAAAAGAAAATAAAGCTAATAAAGATTTAAAAACTATGCTTAAAGCAGATAAAAAAGATTCAAAGATAAAAATTAAAGGGGTTAACCCTGAAGCTTCATTAAACAAAGGAGTTAAATATGTTTATGTAAATAATGAAGAAACAGATAAAGAAATAGAAAAAGAAGTAGAAAAAGAAATGAAAAAAGAAGCAGAAAAACAAATGGAGAAAGAAACAGAAAATATAAATGCCTAAAAGTCCGCTCCTAAAAAGTGGATTTAATTAAATATTATGCAAAACATAATTTTAATTAAAAAGGCATATTAATCCACACATAAGGAGGGGGGACTTATGAGTAATTCAGTATTTAAAAGTAACGAAGATAACGGCATAGCACAAGCAATTAAATATACTGAAAGTGGTAATCTTGGGGCTTCAGTAAAATTTGCTGAAGAAAATAACGAGATGATTAAGTATAGCGAAAGCAACATGGAAGACGCAATTAATATAAAAGATGAATTAGTCGATGTAAATAATCTAGATATAGATTCTGATGACAATATAAAGCTTTTTGATTTTGATTTAGATATGTTAGATGATGAAGATGATAATGAAAATACCGGATTTAAAAAAATATCTAAAAAATCTTTTGGAATTAATGAAGAAGAAGATGCTGATGATGATTATCAATATGAAAAAAGTATCGGTAGACTTGATGTTAGCAATATTATTTTATCTTCATCAGATACAGAAAACAAAATATTTAAAGTTGATGATGAACCTGAAGTATCAAACTTAGGTATTAAATCAATATCAGAAAGCACTAATTCTAGCAGTGCTATGCCTTCTTTTAAAGATTCTGTATTAATGCCTGCGGCAAAAGATACATTATCCAGTTCTGCAAGCACTTTTAAAGGAATTGCTAGCAACAGCGATGGGAACGATGATACATCTAATGCTGCTGTAACTAGAATAGGAAGAATGGCTAAAAATACAGTAAAAAATGGATACCGTCTTGGTAAATATGGAGTTAATATATATAAAGCAAAATTTAGCAAAAAAAATTCTTTACAAAAATCTACAGCTTTTAATAAAAATCCATTAGGTTCTTCAAATTCTATATCTAGAAAGCTTAAAAAAGTAAGAAAAAATATAGCCAATAAATTTAAAAATAGCTTTTTAGGTAAAATTTTTGGTAAAATTACTGCTGTATTTAATAAATTTTCACTACTTTATAAAAAGATAATAACAACTATTATTAGTAGTGTTATGTCGGCGCTTTTTGCTATAATAAATATATCATTCACAGTTTGTTTTGTCGAAGTATTATTAGCCTTTTTGTGTCCTTTGTTATATGTTATTCTTTCACTTACTATGTATTTGGCTGCAAATTCTGCTACAAGCTCTAGTACAAATTCTATTATGGGAGTTAGTATTGAAGGCAATGTAATAGATGCATCATCACTATCTGGCGAAATATATTTACCTGGATATGTTGAAACAGATCCAGATGTAATGGAAGAAGTTTATAGATATATAACAAAACTAGATGCTGAATTAGAATTAAAAATATTAAATAGTAGTGCTTCCGTAGTATATGTAAATGAAGTTGCAACTGCTAAAGAAAATGTATCGATAAATACAGATATAGAACCTATAATATCTTATTTATACACTAAATTTGGTGATTATACACTTGATGATGAAGTAGAAGACACAATACAAGAAATTCATAATTATTTATATGATTTAGACAATACCCTTGTATTAATAACAAGTAGATTAGACTTAACTGTTAAAACATGGGATGATTACTTCTATAATGAAATATTCGATGATTTAACAGACGCAGAAAAAATTTTAGTTTATAGTTCTGATCTTTTCGGAAGTTATAAAAGCTTACAATACCTAACAGCTCCTTTTGATCTTGATTGGAGTCAATATATAACATCTAGACATGGATATAGAGTAGATCCATTCACTAATGAAATAGCTATACATAGCGGTATTGATATAGGTATGGCTGAAGGAACTGCTGTAAGAGCTGGCTCAGCTGGTTATGCAAGTGTTGCTGAAGATCCTGATGGATACGGTATTTATGTTACAATATCAAATTATAATAATGATACAGAAATATTATATGCACATCTAAGTGGAGCTGCTATATCTGATGGTGATTATGTATCTAGCGGTGATGTTATAGGATATGTTGGAACAACTGGTAGAAGTACTGGGCCACATCTACATATTCAATATTATGAAGGTGGAAAAGAGTTAAATCCGTTATTTTACTTAAATTGTGCTACAGAAAATGCGGAATATAATGATTTTGTAGATAACTTAGCAAATTATGAAGCTTATTTTAGCACTGAAGGTGTTATTATTAATTCCGATGTAAATCCCAGTACAGAATATTAATATTTAAATTTTTGAGAAAGGAGGAAATGTTACAAGAAAACAAAATATTATAAAAAGATATATACTTGAAATAAAACTTCATAACTTTTTATAAGTTTTCAGTAACTATAAGTTATATGATATATTCAAAAAAATTTAAAATTATTTTAATTAGTGTAATTATAATTTTTGTTATAGGATTAATAAGTTTAGCTTTAATCAATAGAAGTATAAAAATAAATCAATTAAATGCTGTTGCTGAAAGTACAAGCATTGAAGATTTAGAAAGTGAAGAAACCTATGCCGAATTAATTTCTGCTACAAGTATAACTACAGATATAGATACAGATACAGAAGATAATTCTTCTGATACAATTAACTTAAAAAGTAAAATTGAATTACCTGATTATTTTTTAGATATTTCAGATGAACAAATAGAAAAAAATGAAGAAACTTTAAATCTTCTTATTGGTTCTTGGTCCAGTAATCAATCAAATATACCAGTAGAATGTACTTTTACAGAAAATACTATGACAATACATTATCTTGGAGATGAATATATAAAAGAAACTACACTAGTATACAATTTTGAAATATTAGATGATACAAATATGTTAATAGAAGATAACGGAGTTGTAACAAAAGAATCATATAAATTGTATAATGTAGGTGATAAATTATATTTTGAATCGCCTATTAAAAAATATACTTCTATTTATATAAAAGATGACTTTGTATATACAACTACAGAAACAACTACAGAAGAAACTTCTACAGAAACAACTACCAAAAAAGAAACTTCTACAAAACAAATAGAAGAAACAACAGAAGAAGATGATATAGATGAATTAGAAAAAATAATAAAACAATATGAACGTTTCATTGAAACAACTACGGAAGAAGATATTTTAGAAACAACTACAGAAGAAGAAGAGGAAGAAGATGTTTTAGAAGAAGAAATAATAGAAGAAGAAGAAATAGAAACAACAACTGCTAAAATTTCATCGGGAATCACTTTTGATGAATGGTTATTAAATTATTTAAATGAAACTTAAAATTGCTTTAAAAAAACTGTTTTAAAAACATTAATTCAAATACATTTTTCAGACTTTGATTTTTGTACTATTTTTAATACTATTTTAAATATAAAAATTTTAAAATTTTTATATTTAAAAGAATAGTCTAAAAAACAATCATTTTTTAAACTATCCTTTTGAATATAAATCTTATATTAATTTTTTTACAAGGAGGTAATTTAAATGAAATTTGGATATGCAAGAGTTAGTACAGATAAACAAGTAATTGATGGGCAAATTGATGCATTAAAAAAATATGGTGTAGATGAAATTTTTCAAGAAAAAGGCTCCGGTACAAGAAATAATTTACCTCAATTAAATTTATTATTATCTAAACTTAGAGAAGGTGATACATTAGTTGTTTATAAATTAAATCGACTAGGAAGAAATACTAAAAGATTATTATCTTTAATTGAAGAATTTAAAGAAAAAAAGATAGAATTTGTTAGTATAACAGAACAAATAGATACTACTACCCCTATGGGTAAATTTATATTTACTACATGGTGTGCTTTAGCTCAACTAGATAGAGATATTATTTCTGAAAATACAAAAGCTGGACTTGAGGCAGCAAGAGCTAGAGGAAGAGTCGGGGGGAGAAAACCTCATGATAAAAAACAAGTAGAAACAGCTTTAAAAATGTATTATTCTAATCAATTTATAATTAAAGAAATAACTCTTTTAACAGGTATATCCAAAGCTTCACTTTATGAATATATACATAAAGATAAATTAAATAAAGAAAAAGAGAAAAAATCATAATTTATTTAAAATATTATAAAATCATACAAAATATCAAAAGCTTACTTTATAAACAAGTAGGCTTTTTTATTATTTTTACATTTAAATAAAATTTTCTATATGTTATAATAAAAGTAAAGGAATTGTGTATGAAGTTAAAATATTTCAACTTTGCGTTATTTTAGTATTATGATATTTAATTTCTAAGTTTTTTATTATCATTAAATTATTTAAAATCATTATATTACATATAAAATGTCCAGCTTTAAAGCCTAATACATAAAATTTATTTTTTAATATTAAAATAATTTAATTTTTTATTATCTTGGCATTGTATGATTAAGATGGTATAATTTATTAATGCTATATAATTTAAATTATATACAATTTTAAAATTTAAATATTAAGTGTTGTATTTATCCAAAAATCATTTAATTTAAAAAAAGGAGAAAATATTACATGAAATTAAAGAAAAATAAAATCATATTAATTAGTATAATTATAATTTTTATAATAGGACTAATAAGTTATATTTTAATCAATAAAAGTACAAAAATAAGTCAATCAAAACTTGCTATTGAAAGTACAAGCAGTAAAGATTTAGAAAATTTAGAAAGTGATGTAGATTTTTTAACTTCTGTTACAAACAGCGTTATTGCCGATGCTAACACTGATGAAGTTTCTTATGTTTATGATAATGCTACATTTTCAGGTGCTAGTTATCTTAGTACTTATATTAATTTAACTAATTCTCACCCTTACGGAAAAGTTTATTATTATAATTCCGGCGAATACGATGCAAAATTATATATTCTTGGTAATGGTGAAATAATAGATATAACAATCATTCCCCCAAATTCTGG
>CBCPNA010000048.1:0-21886 GCA_965120415.1 uncultured Bacillota bacterium | reverse complement strand
GCTTCTTTATATATTTTTTTAACAATATGTTCAAATAGTATATCATCTAAATATATATTACACATTATATTTAACTTAATATTTTTACCAGAAACAGAGGGTACATAATATTCATTTTCATGAAAAATAAAATCAAAGCTTTCGTACCATTTGATTCTCTTTTTATCTATATCATGGATAGGGGGCTCAACCTCTAAAACTTTTGTGCCGTCTAATTTTAGAAATTTATTAAATAGCTCTTTGCCTATACCTTGCCCACGATAGCTTTTAGCTACAGCAAAATGTTCTAAAAAAAGCAAATTATCTTCTAATGTCCAGTAGCTTAAAAAAGCGATAATATCTTTATCTTTTTTATAAGGCATTATATTATATTTTGGGTTATCTAAAAGCTTTTTTTGCTTATCATATGTTCTATAAAGGTTTTTATCAAAAGATGCTTTTAAAATTTCAAATATTTGATTAAAATCAGAATTATCCATATAAAATAACTCCTTTAGCATACTCTAATTTTTACTATGCTTTTTACGCAGGTTAGAATCTAATATTTTTTTTCTAATTCTTAAATTTTGTGGGGTGACTTCAATAAGCTCATCATCTGTTATAAACTCTATGCACTTTTCTAAGCTCATGTTTATAGGAGGGGTTAGCTTTAAAGCATCGTCCGAGCCAGATGCTCTTGTGTTAGTAAGCTGCTTTTTCTTGCATACGTTTATTTCCATATCGCCACTTCTTGCGTTTCTTCCAACTACCATACCAGCATAAACTTTTGTAGAAGGGGAAATAAATAAATCTCCTCTTTCTTGCGCATTATAAAGCCCATATGTTACCGCCTCGCCACTTTCAAAGGCAATTAAGGAGCCTTGCGGACGGCTAACTATTTCTCCTTTATATTCTGCATAGTCATTAAATGTTGTATTTAAAATACCGTTACCTTTTGTATCGGTTAAAAATTCGCTCCTGTAGCCTATAAGCCCTCTTGCTGGTATATTAAATTCTAGCCTTGTATAGTCCCCTCTAGAAGGTACCATGTTTAATAGCTCGCCTTTTCTTGTGCCTAATTTTTCAATAACACTGCCGACAAACTCTTCGGGTACATCTATAGTTGCTATTTCCATCGGTTCCAAAAGCTTGCTCTGTTCTTTTTTAAATAGCACTTCTGGTCTTGATACTTGAAATTCAAAACCTTCTCTTCGCATCGTTTCTATTAATATAGAAAGATGAAGCTCGCCACGCCCACTAACCTTAAAAGCATCAGCGCTTTCTGTTTCTTCTACCCTAAGGCTAACATCTGTATTAAGTTCTTTAAAAAGCCTTTCTCTTAAATGACGGCTTGTAACAAATTTGCCCTCTAAGCCAGCAAAAGGGCTATCGTTTACAGAAAATGTCATAGAAATTGTCGGGGCAGAAATTTTATTAACCTTTATAGCTACAGGGTTTTGTATATCAGCTACAGTGTCGCCTATTTGTATATCTTCTATGCCGCTAAAAGCGACAATAGCTCCAACCCCTGAAGATGCTACCTCAACCCTTTCTAGCCCTTCATATTCATAGAGCTTATTTATTTTGGCTTTATAATTTTTTTGAGTATCGTTAAAGTTTACAACACATATGTCTTGATTAGATTTTAATGTTCCGTTTTCTATTTTGCCGATACCTATCCTTCCTACATATTCATTATAATCTATAGTTGTAACAAGGAGCTGAAGAGGGGCGTTTTCATCACCAGTTGGAGCTGGGATATAGTTAATTATTGTTTCAAAAAGGCACTTCATATCTGAAGCTTGCATAACATTATCAGCTTCCATAGACGCCTTGCCAGCTTTTGCAGATGCAAATACAAAAGGGGCATCTAGCTGCGTATCTGTTGCGTCAAGCTCTATAAATAATTCTAGTATTTCATCGACAACTTCTTCTGGCCTTGCCTCTTGTTTATCAACTTTATTAACGCATACAACAACAGGTAGCTCAAGAGAAAGGGCGTTTTTTAATACAAATTTAGTCTGAGGCATAGCTCCTTCATATGCATCAACAACCAAAATAACTCCATCAACCATCTTTAATACACGTTCAACTTCGCCCCCAAAATCAGCATGCCCCGGGGTATCAACAATATTTATTTTTTTATCTTCATAATATATAGAAGTATTTTTGGAGAGGATAGTTATACCTCTTTCTCTTTCTATATCGCCAGAGTCCATGACACGCTCTCTAATAATTTGATTAGTCCTAAAGGTGCCGCTCTGTTTTAAAAGTTCATCAACAAGCGTTGTTTTGCCGTGGTCAACATGGGCAATTATCGCTATATTTCTTATATCATCATGTTTTTTTAACAAAATAGTTCCTACTCTCTATATTTAATCTTTTAATAAAATTTATTTTAACATATATATATTTTTATTTCAAGATTTTATATTAATAATAATTGATATAATTTGTTAATTTATTTTAATTATAAAAGGGCAATATTTTACATAAAAAAAACCTCTAAAAGAGGGTTATATTTATTCTAAAATATAAACAGTAACATCTCTAACGCCCCACTGTATAGCTTCATTGTAAGAATCAATAAATACATCTATTTTATCACCTTTTATAGCACTACCAGTATCAGCAGCAATAGCATAGCCGTATCCTTCTACATATAATTGGGTGCCAAGAGGTATAACGCTTGTATCTACAGCAACAACACCTCTTTCTGCTTTTAAGCCAGAAGCTGTTATACCGTACCCTGGGTCGCCTGGGTTTTTACCGGTAGATTCTACCCCAGCTGTATAAGCGGTAGAAGTCATGGTAAGCACACTAGAATAGGTAAAAGTTTGCCCATCTATTGTGATGGTATTAGGGTTTTTTGTACCTCTTTCTATTACTTGATTTACTGGTATTATATCGATAACTTCAGACACAACTTCGGTAGAGGTAAGAGTACCGCCTAAATAAGTTTTTTTAATTGTAGTTTGTTTTGTACCGTTATATCCTTCTGTTGTAATATTTTCTGTACCTATTAATAGATTTGGGTTATCTACATAAACTGTTTCAAAAGGTATTTCTGTTGAAATTACTTCAATATTTTCTTCATATGGTATTATATAAATTGTCATACCGTCTGTAATATCTTTAGCTGGGCTTTGCCCATTTTTTAGGACAAATTGTCTGCCTGTTTCTTCTTCGAAGCTTTCAAGCGCTGTTAAAACGTACTTTTCATTAGTTGTAAAAGTTACATCATCTTCGCCTTCTATATTAAATGTTATGCGGTTAGCTCTTATTATATTTATTTGCGTATCTTCGCATATTAGAAGGTCTAAAGCTGTGTCTATATAGTCTTTTGCATCTAGAGTTATACCTCTTTCTTCTAAAATATCTTCTACAGTTTTAGAAGTAGTTTTAAAACTTTCAACTCTTTCATTATTTATAAAAATTTTTACTGAATAAAAAGTGCTAGCATATGCAGTAAGTGCACCAAAAATAAAAAATGAAGTGCAAATAGAAATAAAAATAATTATTTTATACATCTTTTTTAAGTCAAAAAATGGATTGCATAATTTTTTAAACATTAATAATACCCTCCATGATAAGTATTAAAATATAACATGCATATTTTTAATAATATAGAAATAAAATCATTTAAAAATTAATAAATAATTTTTATTCATGATATATCTTAACACATTTGTAATAATTATGCAATACATTTTTTATAAATTATTTTATACAAAATAAGTTTTGGGCATTTTTTAACGTAATATCTTCAACTAAAGTAGAATCTATTTGTTTAATTTCACTAATTTTTTGGGCTACAAATTTTAAATTTTGTGAATTATTACGTGTACCCCTAAAAGGTTCTGGGGTTAGGTAAGGGGAGTCTGTTTCTAATAAAATATTTTCTAAAGGTATATTTTTAACAACATCAACAAGCTTTTTAGCATTTTTAAATGTTACAACTCCTCCGACCCCTATAAAAAAGCCAAGCTTTATATATTCTTTAGCAAGCTCTAAACTGCCTGAATAGGCATGGATAACCCCTTTTGTAACGCCACTTTTTTTTATAGTATCAAAAACATCTTGGCAAGCTTCTCTAGAATGAATTATTACAGGCATTGTAATATTTTTAGAAATTTTTAATAAATTTGTAAAAACTTCTATTTGTTTTTCTTTAGGAGAAAAATTATAATGATAATCAAGTCCAATTTCTCCTATAGCAACAACTTTAGAGTCTTTTGCTAATTTATATAATGTATCATAATCTTCATCGTTTGTATCTTTTGCATTATGCGGATGGATACCAACGCTAGCGTATACAAAATCATATTTTTTAGCAAGCTCTATGCTAGCTAAAGAAGATTTTATATCACAGCCTATATTAATAACATGAGATATATTATTTTGCTTAAAGCTAGCTAAAAGAGCATGTCTATCTTCATCATATTTTTTATCATCATAATGTGCATGTGTATCAAAATACAATTTATTTAACCTCCGCTCCATCTTTTATTATATCATCTGTATCATCTATAGTAATAAGCTTTAAATTACCGTTATCATCACTTGCAGCAAGTATCATACCTTCAGAAACTTCGCCACAAAGCTTAGCTTTTTTTAGGTTGGTTAAAACAACAACTTTTTTGCCTATAAGGCTATCTGAGGCATAGTGGTTAGCGATACCAGAAACGACATTTATTGTTTTTTTTCCTATTTTTATAGCTAATTTTAAAAGCTTGTTAGATTTTTCTATTTTTTGGCTATTTATAATTATTCCTAATTTAAAATCAAATTTGCAAAAATCTTCAAAAGATACAATATCTTTATTTTCTTCTTTTTTTGTATTTAGATTATTAAGGCTATTTAATTCTTTTTCTATATCAAGACGAGGGAATATAATATCTATTTTATCAACTGTTATATTTTTTGGCAAAAGCCCAAAAGTTTTTAAGCTTTCCCATGTTTTTAAGCTTTCATCTTTAATAGATAAGCCTTTAAATATTAAATGAGGGGTATTAGGCATAAAAGGGCTTATAAGCACAGCTATAATCCTTATGCTTTCTGCCAAAATATATAAAACATTAGCTAAAGTATCGTTATTTTCTTTATCTTTTGCTAAAATCCAAGGGGTTGTTTCATCTATATATTTATTAAGTCTTTTGATAAATACCCAAATTTCTGAAAGGGCGTTACTAAATAGCATTTTGTCCATATATTCTTCTGTATTTTTTATAACATTATTGCAAAGGGATATTATTTCTTTATCGTATTGTGTTGCTTTTTGCTCTGCTTGTAATGTTTTGTTAAAATATTTGTCTATCATAGCTATAGTCCTTGAAACAAGATTGCCTAAATCGTTAGCAAGGTCTGAGTTTATTCTTTTTATTAAAGCTTCATTTGTAAAATTGCCGTCTTGCCCAAAAGATATTTCTCTAAGCAAAAAGTACCTTATAGCATCTACACCATAACGTTCTATCAAAATATAAGGGTCTACAACATTTCCTTTAGATTTACTCATTTTACCACCATCTATCAAAAGCCAGCCGTGCCCAAATATCTTTTTAGGCAAAGGTAAATCTAAAGCCATAAGCATTGCAGGCCAAATAATAGCATGAAAACGCACAATTTCTTTTCCTACGACATGTACATCAGCAGGCCAATATTTTTTAAAATCAGCATCATCTAAAGAGCCGTAGCCAAGAGCAGATATATAGTTAGAAAGAGCATCTATCCAAACATAAACAACATGATTCTTATCAAATTCTACCGGTATGCCCCAGTTAAAAGAAGTCCTAGAAACGCATAAATCTTCAAGCCCTTGATTTAAAAAGTTGTTTATCATTTCATTTTTTCTTGAAGAAGGGGTTATAAAATCTTCATTTTCTTGTATATGTTTAATAAGCCTATCTTGATATTTGCTAAGCTTAAAAAAATAGCACTCTTCTTTTAAAGGATGAACCTCTCTGTTACAATCTGGGCATAAGCCGTCTTTTAATTGCGTTTTGGTAAAAAATGTTTCGCAAGGGGTACAATATAGCCCCTCATAATAACCTTTATAAATATCACCTTTTTCATATAGTGTTTTAAATATTTTTTGTACTGCTTTTATATGCTTTTCATCAGTTGTTCTTATATAATAATCGTAATCTATATTAAGGCTTTTCCAAAGATTTTTCATATTATCGTTTATCATATCTACATATTGTTTAGGCGACATACCCTTTTCTTTAGCAGCATTTTCTATTTTTTGCCCATGTTCATCAGCCCCAGTAAGAAATTTTACGTCAAAGCCACGCAATTTTTTATATCTTGCAGTTGTATCTGTAGCAACAGTGCAATAAGAGTGTCCTATATGCATATTATTATTTGCATAATATATAGGAGTTGTTATATAAAATTTATCTTTCTTCATAAAAATCCTCCTTATTGTATAATATAAAAAATACAGGCAAAACTATTCACTTTCGCCCAAAACTTTTATAATACCAGGTTCTTCATCATCGTTCATTAAAACACATTTTTGCTCTAAATAATAATTGTATATAGAAATAATTTTTTCTGTAATAAGCTCTCCTGGTATAATAAGGGGGATACCAGGGGGATATATCATAATAGACTCGCCACAAACTTGCCCTAAAGCATCGTTTATAGGCATTAAACTTTTTGGAGAAAAATAGGCATCACGAGGTAAAACTATAGTACGGGGCTTTTCAAAAAAGTTAGAAATTTCTACTTTGAAAGTAGGGTTTTTACCATAATATTTATTTGATAAATCTTCAAAAGCTGATACAAGCCTATCTATAGATTCATTTGTATCGCCAATTCCCACAACAGCTAAAACAACATAGCTTTCTGCAAGCTCTAGCTGGATATTATATTCATCTTTAAATATTTTATAAACTTGAAAGCCAGAAAGCCCAAGTTCATTAACTTTAACAACAAATTTAGTATCGTCAAAGTCGTATATACCGTGTTCATCATTTTCATCTATATAATCTTCTGTTATGACAGATATACCTTTAACTTTAGATAGGCGCTGTTTAGCTTCAGCGCATTTTTTTAAAAGCTGGGCAAATATCTTTTTGCCTTTTAAAGCAAGATGAGAACGTGTTATATCCATACTAGCCAAAAGAAGATAAGATGCGCTAGTTGTTTGCATAAGATTTATTGTTGCTCTTATTTTATTTATATCTATAAGCCCTTCATTATGGAATAAAACAGAGCTTTGGGTTAAAGAGCCGGCTGTTTTATGAAGGCTTGCTGTAGACATATCAGCCCCAAGCTTCATAGCGCAGTCTGGCAAATAGGGATGAAAAGGCAAATGAGCGCCATGAGCCTCATCTACTAAAACACAAATGTTTTTTCTATGACAAATTTTAATAATCTTTCTAAGGTCTGATGCAACCCCAAAATAAGTTGGGTTAATGATAAAAATAGCTTTTGCATCTGGATGGGCTTTTATCGTTTCTTTAACTGTTTCTACCTTAACCCCATTAGCAATACCATAATTATAATCTATTTCAGGCTCCATAAAAATAGGGATAGCTCCAGATAAAATAATACCGTTTATAACAGATTTATGCACATTGCGTGGAACAATAATTTTATCTTTAGGTGAGCATGCAGAAAGTATCATAACTTGCACCCCAAAAGTAGAACCATTAACAAGCATAAAGGCGTTATCAGCACCAAAAGCTTCAGCTAAAAGCTCCTCTGCTTCTAAAATAACGCCAACTGGATGAGAAAGCATATCTAATTCTTTTGTAGAATTAGCGTCAAAAGCTACTATATCTTTACCCATAGCTTTTGCTAAAAAACCATCTTTATTTTTTTTATGCCCTGGCACATCAAAATGCAAAATGTCACTTTTTCTGTATTTTGAAAGGGCTGTAAAAAGCGGAGTTAATTTTTGTCTTTCTAAATTCATTTTTTGCAACACCCTTGAATATCTTTTTAAGATATCGCACCCTCTTAATAAATTTTTGATTTAATTATATAATATAGTAAAAAAAAAATCAACAACAAATATTTTAATAACAATTGATTTTTTTAAAAAAAGTATATATAATATAACATGTAAAAATATATATTTTTTTATTTAAAAAGAGGGTGCCTTAATGAAATTGCAAGAATCAGGTGAAAATTATTTAGAAACAATATTAGTCCTTCAAAAAAGAAACGGTATTGCAAGGAGCATTGATATAGCAAATGAGCTTAATTTTTCTAGAGCTAGTGTTAGCCGGGCTATGTCTAATCTAAGGGCTTTAGGCTATATAGAGATAGGTAATATTAACCAGATAGTTTTAACAGAAAAGGGTAAGGAAATTGCCCAAAAAATTTATGAAAAACATTGTATATTAAAAGAATTTTTATTATCTATTGGAGTATCAGAAATAACAGCGGCAAAAGAGGCTTGTAAAATAGAACATATAATAAGTGATGAAACATTTGAATGCATAAAAAATATAAAAAATGATTTTAATAAATAAAAGCCCCTTTAGTAAAAGGGGCTTTAGGCTATTTTATTTATTTTCATTATTTTCTTCAAACTCGCTAAAATCGCTAAAATTACCAAAATTGTCGTTAGTATCGTTAGATTTAGGTGGGGCTTTTTTATCTTTTTTGTCATCTTTAGGTATTAGAGCCCAAAATATAAAATAAGCCAAAATAGGAGTAAAGCTTAAAACAAAGTTTGAAAAAACGAAAATAATTCTTATTATAGTTGGGTCTATGTTAAAATATTCTCCTATACCACCACAAACTCCAGCCACGATTTTATCATCTTTAGATAATCTTAATTTTTTATCCATATATATCGCCTTCCTAAATAAAATTATTAATATTACTAACTATAGCTATATATACGGTATATTTTAAAAAAAGTTTAATGATTTTTAAAATTTATATAACCTCCATACAACATTTTAAATTAAATATATTTTTATAAAGATTTGCTATTATATGTGTTTGATATTTTACTATTAAAGATAGCCTTTCAAATACAGAGTTTAAATCTGTAGTTTTGGATAAAATATCGTTTTGAAGCAAGATTAAATCTTTTTTATTTTTTAATTTAATTTTATAAAAATTAATAGCCTTTTCATCTTCTGATATTAGCTTATTAAAATCTTTAAAATCTGCCATTTGAGCTTCTGAAAGGGTTATTTTATTTTTGGCAAGGTTTGATAGTTTTTTGTTTAGGCTATTTTTTGCATATAATTTTTGGTTGTTTAGATAATTTATTTTTAAAAAGTTTTGGTTAATTTCATTAAACATTTCTGCTATATCTTTATTATCTATTTGCTTTTTCAAAAAAAAGTTTTTATTTTTAGAATTACTTAATATATGTAATAAATTAAAATTTATTTTGTCAAGGGGAGAAGATAAAATTGAAAACATTATTAAACTTTTTATTATAATATTCATACAATTACCTCTTTTCTAATAATTTTTAATCACTTTCTAACTTATCATAGGCTAATATTACAATAAAAATATGAACATATTATGAATATATAATTAACTTTTTATAAAAACAAAATAAATTTATATATTAGCTGTACCAAATATCCAAAAAATGTATAAGATTAAAATTTTAGATATGTAAAATAGTTTTAAAATATATATTAGCTTTAAAATATATGCTGGTATAATTATCTTTAAAACTAGTTTATTAAGCATAAACATATTTTTTCAAAATATAATGTCAAAATTTAGAAATTATATTGACAGTATTAGTTTTTTGTTATATCATATAGTAAATGCAAGTTTTCACTTCTTAACTTAATAATGTATGAGGAGGGAAAGATATGACCACCTATATAAACGATTATGAAAAGATTTACGCATTAAAAACTTTTGAAGACATTTTTAAAGAGTTTAACCCTAGCGATACAGAAGATTTTGAACTAAAAAAAGTATTAGTATACATAAAGCATAAAACACAAAAATTAGAAGATACACATCTTCAAGATAAGCTTACTAAATTTTTAGAGATAGCAAAACAATTAAATGAAGAAGAATACGCATTATTCCAAAAGGCTGTTTCTGAAAGTGTTATTAATTTTAATGATTTTATAAACTTTTTGGCTATTGATTTAGAAGAAAAAGCATTGAAAATATTTATTAAAGATGAAAATATAAAATACAACATATTACAAAATATTAACTCTAGAGATGTTAAAACAGCGAACTCTTTTAAAAAGTTTATAAGCAATATAGAAAGAAACACTGTTTCTTTAATAAAAGAAATTAGGACTGAAAATATTAATACAGAGCTTAATACAGAAAAGGAAAATCTTTTAAAATTAAACAAAGAGCTATCAGCTACAAAAGCTGAGCTAGAAATATTAACAAAAGAGCAACAGGCAGCTAATATGTATTTAGAAGAAAATAAAAACGATAAATACATTTTATCAAAAATCGATAAAATACAAGAAAAGCTAAAATACATTAATTATAGGTATGAAAGCCTAATATCTACCATACAAGAAAGCGATAAAAACATAAAAAGCTTAAACGCAAAAATTGCTGTTGAAAATATGTATTTAACAAATTTATATTATTTTCTTGAATGTAAAAATTTAGCTTTTGCCGATTATTTAAACCATAAAAGGCAATTTATCAAAAGCTTTGAAGACGCTTTAAAGCAATTTTTAAAAGAAGGGTTATCTTTTAATGTAAATATACAAAATATAAAAAAGCTTAAAGAAAATAACGCCAAAGAGAGAAATTTAATAGACAAACTAGTAGAAAAAAACAATCAATTTTATAAAAGCTTTTTAGAAAACGACAAACCCCTTAATAATTGTATTGAAAAAGCAATTACCTTAACAAAAGCCCTAGAAGACTACAACAAAACCCTTATCAATTTGCTTAAAGATAAAAGGAACTTTCAATTAAAAAAGCTAAATATTATGATAAAAAATGCAGATACCCAATCATTAGGAATAATAGAAGAAAATTTACTAAAAAAAGAAGATATTATAAATAATTTATTATCACATATAGCAGATGAAGAAAAAGAACTAAAAAAAGAAGTGGAAATTTTGCAACGTATGGTTAAAGATTTTTCTAAAACATTAAAGCAAGCTCTTAATTACAAGACAAGTTATATATATATGCAAAACAACCTTTTGCCAGAAAAGCTAGAGCTTTATCTAAACGTAAATTCAAAATCAGACGAATTTATAAGCAAAGGTATAAACTTTACAAACTCTTTTAAAGAAATTAATAGCAAGCTTATATCAAGTATTTGCACACAAACTTTTGTTACTAATAAAAAATTTTCATTATATAAAGATTATATAGATAATATATCATCTTTTATACAAGGTAAAGAAAATGCATTTAATAAAGATATAAAAAGGATAAATGAAGTTATTGCTTTAAACGAAGAAATAATGCAAAAGCTTGAAAAAGACAACCAAAGCACTTATGAAACAGCTGTATTATTTAGAAAAAGTAATAATAAATATAATAACTTTCTTATAAAATCTTTCGGTAAAATAAGTATATCAGAAGATTCTTTATCTTTAATAAGGATGAAAGAAGAAATAAATAAGCTAAATAATTCTATACAACAAGAATTTTTAAAAGAAAAAAATTTTTTAGATTTAAAATCTTCTTTAGTAGAAGAAGAAAAGCTAGATTTATACAATTTTACAACAATTAAAGAGGTTATAAAAAATGATAATTTAAATAAAGAATTATACCATAACAGCAGAGCTTTTATACAAGAATTTTAATTTAAAATACCAGCCTTTTGGCTGGTATTTTATTGTTGGCAGGTATTACATAAACCATAAAAAAATATCTGTTCGGATAAAAAATGAAAATCATTTTGTTTTAAAAATTCATCTTTTATATTATCTATATAAAGTTTATTGTGGTTAAAATCTATAATTTTTTTACAATTTGTACAAATAATGTGAGAATGGCTAGAAGTGTTTGCGTCGTACCTAAAGCTATCTTCGCCTAAGTTTAATTCGTTAATAAGGAAGGCGTTTTTAAGAGATTTAAGCGTTTTATAGACAGTTGCAAAGCTTATAGTAGGGTTATCTTTTTTAATATCATAATATATTGTTTCGGCGGTTGGGTGAGATTGGTTGTTGTATAGGTAAGAATATATTAATAAGCGCTGGGGTGTTATTTTTAAATTGTTTTTTTTAAGGTTATCAATCAATATTTGCATAAAATCAACTCCTTACTTAATAATAATTATTATATAATAAATTTTATGATAAATCAATATCTTTATTAAAAATATAAATACATATATTGGAAAACTTTTGGTATAAAGATAGCAAACTTATATTTTATTAAAACCTATTTAAGCAGATTATAGCTTCTTGTGTTGTTATATTATTTTTAGGATAAAAATATCCATCAGAGCCTTTCATAATATTTTGAGAAGATATTATAGCTACAGCATCTAAAGCCCAAGAAGAAATGTCTTTATTATCGTTAAAAGATACAGATGCATCTGTTTTATTTATAAAAACACCTAAGGCAGACATTAGATTATATAGCATAACAGCGCTTTCTTCTCTTGTTATATAGGCATAGGGGTCAAATTCATTTTCTGTTTTGCCAGATATTATTTTTAATTTATATGCTTTTAAAACAGCTTCATTTTCTGTATCTATAAATGGATTTTCTAAATTTGTAATATCTATTGTAGAGTTTGTTTTTATTTCATAAAAATTGACTAAAAGGGTACAAAATTCTTCTCTTGTTATATATTCTTTAAATTTAAGCTGTAAATTATCAGGCACGATAGAAAGCTTGATACAAGCTAAAACTTCATCTAAAGCCCATGTATCTATATTTTGTAGTGCAGTTTTGTTTATATAAATATCATTATATCTTTCTAATGTATATTCTTGATTATTATATACAGCTTTTAATAAGTCATCTTCTTTTTCTAAAAAATCAAATATAGGCATGACTAATGTTTTGCCGTCAATAGAAAATAAGCCATATTTGCCATCCAAAAGGGCTAATATTTCTGTATCTTCTTCAAATATTTCTTCTGTATATTTAAAAATAGGCTCATAAATAATATTAAATTCTGTATCCAAAAAGCCTAAAGCAATTTGATTATCTTCTGTTTCTTTTATTATAGTAAAAGCTTTTTTGTTAAGTGTAGTGCCTTTTATACAATAATCTAATTTTATTAAAAAGTTTAAATTGCCGTTTTTGTTAAGTTCATAATATAAATATGCGTCATCTTGTAATTTACCAAGGAGTATATTACCACTGTTTAAAACAACAGCGCTGCTCCATAGGGTGCTATCTAGCTGTTTTTCAGTTTGTTTGCTTATAACTTTTAAAGCATTTTTTGGTAGTAAATTATCTTCAGATGTATTAATAACTTTAAAATAAATATTTTCTATATAAATATTTTCTTCTTTTAAATCACTTTCTTCTTTTGCATTTTTTAAAATTTCTAAATCTATATTATTAGCATATATGCTTGAATTTGCAAATAAAAAAATAGTAAAAAATAATGCTATACATTTTATTTTCAAAAAATCACTTCTTTCTAAAATTAATGTATAAATTATACTATAATACGACATTTTATTCAATATAAATAATATTAAAAATAGATTAAGAAAATATTAAAATTTATTTATCATATTTTTTTATAAAGCCTATGCCAACGGCAGTAGGGCCTGTATGAGCTGTAACACATATACCAATATCAAAAATAGGATATGTAAGGTTTATATGGTACATTTGCTTTAAAAGCTTTTCAAGCTCTATAGCATCTTCTTTACAATTTGCGTTTGCTATAGCTATTTCATAATTATCTATATTATTTGTATCTATTTTGTTTATAAATAAGTCTAAAAGCTTTAATAAAGAGTTTTTACGCCCTTTAACTTTAGCTATAGGCTCCAAAGCACCATTTTCTAAAGCTATTATAGGCTTTATGTTAAATAAAGAGCTAGCAAGTGTTTTAGCCTTGCCTATCCTTCCCCCTTTTTCTAAATATTTTAAAGTATCTACAGTAAATATAACTAAATTTTGGTCTATTATTTCTTGCATTTTATCAAAAGTTTGCTTTAAAGAAAAGCCAGCTTCTTTCATCTTAACAGCCTCTAGTGTATACAAGCCTTGAGCAACGGTAGCCTTTTTAGAATCTATTATCATAATATTTCTTTTAGGAAATTCTTCCAAGAGTATTTTGGCAGCATTAAAGGCTGTTTGATAAACACCACTAAATTTTGAAGATGCAGATATATATAAAATGTCTAAATCTTTTTCTAATATATTTTTAAATATGTTTAAATAATCTGCTATAGAAGGTAAAGATGTTGTAGGGAAAATATCTTCTGTAGTAATTTTTTTATAAAAAGTTTTTATATCTATATCTATATTTTCTTTTAAATATGTTTCTTTATCAAAGGAGACATAAGAAGGTACAATTTCTAATTTTTTATCAGTTTTTAATTGCATAGGCAAATCACAAAAGCTATCTGTTACAATAGTAAAATCTTGCATAAAATATCCTCTTAAATATTTCTAAATATTTTTATTAAAAATAATTTAATTAATTATATTTTAAATTTTGTATAATTGTCAATAATCAATATATTAAATTGTTGAAATTAATATAAAAAAATGTTATTATAAACTAAATGCTTTTTAAAATATGGAGGGAAATATGATAAGGACAAGGTTTGCGCCAAGCCCAACAGGCTACATGCATATAGGCAATTTAAGGACAGCACTTTATGAATATTTAATAGCCAAAAAAGATGGTGGTAAGTTTATATTAAGGATAGAAGATACCGACAAAGAGCGTTTTGTAAAAGACGCTATAGATTTTATATATAACACATTAAAAATAGCAGGGCTAAAGCACGACGAAGGCCCAGATATAGGGGGGCAATATGCACCATATATCCAAAGCGAAAGAAAGGATATTTATATCAAATACGCAAAAGAGCTTGTAGAAAAAGGCGAGGCTTATTATTGCTTTTGTACAAAAGAACGGTTAGAAAGCTTAAGGGCTAATGACCAAAAAGATATACCAAAATATGATAGGCACTGCTTATCTTTATCTAAAGAAGAAATAGAACAAAATATAAAAAATGGAGTGCCTTTTGTTATAAGGCAAAAAATAAATGAAGGTAGCACAACATTTAAAGACGAAGTTTATGGCGAAATAACTATCGAAAATGACGAAATAGAAGACCAAATTTTAATAAAATCAGACGGCTACCCAACGTATAATTTTGCTAATGTTATAGACGACCATCTTATGCAAATAACACATATTGTAAGAGGATCAGAATATTTAACCTCAACCCCTAAATACAATCTTTTGTACAAAGCTTTTGGTTGGGAAATACCAACATATATCCATTTGCCCCAAGTAATGAAAAATAAAACAGAAAAGCTTTCTAAAAGAAATGGCGATGCATCTTTTAATGATTTAATAGAAAAGGGCTATTTGCCAGAAGCTATTATTAACTACATTGCCCTTTTAGGCTGGAGCCCTAGCGATAATAAAGAATTTTTTACGCTAGAAGAGCTTATAGAGCAGTTTGATATAAAAGGACTAAGCAAATCACCAGCCATTTTTGATATAAACAAGCTAAACTTTATAAATAGCGAATATATAAAAAATATGGATTTTGAAAGCTTTAAAAAATACAGCATACCTATTTTACAAAATATTATTTTTAAAGACTATGATTTAAGCAAAATAAGCGAATTTATCAAAACAAGAATTTCTGCTATTAATAAAGAAGAAATAGAACCTCTTGTAAGCTTTATACAAGAATTACCAGAATATGATAAAAGCCTTTATTTCCATAAAAAGTTTAAAACAGATGAAGAAATTTGTACAAAAATTTTAAAAAATATAATACCAATTTTTCAAGATTTACAAAATTTTAAAAACGACGAGATTTATAACAGCATGGTTAGTCTTGCAGAAAATATGCAGGCTAAAAACGGAGCTATTTTATGGACAATAAGAACAGCCCTTTCCGGTAAAGAATCATCGCCTTGTTCTGCTAGCGAAATGGCAGAGCTTTTTGGCAAACAAGAAACAATAAAAAGAATAGAGAAAGGGTTAGAAAAGTTTTCTTAAATATTATGGAAAATACAAAAAAATTTAATAAAGATTTTTATTTAAAAGATACATTAACTGTAGCAAAAAGTCTTGTTGGGCAATATTTAGTCCGAAAAGTAGGAAAAGAAAAAATAACCGTTATGATAACAGAAACAGAAGCCTACAAAGGTAAAGAAGATAAAGCATCGCATGCTTATAAACAAATTACAGAAAGGACAAAAAATCTTTATAAAGAAGGCGGTATAATATATATCTTTTTAATATACGGTATGTATTATTGTATCAATGTTGTTACAGAAGGGGCTTATATACCTAATTGTGTCCTTATAAGAGGGGCTAAGCTTATAGAACAAAAAGATTTGATAAGCAATATAAGATACGGTAAAAATTATGATACCCTTACCACTTACCAAAAAAGCAATATTTTAAATGGCCCTGGCAAGCTTTGTAAAGCGCTTAATATAGATGCTAGCTTAAACGGTAAGCCTATAACAGAAGATGAAATATATATAAAACAAAATAAATCTTTTGATAAAAGCAAAATAAAAGTAGGTAAAAGGATTAATATAGATTATGCAGAAGAAGCAAAAGACTTTTTATGGAGATTTTATATTGAATAAATTTTATTTTGAGGTGTTTTTTTGAATAATGATATATTAAAAAATTGCAAAAAAGTTGCTATAATGGGCGGTACATTTAACCCTATACATTTTGGGCATCTTATTTTAGCTCAAAATATTAAAGAAATGTTTCAAATAGATAAAATTATATTTATACCAACAGGCAATTCGCCACATAAAAATACATTGTTAAATGCAGAGCATAGATACAATATGACAAAACTTGCTATAGAAGATAATGATGATTTTTTAATTTCTGATATAGAAATTTCAAAAAAAGAAAAATGCTACACCATAGATACTTTAAAACAAATAAAAAGTATGCTAAATAAAGAGGCAACACTATATTTTATAACAGGCACAGATAGTATAAATCAAATTAATACATGGAAGGAATATGAAAAGCTTTTTGACTATGCAAGCTTTATAGCAGTTGAAAGATTAGGGTATAAAATAAATGAAGACTTATTAAAAAATGATAAAATACATTTTTGTAAAACACAATATATACAAATATCTTCAACAGATATAAGAGAAAGGCTTTATAATAACAAAAATGTCAGCTATTTATTACCTAAAAATGTTTTAAAATATATTTTGGAAAATAATTTATACAAATGTGATTATTTTAATAAATATAATAGCTATGTGCAAAAATTAAAGCTTAATTTAAACGAAAAAAGATTTAATCATAGTCTAGAGGTTGCAAAAGAGGCAAAAAAGCTTGCAAATAATTATAATATAGATGAAGAAAAGGCGTTTTTGGCTGGGCTTTTGCACGACTGTGCTAAATGCTTTTCTATAGAGCAGATACAAAAAACAGCAATGGATAATAACTATACATTAGATGCAGTTGTTAAAATACAGCCCGAGCTTGCGCATAGCTTTTTAGGGTATTTTGTTGCAAAAAATGAATATAATATAAAAGATGAAGATATATTAAATGCTATAAAATACCATACAACAGGCAAAAAAGATATGTCTATGTTAGAAAAGATAATATATATAGCAGATTATATAGAGCCTACAAGAACGTATTTTAAAGAACTAGACATGGCAAGATTTTTAGCTTATCAAGATTTAAATAAAGCGATGGCTTATATTTTACAAAATGTAATCATTTTAAACAAAAGTAAAAACAGATTAATTCATCCTCTTAGCATAGAGGCTTTTGAATTTTATGACAAATAGGAGAAATATTATGGATAAAGAACATATTTTTGAGGCAGTTAAAATTGCTTATAAAGCAATTGACGATAAAATGGGGCTTGATATAAAAATTTTAGATTTAACAAATATATCACCTATAGCAGATTATTTTATTATAGCTACAGCAAAAAACGATAGCCAGCTTAAAGCTATAGCAGAAGAAATAGAAGAAAAACTAGCAAAAAACGGAATATTTAAAACGCACTGTGAAGGGCTTTCTTCCAAAAGATGGTTGCTTATAGATTTTAAAGATATTGTTGTACATTTATTTACAGCAGAAGATAGAGAATTTTATAACCTTGAGAGAATTTGGGCAGACGCTAATATTATAGAGCCACAAATGCTTAAAATTTAAGGAGAAAGCTTATGAAAGATTATACAAAAAACTCTTTTATAAAGCAAGCTTTTATCCTTGCTATAGCTAGTTTATTAGTTAGGCTTTTGGGGTTTTTATATAGATTACCTTTAACAGAAATGTTAGGGGACGAGGGCAACGGTATATATAGTGCTGGCTTTTATCTATATAACTTTTTTCTTGTTATGAGTTCGGCGGGGTTACCAGCGGCTATTTCTAAAATAGTATCTGAAAAGTATTCTTTGGGCGAATTTAAAAATGTTAAAAAAGTTTTTAATATAGCTTTAATTAGTGCTAGTTTTTTTGGGGGGCTTTTTTCTATATTAATGTTTGTAACAGCAGAGCCTTTTTCTATATTAATAGGAAGCCCAAAAAGCTATTATACAATATTAACCCTTTCTCCAACAGTTTTTATTGTTTCTGTTATGTCTGTTTTTAGGGGGTTTTTTCAAGGGCTTGGTACAACTGTACAAACTGCTATTTCTCAAATAATAGAGCAAATATTTAACGCTATTTTTAGTGTTTTGCTTGCATATTTTTTGGTTGGATATGGGGTAGAATATGGTGCAGCTGGTGGTACTTTTGGTACGGGAGTTGGAGCTTTAGCAGGCTTTATATATATTTATATATATTATTTGATAAAAAGAAAAGATATAAAAGCATTTTTGAATAATTATAAAGATAATCATAGAACAGAAAAATCTTACAAAATTTTTAACCTTATATTAAAAACTGCTGTACCTATTATAACAGGCACTGCTATTTTTAGCATTACAAATCTTATAGATATGCAAATGGTTAATAGTCGGCTTGCTTATTCAGGTGCCTTTACAGAAAGCGAAATAAACGCTCTATACGGTCAGCTTACAGGTAAATATGTTACGATAACAACTCTTCCGGTATCTATATCTACCGCTATTGCAACAGCAGTTTTACCTAGCATTGCAAAAAGTATTGTTAAAAAAGAAAATGATGAGGTAAATAAAAAAATAACAACAACATTAAAGCTTACTATGATAGTATCTATACCAGCGGCAGTTGGGCTTGGAGTTTTAGGCGAACAGATTTTAAAATTACTTTTTCCTACTTATTATGAAGGGGGAAATCTTTTAAGATGGGGCTCTGTTAGTATAATTTTTTTAGCTTTTTATCAAATATTAACTGGGCTTTTGCAAGGGGCATCTAAGGTGCAAACTCCAGCTAAAAATGCACTAATAGGTGCTATTATAAAAATACCTATAAACTATTTTTTAATAGCTATACCGTCTATAAATGTTATAGGGGCAATAATAAGTACAACAGTATGCTATATAGTAGCATCTTTATTAAATCTAAAAGTGCTTAAAAAAATAACTAATATAAAAATACAGTACAACGCTATTTTTATAAAACCTTTGATATCATCTTTTGTAATGGGCGTTTTTTGCTATCTTTCATATAAATTGTTTATGATATTAAGCTTTGGTAATAATTTTTCTACAATACTGTCTATATTAATAGGTATGTTTTTGTATTTAATAATTTTGCTTTTAATAAAAGGGTTAGAAAGGCAAGATTTAAAGCTTTTACCTTTTGGTGCTAAAATAACGATATTTTTAGAAAAGCTAAAGCTTTTAAAATAAGGAGGTATCAAAATGCAACTACAAACAGAAAGGCTAATTATTCGCTCATGGAGCTTAGAAGATGCCAACGATTTATACAAATATGCAAAAGATAATATAATAGGTGATAGTGCAGGATGGAAGCCACATACAAGCCTTGAATATAGCCAAAAAGTAATAAAAGAAGAATTATCAGATAAAGAAAATTACGCAATTTGTCTTAAAAAAGATAATAAAGCGATAGGGTATATAGCACTTTCTATAGGTAAAATAAGCGATCTTGTCTTGCCAGAAACAGAAGGAGAAATAGGCTTTTGGATAGGGGTGCCTTTTTGGGGGCAAGGGCTTATGCCGGAAGCAGTAAAAGAAATAATGCGACATGGCTTTGAAGATTTGAATTTAGAAAAAATATGGTGCGGATATTTTGATGGTAATGAAAAATCAAAAAGAGTACAAGAAAAATGTGGATTTATATACAACCATACAAAAAAAGATATATATTGGAAATGAACAGGCGATATAAGAACAGAACATGTTAATTGCCTAACAAAAGAACAGTGGGAATTAATTAAATAAATAAAAGATTGTACTTAAAATCTTACTTTTTGTAACTGATTTTTATTACTAAAATATCTTATTATAGTTGTTTTGCCCTATAAAAGGGGCTAATACTATAGTAAGAATATACTAAAACAATGTTTATTATAATAATACTACAAAAAATGGTACAGCGTTTAGCACAACAAGCACGACAACAAATAAAAAACAAGAAGAAAGCCAAAAATCAAGAGATGAAACAAGATAATATTATATAAAGTAAAACCCTCATCTAAATAGGTGAGGGTTTTATATTTAGCTTATTGTAAAGATAATTATTTTGTCATATCATCCGGATTTTGTCTTGGTAAAGTTATAGTATTATTTTCTAATTTTTTATTTTCTAAAGTGTCTTTTGCTGTTTGCATTTGTTCTCTAATAGGTGTATTTTCTCGCTCAATTATAATTGCATCTTGTTTCTCTTTTGCTATGTTACGCGCAAGCTGCGCAAGCTTTTGAGCACGATTATGCTCTTTCGCAACCAGCGCAAGCTTGTGCCATTTTGAAAATGATGAATTTTTAATAATATCATCAACTCTGTTTTCATAAGTGTCGCTTATAGTTTTTAGTTTTTCTCTCAGAGCTTCTTGCACAGTTGCAATTGCAGCTTCTTTCTCTTCTCTGATACGCTCAAGCTGCGCAAGCTTTTGAGCACGCTCATTAAGGTAATCGTTTAAATAATTTTTTTCTTGAGACTTAATATAGCCTGAAGCTATTCCTGCTGCTGCCAAAGATCCAATCGCAAGCATAGAGTAGACTCCCGCAGTAGAAGTAAGTAAACTTAAAAAACTAGCTCCAACTGATATCCCTGGTATTAGACCAATTACACCAAGGACAAGAAATATTATACCAACTGGAAGCCCAATAGCTTTAATTGTGGAAGCTAGAGGATGTTTTTGAAATCTTCTACGCATTCTTTCAAAGAGATTTTCATTAGTATTTGCATGTGTATTAAGTGATCCATTAGTATTTTTAGTATTTTTCATTTTTATTTCTCCTACTTGTTATTAAAAACTTTAGTTTATGAAAATATAAGCTGATAGCATAAAATATAATGCTATATTATAAGCTGTATTCTTTAGATACATCTTTTTGAGAAGAAGATATATCTTTAGCATTATATCTGTAATCAGAAAGTTTAGCGTAAGTTTCAAGGTTATTTTTAATAGTGTTTGCATTAAGCTCTATATCAAGTAATTTAAAGTTGATAGAAGATATTAAATCATTTGCACGTATTTTATCAAGTAGCTTTCCTATATTTGCTAAATTTTCTCTTTTTATTTCATTTAATGCCAAATAAAGATGCTCGTTTAAATCTTCTAAATTACTATAATTAGGGTGATTAAATTTATTTTCTTTATTTTCTAAAATTGACTTAATTTTGTCTAATTTATCTATTAAGTAATTTTTGGAAAAATCGCCTATAGAGCTAGAA
>CBCPNA010000047.1:0-17897 GCA_965120415.1 uncultured Bacillota bacterium | reverse complement strand
CTTGTTATATCATAAACAACTCTGTTAATATTAGCGACTTCATTTACCATCCTTATGCTTATCTTTTCCAAAATATCAAAAGGTATTCTTGCCCAATCTGCCGACATTGCGTCCATGCTTGTTACCGCTCTTAATGCAATTGTATAGCTATATGTCCTTTCATCACCCATAACTCCAACTGTTTTGATACCAGTTAGTACGGTAAAATATTGCCAAATATCTCTATCTAAATTAGCTTTTTTTATTTCATCTCTAAAAATAAAATCTGTTTCTCTTAAAATTTTTAATTTTTCTTCTGTTATTTCTCCTATTATTCTAATAGCGAGCCCCGGTCCCGGGAACGGCTGCCTATAAACAAGCTCTTCTGGTATACCTATTGTTTTACCTAGCCTTCTTACCTCATCTTTAAAAAGCAGTTTTAAAGGCTCTATTATTTCTTTAAAATCAACAACATCAGGTAACCCCCCAACATTATGGTGGCTTTTTATAACAGCAGATGTTTTTGTACCACTTTCTATAATATCTGGATAAATAGTACCTTGTACAAGAAAATCTACAGCACCTATTTTTTTTGCCTCTTCTTCAAAAACTCTAATAAATTCTTCTCCTATTATTTTTCTTTTTGTTTCTGGTTCACTTATATTTTTAAGCTTTTGCAAAAATCTATCCGTTGCATCTATATGCACTAAATTTATATCAAATTGTTCTTTAAATATAGAAACAACCTCTTTTGCCTCATTAAGCCTTAAAAGCCCATGGTCAACAAAAACACATATCAAGTTTTTGCCTATAGCTTTATGTACCAAAATAGCAGCCACGGTAGAATCAACACCGCCCGATAAAGCACACAAAACTTTTTTATCTCCTATTTTATTTTTCAAATCAATAATCATTTCTTCTGCTATATTTTCCATAAGCCAATCGCCACTACATTTGCATATTTCATACAAAAAGTTTTTTATAATCTTATTACCTTCTTCTGTATGTACAACTTCAGGATGGAATTGCAGAGCATATAGCCCCTTTTCATCATAGCTAAAGCTTGCATTTTTACATGTTTTTGTTGTTGCTATAGTTTTAAAGCCTTTAGGCAATTTATCTACATAATATGTATGGCTCATCCAACAATTTGTTTCTTTTTTTACACCTTTAAAAAGTATGCTATCTTCAATAATTAATTCTGTTTTGCCGTATTCTTTATTTTTTGCCTTTAAAACTTCGCCCTCATTTAAATATGCTATAAGCTGTGCACCATAACATATGCCCAAAATAGGTATATTTAGCTCAAAAATTTGCTTATCAACAATAGGTGCGCCCTTTTCTGTAACAACGCTAGGCCCTCCAGTAAATATTATACCTTTTGGGGCTTTTTCTTTAATTTTAGAAATAGGAGTATCAAAAGGCAATACTTCACAATATACATTTAAATCACGTACACGCCTTGCAATAAGCTGGTTGTATTGCCCCCCAAAATCTAATATAATAATCAAATCATGTTTCATAAATTCATCCTCCAAAAGATTTTAAACTCCTAATTTATTAATTCTTTATTAATTTATTTTATTGCCAAAAAGCTATATAAATCTACCCCTGTTTGATAAGCTAATTTTAAAACTATAAATAGCCTATCTACTTTTGCTTATTAATACAAAAACTTACCTACGGCGTTAATTTGGATACTATGATTATCTTATAAAAATGTGCATTATTTTATACATTTGCTTGCAAATTCTCTTACTTCTTATAATCCTAAATAAGATTAAAAGTTATTTTAACTGTTATTTTACCTTTAAAAGGGGGTTGTTATTTTATTATTATAAATGCTGATAATAGCATTTATTTTAATTTTCTTCAATATCTTCTATATTATCTTCTTCATTTTCTTCATCTTTATTACCTTTTTTAAATTTGCTACCAAAATCAAATTTAGAAATAAGCCCAGGCACCATATCTATCAATTTGTTTATGTTATCTTTTCCTTTAACATCAACAAGCTGCACAGCACCATTTTGTATAACCAAAACAGCAGTTGGGTTAATTTTTGCTCCTAGTCCTCCTCCGCCGTTTTCTCCTTCTTTTTCTTTAGCTACAAAAGAGCCAGCCCCAACCCCAACAGAAACATCAACAAGTGGTACTATTATAATATCCCCAAAGTTGATAGGCTCTCCTATAACAGTTTTGGAAGAAATAAAACCCTCCATTTTATTAAATAATGTTTCAATACTATTTGTTAAATTAGACATATTAATTCTCCTTTTTAAATAATTTTAATAAAAGTTTTCTTATTGGCTTTTTAAATATGAAAAAGCACACTGGATATATAAGTCTTAAAAGGCTTGTTTTTATATTAAAAGACAAATCGCCTTTATATATTTCTTGATTAAAATTAGGCTTTAAATTTATAGAGCTATTTTTAGCTTTTATTAAAGCAAGAAATATGCTTATAAGCCCAAAAAGCTGCCCTGTTGCTGCTGGGTCATCTAAGCCAAGCTCAAAATTTATTTTTAGTTTTTTTAATTTTATAGCTTTTATAATCTTTTTTAAAAAACTTTTAAAAGCATCTATAATTTCTTTTTTGTTATCTATTTCTTTAAGTAAAGAAAATATTTTGTTATTTTGCTTATTATTTTGTTTATTATTTTTATATGCTGTATTTTTTTTTAATTGTTCTTTTTTTATATCTTTTTTTACAGCTTTATTTATATCTTTTTCTAAATCTTTATTATGTTTGTAAGGTGCTTTTTTTAAATCTTTATCTTCTATATTTTTAATATAAACAAGTTCATTATTTTTATTATAATCATTTTTTAAAGATTTGTCTTTATTTTTTATAAAATTTTTGCCAAGTATTTTAAATTCTGCTTCATTTTTATGATAATTATATTTATACTTAATTATTCCGAACAAATATTTAACTTTAATAATATATTTTAATTCATTATTAAAACTTAAAGCAAAATCAAGGCTCGCATTAGAAAAAAGTATTATAAAAAATATAATTAAAATTAATATAAGTAAAGCTAATAAAAATAAGCCCAAAATTTTAAAAATACTAATTATTAAAGCTAAAATATCCATATCATCACCATAATCTATTTATCTTTTAAAAAATTTGATTTTATATTTTTCAAATCTTTTTTTGTTTTGATATAATCTTTAAAAATGTCTTTGATTAATAAAAAAGCGTTATACTTTCCGTAAGCAAGCCCTACAAGCAAATATTTTTTATTTTGGTTATGTTTTTTAAAAATTTCTTTACATTCTAGTATCTCGAATAAATTTTGGCTATTTTTATCTATGCATATTAGGTATAAATCATAAATAATTATATTATCCAAAATTTTATTTAAAATATCTTCATAGCAGTCAACATTTTTATCTATGTATAAATTTTTATATATTTTCATAAAACCTCTTTAGCTTTCAGCTTTTTTAGCCCTTGTCATTAAAGAAATTATAGCATCTTTTATACTTTTGTTATTAAACAAAACCTCATTTACTTCTTTTGTTATAGGCATATTTACATCATATTTTAAAGAAAGGCTATAAGCAGCTTTTGCTATATTCACTCCTTCAACAACCATATGCACTTCTTTTAAAACATCTTTTAAGCTTTTGCCCTTGCCTAATAAAAAGCCCGCCTTTCTATTTCTGCTATGCGTGCTTGTGCATGTTACTATTAAGTCGCCTATACCAGTTAGCCCAAAAAATGTTTCTTCATTTGCTCCCATCTTTACCCCAAGCCTTGCTATTTCTGTTAAGCCCCTTGTTATTAAAGCTGCTTTTGCATTATCGCCAAGTCCACATCCATCTATTGCTCCAGCAGCAAGCGCTATCAAGTTTTTTAAAGCACCACCAAGTTCTACCCCTATTATGTCCATATTTATATACACTCTAAAAGTATTATTCGTGAATGCATTTTGTACAACTTTTGCTACATCTTCTTCATAAGCTGATACAACACAAGCAGTAACTAAAGCTTTACCTACCTCTTCTGCATGGCTAGGGCCAGATAAAACAGATATCTTGCAAAAAGGCAACGCTTCTTTTATCACTTCTGAAAGCCTTAATAAAGAGCCTTCTTCTATACCTTTTGCAACATTTACAATAATAGTATCTTTTTTTAAAATATTTTTAAATCTAATACAATTTTCTCTTATAACGTTAGAAGGAACTGCAAAAACAACCATATCACAATCTTTTAAATCATTCTCATTATATGTTAAATTTAAATTTAAATCAAGCAAGACTCCTTCTAAAAACTTTTTATTTTCTCTAGTGTTTTGCATATTTATAATATCTTCTTTATCATAGCCCCAAAGGGTAACATTATGTCCATTTTTAATTAATAAACAGGCAAGTGCTGTACCAAAACTACCAGCCCCTACAACACCTATATCCAAAAAAAGCACCTCCATTTACCTTTATTAACAATTATAGCATAATTTATAACCTTTTAAAATATTTTTATTTATCTTTTTTTAAAGAAAACTTTCTTTCATTACCGTTTATAAGTCTTTTAATATTTCCTCTATGTTGATAATAGCATAAAACAACACAAATAAATACTATAAAAATACTTTCTAAAGATATTTTAAAAATAATCATTAAAATTAAAAAAACAGTATGCATGACTAAAGCCGCTAAAGAAATATATCTTGAAAAAAAGCCTGTTATAAAGCCACATATATATGTTATTAAAGCTATGATAGGGTTTAAAAATAATAAAAAGCCTAAAGTCGTTGCTACCCCTTTACCTCCTTTAAATTTTAGATAAAAAGGAAAATCATGACCTATTATAGCCCCAAATCCTCCATAAAGCCCCGCCAAAATATTAACCTCTTTAAAAGTAGTGCCAAAAAATATAAAGCTACAAATATTAAAAGCTATTATACCTTTTAAAATATCTAAAATAAATACTAATACTCCAGCTTTTGCCCCCATAACTCTCGTAACATTTGTCATACCAGCGTTACCGCTTCCGTGTTCTCTAATATCTATTTTACCAAAAATCTTGCAAATAATATAAGCAAACTGTATACAACCTATAAAATAACCTATTAAAAAACAGTATAACCTAAACATATTAATAATCCCTTTCTTTTTCTCTTGCTATAAATTTTATAGGAGTACCTAAAAAGCCAAAAGCCTCTCTTATTTTATTTTCTATATATCTTTTATAAGAAAAATGCAAAAGCTCTATATCGTTAACAAATAGTACAAATGTTGGGGGCTTTATGCTAACTTGCGTAATATAATAAATCTTTAGCTGTTTACCTTTGCTTATTGGAGGTTCTTTAAAAGACATAGCCTCTATTAAAACTTCATTTAAAATACCTGTTGCTATACGCCTACTAGCACTTTCTGCGCAATAATTTATATTTTCAAAAAGCTTATGCACACGTTGCCCTGTTTTAGCTGATATAAACATTTTTAATGCATAAGGCATATATTTAAATTCTATTTCTATATTCTTTATAAATTTGTTCATTGTTTTGTCATCTTTTTCTATTAAGTCCCATTTGTTTGTTACAATTATTGTAGGCTTACCTGCATCATGAGCTATACCAGCAATTTTTGTATCTTGTTCTGTTATACCTTCTGTTGCGTCTAGCAAAAGTAAGCATACATCACATCGTTCTACTGCTGTTACCGCTCTTATAATGCTGTATTTTTCTATATTTTCTTTTATTTTGCTTTTTTTACGCATACCAGCAGTGTCTATAAAAATGTACTTTTGCCCATCCTTTTCAAAAGGAGAATCTATAGCATCTCTTGTTGTCCCTGGTATATTGCTTACGATAACCCTTTCTTCGCCTAATATTTTATTTATTAAAGAAGATTTCCCAGCATTAGGCTTGCCTATAATAGCAACTTTTATACTTTCATCTTCATAGTCATTATCATCATTTTTAGGAAATTTGTTAACAACCTCATCTAGCAAATCTCCAAGCCCCATCATTTGTGCAGAAGAAACAGCAAAAGGAGCGCCAAGCCCTAAATTATAAAATTCATAAACATACATACCATATTTTTTTAAATCGTCTACTTTATTTACAACTAAAATAATAGGTTTATTACTCTTTTTTCTTAAGATATTAGCTATTTGCATATCTGTATCTGTAGCACCAGCTTTCACATCAACAACAAATAATATAACATCAGCCGCTTCTATAGCTAGCTCTGCTTGTTTGTATATTTGCTTTAAAATAATATCGTCACTTTCCGGCTCAAGCCCCCCTGTATCTATTAGCATAAAGTCGTTATCTAGCCAGCTAGCAGCAGCAAATATTCTATCTCTTGTTACCCCCGGGGTATCTTCTACTATAGATATTCTTTCTTCTACAATTCTGTTAAAAAGGGTTGATTTACCTACATTAGGCCTTCCAACAATTGCGACAATTGGTTTCATAAAATTTCCTCCTAAAATAGTAAACTTAAAAAAAGGCGTTTTGTATATGATTTATTTTGTTATCTAAAATTTCTATAACATCAAAAGAAAAATCTTTGTCTATAATATTGTTCTTTTCTATAAAAATGAGTGCTGTATTTTTAATTTTATTTTGTTTTGCCTTTGAAACAGCCTCTTTTGGGTAACCATTTTTTAAAGTTTTTCTGTATTTTACTTCTATAAATATAATTGTTTCTTCTTTTTTTGCTATAATATCAATTTCTCCATAAATTGTATAAAAATTTTTATATAATATATCATATCCTTTATTTTTTAAAAAAAATATTGCTTTATCTTCTGCTATATTGCCCTTATTTCTATTTTGCATAAAAACAAATCCTTATTCAATAATATTTTTTATAAAAGTCTTTCTGTGGATAGGGCAAGCGCCATATTTTAAAAGGGCGTCTATATGCTCTTTTGTGCCGTATCCTTTATTTTTGTTAAAGCTGTACATTGGGTAAAGCTCATGCATTTTATCCATATATGCATCTCTTGTCACTTTAGCTATAATGCTTGCTGCCGCTACAGAGCAGCTTATTTCATCTGCTTTTACAAAGCTTGCCGCTTCTATATCTGTGTTCAAATCTATAGCATCTATTATTATATAATCGGGTTTTTGCTTAAAATCTTTTATATTTTTTAACATAGATAATTTTGTTGCTTGTAATATATTTATCGTATCTATAGTTGTATTATCTTCAAAATTTATCGTTATTTCTAATGCTTTTTGTTTAATTTCATCAAAAAGAATATTTCTATTTTTAGCTGAAAGCTTTTTAGAATCGTTAAGCCCTAATATAATCACATCTTTTGGTAAAATAACACTGCATGTAACTAAAGGACCAGCAAGAGGTCCTCGCCCAACTTCATCTATGCCAGCTATCCTTTTTTTGCCTTTTTGATAAGCTAGATTTTCTAGCCTTGACATTTGCTCTAGCCTTTCTGTTTCATTTTTATAATAAGCTAGCTTATTTTCTGCTTTTTTTATTAAATCTAAAACACCTTTTCTATCATCTAGTTTGTATTTTTCTATAAAATTTGCTAAATCATTAAAGTCGCATTTTAAAAATTGCTCTTTAATAAAGCTTATTTGTTCTTTCATAAAATAATCCTCTGTAAAACATATTATTTTTTATTATACAATAAAAAAGCTATATTTAAAAGACATTTTTTATTTTTTCAAATCGCTATCTATTTTCTCTTTTATTTTTTCCCATATAATATCGCTATCGTAATCTTTAAGCTTATTAAATTTTTCTTTATTCTGCAAAATATCTAACTTACAAATGCTTTTGTATTTGCAATAATCACAGCCAGTTTTATCTTTATATTTAAAAGGATGCACTTTTATATTACCTTTTATTAAATCGTTTCCTATTGTTTTTATCCAAATATCAACTAATTTCAAAAGATTTATAAATTGTTCTTCATCTATCTTTTTAATCCCTGATGACTTTCCCATTTTTTCTAAAATTTCTTGTTTGTCGTATACAAAGCCCTTTTGTTTGTATTCTTTTTGCAATTCTTTTAAAATATCGTCTTGATATTTTTTAAAAATATGCTCTTTTATTTCAAAATAAACTGCCCCAAATGGAAAAGCCTCTGTATCTTTTAGTTTTAATAAAATACTTAAATATGTAAGAAGTTGTAGTTTAAGCCCATTGTATACTTGCACCGGGTCTATATCATTTTCAGAAGATTTGTAATCTATAATTTTAAGATAGCTTTTATCTTCTTCATAAAAAGCATCTACCCTATCTATTTTGCCGTTCAAAAGCATTTCGTAAGAATTGTCTAAATCTATTTTAGCATAATCAAACAAGTTGCCTATATTAGATAAATCGCCAAAACCAACCTCTACCCCCTCTGTTTTAAAGCTTTCTGTTTTAAATTGTTCTAACATAGCAAAAGATGACATAAAAGTTATCTTTTTTATTCTATTCAAATAATAGTTATATTTAGGGTTATTTTTCAAAATACTTTTTATATCTTCATCTTCTTTTAAATTTTCTATAGCATCTTCTATCGAACGCAATACATCGCCTCTTGTTATGCTTTTCAAATCATCTTTTTTCAAAATATCGTTTGAAAACTTTTCTATTATATAATGGTAAGCAGTCCCTAATTTTAAATAATCAAATTCTTGTATTGCTCTTTCTTTTGCATTTAAGTTGTATTTTAAAAAGTAAGAAAAAGGACATCTTCTAAATTCTTCTAATTTAGATACGCTAGCAAGAAGTTTTTTATCTAAATATATTTGTTCTATCAAATTTTGTTCTATCAAATCGTTTTCTGTTGTATTTAATTTTTTAAGCCCTTTTTTAATAATATTTAGCTTTTCTAAATAGCTTTCATTATTTAAAAACCAGCTAAAAATATCTTTAAAAATATCAAATTCTATAGACTGATTATTAAGATTTTTATACATAATAAATAAATTATCGAACATAGCATTAGGCGAATAAATATTTTCTTTTTCAAATATTAGAGTATCTATGTTAGAAAGCTTTGTTTTAGGAAATATTTTTAAAACTTTATTTATAATAGAAGAAGGCTTTTTTGCTATTCCATCTAAATTAGAAATAGCGTAAGAAAAAATAAGCTTTTCTGTCGCTTTAAAAATAATAGAATATATTTGCAAATTATCTGTAACAAATTTTATATTAGAAGTTTGGTTTAGCTCGATACCGTTTGAAAGCAAAATATCCTTTTCTTCATCTGATATAAAATCTGTATTTTCTTTATAGCAAGGTATTACCCCATCGTTCATGCCAACACAAAATAGCACTTTCGTTTCCAAAATTCTTGTTCTTTCAAAATCTCCTATTAATATTTGGTCTTGTGTTTTAGGCAATATCCCTATCATTTCTTTTTCAAGCCCCGCCTTTAAAATTTTAAAATACTCTTCTATATAAATTTCTTCATTTTCTAAAACATCGACTATTTTTTGTATTATTTTAGAAATATTATTAAAAACTTGCACATGCACATTAAGATATGTTGTGTTGCCTGTTATTTCTTTATAAAAATTTTGATATTGCATATTCCCCCATTTTTCTAGCGTTTCATCAATTTTTAAATAAATTAAAAGATCAAATATTTTTGTAGAAATTTCTAATACCTTATACTTTTTGTTTTTATCAAATTTAAATTTGCTTATACAATCTAAAACAAATAGCCTTATTTCATTTATTTTTTCTTTATCATAATCATCTTTTTTAAAGCCGTATACAAACTCTTCTTGCCATTTATCTCCTTTTATACCATATGCCAAAACATAATTTTCCAAAATATTTATTTCTTCTATTTTATCTTCAAAAAAGCCTGTTTTCAAAAATCTAAAAATATCTTCATATTGATTATTATAAATATTTATATCAAATATGGACAAAATAAGCTCTACAAGAGGATGCTGGGTTATTTGCTTTTTATAATCTAAAAAATAAGGCAAATTATATTTATTAAAAATAAAGCTTACTGATTCTTTATAGCTTTCATCAGCAAAAATAACTGCTATTTCTTTATACTTATATTGCTCATTTTTTATTAAATAGTTTATTTTTTGAGCAATACGCTCTATTTCTAAATATTTATTTTGGGCAGAAAATACTTCTATATTTTTAGGTTCTTTATCAAATTCTGTTATTTTGTATGAAAAATATTGGCTTTCTAAATAATATAATTCTTCATTTTTAGCATGCCTAAAATTATGTTCTAAAAATAGAGGCGGTGCTAAAGTTATATTTTGCTTTTTTATTATATTTTCGTATATTTTTTTTAGTGTTATTTTAACATTATAAAAAGGGTCATAATGATTTATATTTTTAATATTAATATTGTTACTATTGTATGTAAGGCAAATATTTATTTGCTTAACCCTTTTAGCTAAAGCCGATATAACGTTTAATTCTTGTGCTGTAAAGCCATTAAAGCCATATATCCATATGATAGTATCGCTTTCTATTAAATTTGTTTTTAATAATTGCTTGCTTAGTATGTTCAATATTTCTTCATTAGATATATAGCTATTTTGCAAAATTTTTTTAAATTCTATATATATTTGTTTTAAGTCCTTTAGCTTTAAAATGGTAATTTTATTTTTTTTATAATCTAAATTTGTAAATAATTGTTCAAATCTTTCTGCATCTATATCATGTTCTAAAAATTCTTGTATTGTTTTGTTGATTTTTTCCAAAATACCTATGTTAGAATAGCAACTTTCAGAAAAATACAAAAGCTTTTTCTCTTTAGCAAGGTTAAAAATAATCTTTCTTAAAATCATTATTTTACCTATATCTTCTAAAGGGGTTTTATTATTAAAGCCTATTTTAGAAAACATCCTGAAAGCTAGCCTTTTAAAGCTTAATATTTGTGTATTAAATATAACTCTGCTTTCTTTTTTTTGCATAAACTGCTGTTCTGCCTGCAAGGTAAATTGCTCTGGTACAATAAATATACCGCTTGTATAACTGCCGTTATTCTCCATTTCTAAAATTTCATTAATACATGTATATAATTTGCCGCTACCGGCTCTTCCTAAAATATATCTTATTATCATTTATTCACCAAAAATTCATTTTACTTCATTATACCACATTTTTTTACATAATAAAAGATGTAAAAAAATATATTTTTATATAAAAAAGCCACTCTTTATAAGAATGGCTTTTTGTTTTATCTTGACATATCTATTGATTTTTCTTCTGCTAATGGAGATGGTAAATCACATTTGTTTAATTGCTCTAAAACTTTTAAACTGCTTATTCTTGTTCTAAAGCTTTCTACCATTTCTTTATTAGGGTCGATATTTATGTCAAGATTAGGGTCAGTATTTTGATTTCTTTTTCCTTTTCTTCTTGAAGTTTTCATGTAAAAAGTCCTCCTTTTTTATCTATTATCTATAATATCATTTTACATATTTTCCTTCAAATGTCAACGGTTGTTATTTATAATTAATTGTATAATAATATAACGTTATACAAATTTTTAAACTTTCGTAAAAATAACTCCCACTAAAGTGAGAGTTATCTTATTTTAATTAAATAATTACATTTTATCTTTTATTATATCGTAAGTTTTTAATATCATTTTTGTAAATTCTGCTCTTGTAACTTCTGATTTTGGATTAATTTTTCCGTCATTTCCTTCTATTATGCCTAAAGAAACTAATTTGTTTACGCTTTCTTTTGCATAATCAGAAACTTCTGAATAATCTGTAAATGTTTTGCTAATTGAGCCTTCGCTTATAGAATACATGTTTAATATATTATTTATTATAACCATTGCATCTTCTCTTGTTATTTCATTTTCTGGATTAAAGTTATTGTTATAACCATTTATAATACCGTAGCTTTTTAATGCGCCAACTTCTGTTGCATAGTAGCTGTTTAAAGAAACGTCTTCAAAGTTGCTTTCGCTTGTTTCATTTTCTATACCTAAAAGCCTTGCTATAATTATAGCTGCATCTGCTCTTTTGATTGAAGCTAATGGTTTAAATTCAGTTGTTGTTACCCCTTTAATAAGTCCTAAGCTGTAAGCTTCATTTACGTAAGAATAATACCAGCTTCCGCTATTAACATCTACAAAGTTTGTAGATACGCTGCTTGAAGTACTGTTGTTTGACTCGTCATTTGTTGTAGTATTAGTTTCTTCTTCGCTATCTGTATCTTCTGCCTCTGTAGTAGGGTTGATTACAGCTGTCCCTGAACCTGAAGAGCCACTAGAAGAACTTGAGCTACTGCTAGATGATGAGCTTGAGCCTGAACTTGAGCTTGAACCTGAAGAAGATGACCCACCTGTAGATGGTGATGTTGTAGTTGTTTCTGTTGTTTCTTCTGATTCTGTTGTTTCTTCATCATCTGCTATTATTGTAATTTGTGTTTCGTCTGGTTGTATTGCTGTGTTTAAGTCTGTTTGTATAATAGAACCTGCTTGAAGAACAACTTCACCTTTAGAAGTTGTAAGAGTTATCTCTTCTTCTTCTGTTCCTACTAATGTTATTGTTCCATCTTCGTTTATTGTAGCAGCACCTGGCACTTCGATAGTACCTTTTTCGATTGTTATTAATATTTTATCTTCTTCTGATATAGATATAGTACCATCATTGTTAACTACGCTACCAGCAGATATTTCTATAGTACCAGCATCTGTTGTTATTGTAGCACCATCTGTAAGAACTATTCCATTTTCATTTACTGTTAAAGCAATTTTCTCATCTTCATTAGCACTTGGCGCTATAGCGTTTGTTCCAGCTATTATTGTAAGGTCTGCTAATGATACGCTTACTTTTGAATCTTCTAATGTTATAACTGCATCTGATGATATTACTGTATTAGCTGGAAGTGTTACCGTACCTTCATCTGTAGAAAGCACTACTTCATTTAATAAAGTAATATTTCCATCAGCATCTATATTTATTAATAAATCTGCACTTACTGTAATTTCTTTTTCAGCTATTGTAATAGTTGAATTAGCTGTTAATTGTATATTTCCTTCTTCATTTATTGTAATATTGCTTGATAATACAGTTGTACCAACTTCAAAATTAGGTAATGATAAAGTTAAATCTTTTACTGTAACTGAAGTACTTGTTATTACTGCTCCTGCAGGAAGTGTAACTACTTTGTCTTCGCTTGTTGTTAATGTAGCTTCGCTTTGTAAAGTTACTGAAAGGTCATTATTTATTTGTATTGCATCTTCATCATCAAATGTTAATTTATTATCGCCTATTTCTATAGTTTTATCTTCATCTGATATTACTAATGTTTCTTCACCTGATTGTACTGTTATTTTATTTTCTGAACTTATATCTAATATTGTACCTGCATTAGCATTTAATGATACTTGTAATCCTTCTTCAAATGTAATGTTTACATTACCTTCACCAGTTGTTATGCTAGTACCGTCTAATGCTATTGCTGAAGAACTCGGTATTGTTATTGTTGTACCATTTCCTTTAGATATAGTAGCGTCTTCTAATACTGTTAAAGTACCGTCAGAATTTGGAATTACTTCTGTTGTGTTACCAGATTTTGTAATCACTGAAAAGCTTAAAGTTAAATCATTTAATAATGTTATAGATTCAGTTTTATCAACTGTTATAATACCATCTTTTACTGAACTTCCACTTGGCATTGTTATACAATTCTCTTCAATTTCTCCATCAGCTGTTATTGTTGCTCCTTCTAATGCTATTATTATATCACTACCTTTGCTAATGATACCAGTACTTAAAAATGTCATACTTCCATCTTCATTAGTTACAAATAATACACCTTCTTCATTGCTAGTTGATTGTATTTTTGTTGTTCCATCTTTAAGAGTCACTTCTCCATTAGTTGGAAATATTACGCTAGCATCTATTGTTGATACAAGTGTATTTTGTGGCACTGTCATTGTACCGTTAGCAGTTACTATTGTTCCTGTTTCTTCTGTTACACGTACATAATCTCCCTCTTTTTCTGGTTTACCTGTTACAAATACTAAGCCATCTTCTAATACAATTTCTTCATATTCATCACTGTAGTATATTGTGTAATTATTTTCCTCTGCTTTTGTTTCAAGATTTTCAACTTTATCAGTAGTTGACTCTCTTTCAACAAACACGTTAAGTGCAGTGTTTCTAGTTTCTGAATCCAATTTAAATATATTTTCACCTACAGAAGTTAGATCACTTGGTAACACTATATAAGATAAAGATATACAATTTCCGAATAAGTAATAAGCGGTATACATTGTAGTTACTTTAGTATCTGAAAAATCTATATGAGTCAAATTTTCATCACCATCAAATACACCAAGTAATATAGTTGTTAATGTATCAGGTAATATTACAGTCTTTAAACTTTTACAGTTATAAAATACTCCTTGAGCAATGCTTTGTAACTGACTTCCTTCTTCAAAAATAACTCCAACCATATCAAGTCCTGCAAAAATATCTTTATTAGCTGACTCACCAGTTCCACTACCAATTGCAGTTATATCTACATCATTATGCTTAGCTGGTATCTTCATTACTTTACCTGCAACTGCCTCTTTAAGTTCATCTTCGTATCCAGTTATAACACCCTCTGATGTTTTAAGATAATTCGTAACATCCACTACTTCATACATTTCACCTTCAATTTTCATGTACTCTGTACCATCAAGAAGCACTGTATCTTCACTACTAGTCGTACTTAAATCTGTTGCACTTAATGTACTTACTTCTTCAGTAACATTAGCATCAACATTTTCATCTATATTAACATCGTTATTAACGATTGTTTCATCATCAATATTTGAAACATCTTCTAAACTGCTAGCAGCTACTATCTTTTCATTAGTAACTCCTAAAGAAGTTGCTGTTACAGCTGCTACAAGCCCTATAGAAAGCACTTTTTTAACTTCTATTTTTCTTTTCATATAAAAAATCCCCCTTTTATAATATGTACATTACATAATATACAATAATATACAATTTTTTAATACCTTCATGATAAAATTTATAAGATTAAGCTATATTAAAAACTCCTTAGATGTCATGGTTTTCAAAACCACCTTATGCCTTTTGTATATAAGGTAAGATCTAATAAAGAAGCTTTTTTACCTGATGTATAATCGCCCTTTTGTCATGCTTCTGATATGTTAAAAATATCTGCGCTTTCATCTTTTAAGCCTGCAAAAGCTTTTGCTACTAAATATACTCTATCAAATACTAAAGCTTTGCATGAGTTATAAAAGACGTATACAAAAATGGGTTATTTAACTACCTATCCTATACCCCCCTCTTGCTAGAAATTGCTATAAGCATGTTACATGCTATATTAGCTCCAACATAAAGGGTTATTGTTTTTATTTTCCCCATAAAAAATTCCCCCTTTTTATATCTTATAGTCATTTTATCATGTTTATGTTTTTTTGTCAACACTTTTTTCATTTTTTTATATAATTTGTTTTATTATTAATAAAATTGTGTATTTATAGGTTTTTTAGTATATTTTTTTGTTAAATAATGTATTTTGAATTAAAAAGCATATACGTTTGTCATATTTTTCCAAGCTTGAAAATATTTCTAAAATATTGTATAATAAGTTTTAAAAGGAGTTAAAAAAATGAAAGAATTAATAAATATATTTAAAACTTTTTTTAAAATTGGCTTATTTACTTTTGGGGGCGGGCTTGCTATGCTCCCTTTATTAAAAAAAGAGCTTATAGAAAATAAAAGCTGGATTACAGAAGATGAAATTATTAATTTTTATTCTATAGGGCAATGCACCCCTGGTATTATAGCTGTAAATATAGCAACTTTTGTCGGCTTTAAGCTAAAAGGTTATGTAGGGGCTATATTCTCCACGGCTGGTATCGTTTTGCCCTCTTTTTTAATTATATTAGTTATTGCATCTATTCTAAAAAATATTTTGGAAATACCGTTTTTTATACATGTTTTTGCTGGTATAAAAATAGCTGTAGCCGCTTTAATATTTAAAACAATTTTAGAGCTTTTTAAATCTAATGTAAAAAATAAAAAGTCTTTTGCTTTATTATTCATATGTTTTATACTAAATTTTATATTAAAAATAGACCCTATATACGTTATCTTTTTATCTATCATCGTTTCTATATGTATAACAAAATTTAAAGGAGGGGCTAAAGATGATATACATTAGTCTATTTTATGAGTTTCTTAAAATAGGGCTATTTGCTATAGGTGGTGGGCTTGCAACGCTCCCCTTTTTAAACAAGCTTGTAGAGGCTAAAGCCTGGTTTACTACAGATGAATTAACAAACATGATAGCAATATCCGAAGCAACCCCAGGGCCTCTTGGGGTAAATATATCAACGTACGCTGGCTTTGAAACATCAGGTATTTTGGGCGCTTTAGTCGCAACTTTTGGGCTTGTTTTACCTTCTTATATAATTATAGTTATTATTTCACATTTTTTGAATAAATTTAATGAAAATATATATGTAAAAAATATTTTTAATTTTATAAAGCCTATCGTTACAGGATTAATTCTTGTTGTTTTTTTAGATATTTTTCAAGTTGCTATAATAGGCGATTTTGTTTTATTAAGGCTAGTTTTATTTAGTTTTATTTTATTTTTAATATTTAAATTTAAAAAGCATCCTATTTTTTATATAGTAATAGGTGCTATACTAGGCGTAGTTTTTAAATTAAAATAAGGAGCAATTTTATGGAATACAATAAGCTTATAGAAAAATACGCATATTACAAAAGGCAAAATCTAGCGCTAGATATGTCCAGGGGCAAGCCCTCTGAAGAACAATTAGCGCTTTCAGAAAAGCTTTTAGATTTAAAAATCCCCTCCCCTTTTACAGCGCAAAATTTTGATATAAGAAATTATGGTTGCCTAGAAGGGCTTTTAGAAACAAGGCTTCTTTTTTCTAACCTATTAAATATAGATAAAGATAATATCCTTTTAGGGAGCAATTCTACATTAAATACAATTTATGATTGTATCACAAGGCTTTATATTTGGGGCGACTTAAAAAATAAGCCATGGAAAGATTATAAAAAAGTAAAATTTATATGCCCTTGCCCCGGATATGATAGACATTTTGCTATTTTGGAAAAGTTTAATATAGAAATGATACCAGTTAGCATAAAGCAAGATGGGCTTAATATGGATGAAATAGAAAAGCTAGTTTTGGAAGATGAGCAAATAAAAGGTATAATATGCGTACCTAAATATTCTAACCCAACAGGCACATGCTATAATGAAGAAACGGTAACAAGGCTTGCAAAAATGCCAACAAAAGCTAAAGATTTTAAAATTTTTTGGGATAATGCTTATGAATTTCATTATATTTATAAAAAAGTGCCTTTATTAAATATTTTAGAAGAATGTAAAAAATATAATACAGAAGATAGAGTTTTATACTTTTTTTCAACTTCAAAAATGAACTTTCCTGGTAGTGGTATAGCCATTTTAGCCGGCAGCCAAAATACAATAAAAGCTGCAAAAAAGCATATGTCTGTACAAACGATAGGATATGATAAAATAAATCAATTAAAAACAACTCTATTTTTAAAAAATAAACAAAATGTTTTAAATTTAATGGACGAACATGCCAAAATTTTAAAAAAAAGATTTGATATTGTATTAAATAAACTAGAAGATAATTTTAAAAACACAAATCTTCTTAAATTTACAAAACCTTTAGGAGGCTATTTTATATCTGTTGAAACAAAAAATAATTGTGCTAAAAGAGTTGTAGAAATTTGTAAAGAATTAGGGGTTACCTTAACAAGCGCTGGTAGCACTTACCCTAAAAATTTAGATAAAAACGATTCTAACATAAGGCTTGCCCCCTCTTATCCTGCTTTAGATAAGCTAGCTATTGCTATAGATGTATTTTGCCTTGCTGTTAAAATAGCTAGCCTTGAAAATAAAAAGACGCTTTAAGTGTCTTTTCGTTGCAATACAAATTTTAATATGAT
>CBCPNA010000046.1:0-24022 GCA_965120415.1 uncultured Bacillota bacterium | reverse complement strand
GCTGGACAAAAATCAGAAGATAGAGTTAAAGAAAATGCAGGAAATAAAAAAGACAAAGACAACGATTTATCTAGAGATTAAAAAAGCATAAAAAAATAAATAAAGCTTATTAACACAAATAAGATTATAATTATATAACAAGAGCAGAAATAGAAGCTATAATAGAAAAACTCTATTAGCTTATTTCAGGCAAATAAGCTAATGTAGAATGTTAGAAAAATAAAAAGACGCCTTTTGGCGTCTTTTTTGAATATTTTTAACTTTTTTCAAAAAAATTTTAAAAATTTAATATATAAAAAACAGTTTAACATCATATATTTAAATTATCAAGTCTATCCAAAAAAGCTTTATAAGAAGCATCGCTAGGCATTTTAAAATCAGAACGAGGAGATAAAGAAATCTTTAATACCTTAATACCATCAGGGGCGCAAGAACGCTTAAATTGTTGAGTAAAAAATCTAATATAAAAGTTTTTTAAATGTTTTAAAATAACTTCTTTATTATACATATTTTCAAAAGTCTTTTTTGCTAAAAAATATATTTTTTCTGGTGAAAAGTTATTTTTTAAAAAATGGTATAGAAAAAAGTCATTAAGTGCATAAGGCCCTATTACATCTTCTGTTATTTGAGAAATATTGCCATCTTGTTTTGTCGGTATAAGCTCAGGAGAAATAGGGGTATCTATTATATCTATAAGCAAATTTTTAAGATCTGGCTTGCTTTTATTTGCTATATAGCTTATCAAATGTTTTATAAGCGTTTTTGGTATAGAACAATTAATATTGTACATACTCATATGGTCACCGTTATATGTCGCAAAGCCTAAAGCAAGCTCAGATAAATCGCCCGTACCAATAACAATACCTTTATGCTTATTAGCTAAATCCATCAAAACTTGCGTTCTTTCTCTTGCTTGGCTATTTTCAAAAGTTACATCATGCATATTTTCATTTTGCCCTATATCTTTAAAATGCTGTAGGACAGAATTTTTTATATTAATTTCTAAAAAAGTTGTGTTAAATAGTTGGCATAATTTTTTTGCATTTTCATAAGTTTTTGAAGAAGTACCAAAACAAGGCATTGTTACAGCTATAATACCTTTTTTGTCATAATTTAAAATATCAAATGCTCTATCTATAGCTAATAATGCTAATGTAGAATCTAATCCACCCGATATACCAACAACAACTATTTTTGTATTTATATGTTCTAGTCTTTTTTTTAAGGCGTATGCTTGTATTTGCAAAATTTCTTCACAAAGATTTTCTAAAGCTATATCATCAGCTGGAACAAAAGGATATTTTTCAAAATAGCGTTCTATATCAAAATCTATTTTATCCATTTCAAAATCAATTTGTAATATATTTTTATTAAAATTTTTAAAAAAAGTTGTATTTTTTTTTCTTTCATTTGATAATAATTCTAAATCTATATCGGCATAAATTGTTTCATTTTTAAATTTATTACTTTCTTTAAGACAAATACCGTTTTCATAAATCATGCTATGTCCAGAAAATACAACATCTGTTGTAGATTCTCCTTCTCCAGCATTTGCGTATAAATAAGCACAAATGCATTTAGAAGATTGAACATTTATAAGTGCTTTTCTGTATTCTTCTTTACCAGCTATTTCATTACTTGCAGAAAGATTAAGCACAATTAAAGCGCCACAAACAGAAGAAAAATTGCTAGGCGGACTTACACTCCATAAGTCCTCGCATATTTCTATAGAAAATTTAAAATTAGGTATATTACAAACATTAAATATTAAATTATTGCTAAAAGGTATATTTTGCCCAAAAATATTTATATTTTCATCTTTATCTAATGTGTTAAAGTACCTTTTTTCATAAAATTCACTATAAGTTGGCAAATAATTTTTGCATACAATACCTTTAATAGCCCCTTTATAAATGCATACTCCACAATTATAAAGCTTGTTGTTATATTCTATAGGCATGCCTATTACAGCAATTATATTTAAATCTTTAGTATTTTCTAAAATTAATTTTAAAGCATTTAAGCTATCTTTTAAGAGACTAGATTGGAAAAATAAATCTGAACATGTATAGCCAGTTATGCATAATTCAGGAAAGAGTATAAGAGAAGTCTTTTTAAAAAAAGCTTCTTTTATACTTTTTATAATATTTTTAGCATTAAAAAAACAATCGCAAATTTTAATATAAGGGCTAGAAGTTGCTACTTTTAAAAAATTATAATCCATTAAAATTCTCCTTTAATATCTTGATAAAAATATTATACCATTAAAAGATAAAATTTAAAATGATAAATATTTTTAAATTTGTTTTGTATTGCTTTTTTATAAATTATTATTTATAATTAATATAAAGCATTGTTTAATTTTATAAGGAGGCTTTACTTATGAATTTTTTGGACAGAATTAAGACTATGGCAAAAACTTCAAAAAAAACTATTGTATTGCCAGAATCTTTTGAAATGAGGACTATAGAGGCAACTTACCATATTTTAAAAGAAGATTTAGCAAATGTAGTTTTAATAGGTAAAAAAGAAGATATTATTTCAAAAGCAAACGGTTTACAAATTGATAAGGCAATATTTATAGACCCAAACAATTATGAAAATTTAGACTTATTAATAAATACATTTACAGAGCTTAGGCAGGCTAAAGGTATGACGAAAGATAAAGCTAAAGAAATTTTATTAAAAGACTCGCTTTATTTTGGTGTTATGCTTGTAAAATGCAATTTTGCAGATGGTATGGTAGCTGGAGCTATAAATTCTACCGCTAATGTTTTAAGACCTTGCCTACAAATATTAAAAACAGCCCCAGATACTAGGCTTGTTTCTGCGTTTTTTTTAATGGTTGTTCCTGATTGTGAATATGGAGAAGAGGGCGTTTTTGTATTTAGTGATTGTGGGTTAAATCAAAATCCAACTGCTTCAGAGCTTGCTGATATTGCTAAAAGCTCTGCTAAATCTTTTGAAATATTTACCGGCCGGGACCCTTATGTTGCCTTTTTGTCCCACTCTACAAAAGGTAGCGCAAGCCATGCAGATGTCGATAAAGTTATAGAAGCTTTAGAAATAGCAAAAGAACGCTATCCAGAATTAGCATTAGATGGAGAATTACAGCTAGATGCAGCTATTGTTCCAGCAGTTGCAGTTAAAAAAGCACCAGAAAGTAAAGTCGCTGGAAGAGCAAATGTCTTAATATTTCCAGATTTAGATGCGGGTAATATAGGTTATAAATTAGTGCAACGTCTTGCTAAAGCAGAAGCTTACGGCCCTATAACACAAGGTATAGCAAAGCCGGTTAACGATTTATCAAGAGGGTGCAGCGCTATGGATATTGTTGGAGTTGTTGCTTTAACTGCTGTTCAAGCACAAAAACAGTCTGTATAATTATAATTTTGGAGGAAATTTTATGAAAATTTTAGTTTTAAATTGCGGTAGCTCTTCTTTAAAATATCAATTAATTGATATGACTAATGAAAATGTTTTAGCGTCTGGCTTATGTGAAAGGATAGGTATAGACGGTAGATTAAAACATAAAGGTAAACAAGCTTTTGAAATAGAAGAAAGTATGAATAACCATACAGATGCAATAAAAATGGTTATAGATGCGCTTACAAATCAAGAACATGGTGTTATATCAAATATTAAAGAAATAGATGCTGTAGGGCATAGAGTGGTACATGGTGGAGAATATTTTTCAGAATCAGTTATCGTAAACGATGAAGTTATTAAAGCTATAGAAAAATGTATAGAGCTTGCTCCTTTACATAATCCAGCAAATTTAATGGGTATTAAAGCTTGCGAAAGCCTTATACCGGGTATAAAGCAAGTTGTTGTATTTGATACAGCTTTTCATCAAACTATGCCTGAAAAGGCGTTTCTTTACGGTATACCTTACGAATTATACGAAAAGCATAAAATAAGAAAATACGGCTTTCATGGTACTAGCCATAAATATGTTTCAAGCCGTGCCGCAAGTATTTTAAATAAAGATATAAAAGATTTAAAAATAATTACTTGCCATTTAGGCAATGGTGGTTCTGTTGCAGCTATAGATAGGGGCAAATCTGTTGATACAAGTATGGGCTTTACCCCTCTTGAAGGGCTTATTATGGGTACAAGATGCGGCGATATAGATCCGGCTGTTGTATCGTTTATTATGCAAAAAGAAAATTTAGACAGCAAACAAATAGATGAGCTTATGAATAAAAAATCAGGGGTGCTAGGCTTATCTGGAGTTTCTAGCGATTTTAGAGATATAGAAAGTGCGGCAAACAGCGGCAACAAGCGTGCTCAAATAGCTTTAGATGCTTTCCATTATAAAGTTGCTAAATATATAGGAGAATATATGAACGTATTAAACGGAGCAGACGCTATAGTATTTACGGCTGGGCTTGGAGAAAATAGTAAAGAAAGTCGTATCGAGATTTGCAATTATTTAAGCTGGCTAGGGGTATCTATAGATAAAGATAAAAATGCTAAAAGAGGAGAAGAAATTGATATAACAACTCCTTCTTCAAATATTAAAGTATTAGTCATACCGACAAATGAAGAATTAGTTATAGCAAGAGATACTAAAGAACTCCTTGACAAATAAAACTTTATAATGTATAATGTTTTTTGATTTAATATGTCTTTGGCAGGAGTTGTTTTTATGATTATAAATATTAATGATATTAATAAAGGCTTTAATAAAGATTTTGTATTTAATAATTTTAAAATGCAATTGCAAGATAATATTATTGCCGTTATAAATATTAAAGGTAATATTAATAATTCTTCCCCTAAATATATTTTAGATGCTGATATTTCTTGTGTTGTTTATTCACAATGCGATTGTTGTTTAAAAGATATTAAAAAAGATATAGCCTTTCATATTAAAGAAGTTTTTTATAAATCAAACGACCTATCAAATAATAAAGAAGACTTTTTTTTCATTGCTACAAACGCAAGCAACATAGATTTATATTCATGTATATACGCAAATATTCTATCAAATTTACCTATGAAAACGCTCTGCAAAGCCAATTGTAAAGGGTTATGCCATGTTTGTGGGGCAGATTTAAACAAGCATTTATGCAGTTGTAAATCTTCATATATAGACCCACGATTTGAACAGTTTTTACACTTATTTAAAAAGGAGGTATAGTTATGTCTATTTGTCCTAAAGGCAAAATATCTAAATCTAAAAGAAATAAAAGAAGAGCCCAAAGCTGGAAGATTTCATCCCCAACTTTAGTTAGATGCTCTAAATGTAATGAGCTTATGGTGCGTCATAGAGTTTGTAAAACATGTGGTACTTACAACAAAAGGACTATTATAGAGGTTAGTTAATTTTAGCCGTAGATTTATCTGCGGCTTTTTATAAATTAATACCTAAAAGATATGCTTTAGCTTTTATTGTACTGATTAACCCTTTTATTATATAATATAAGCTATGCAGTCGATTTAATAATGCTATTTATACATTAGCTAATTACAAAATATAGACTTATAAATAATTAAATGAAAGGATAGCACGGGTGCTTTTTATGCAAGATTATACAATAGTTTTAGATGCGATGGGGGGAGATAATGCTCCTTTTGAAATAATAAAAGGAGCAATTTTGGCATTAAAAGAAAATAAGGATATTAATTTAATATTAGTCGGTAAAGAAGATATTATTAAAGAAGAGCTTATAAAATATGATTATGACAAAACAAGAATATCTATCCAAAACGCTACAGAAATTATTAAATCATCTGAAGTGCCGACTAAAGCAATTAGAGCTAAAAAAGACTCTTCTATTGTTATAGGGCTTAAGCTATTAAAAGAAGAAAAGGCAAAAGCTTTTATTTCTGCTGGAAGTACAGGTGCTGTTTTAACAGGTGCAACTTTTATAACAAAAAGGATAAAAGGTATAGAAAGGCCAGCGTTAGCAACCCTTATACCAACAGAAAATAGAAAGTATGTTTTTTTAATGGATGTTGGAGCAAACATGGACTGTAAGCCTCCTTTTTTGGTACAATTTGCTAAAATGGGGCAAATATATATGGAAAATGTAATAGGTATAAAAAATCCAACGGTTGGTCTTGTAAACGTTGGTACAGAAAAGGAAAAAGGAGATACACTATCTAAAGAAACATTTGAGCTTTTAGAAAATGACAAAACAATAAATTTTGCCGGAAATATAGAAGCACGTGAGATTATTGCTGGCAAGATGGATGTTGTTGTATGCGATGGCTTTGTTGGTAACGTTATATTAAAGCTTTGCGAAGGAGTTGCCAAAAGTGTTTCTAGCCTTATTAAAAAAGAAATTAATTCCAAATTTATATATAAATTAGGGGGCTTAATTGCTACAGGAGCATTTAATAATATTAAAGAAATTTTTGACTATGATTCTATAGGAGGGGCGCCTTTTTTAGGGCTTAAAGGGCTTGTTGTTAAAGCTCACGGTAGCTCAAATGCAAAAGCTATAAAAAATGCTATAAACCAATGCTATAAATTTATAAATGCGGATATAGTATCTAAAATAGAAAAAGCTATAGATTTAAATATAGAAAACTTAAATACAGAAAGTTGATTTTAAAGACGCTTTTTAGCGTCATTTTTTCTTTTATACAATTTTAATGTATATTACTATAAATATATATAGTACAGCATTTTTAATAAAAAAACATACTTTTTTGCTATTAAATAGGCTTTTAAGTTTGATTTTTGTAATTGACAGTATTAAATAAAAGATATATAATACAAAAGAATAATATTTTATTAAAAAAAATAGTTGCATTTTATAAAAATATTTGGTATAATTAATCAAGTTTTTAGCACTCAATAATAAAGGTGGCTAATAAAATACAGCTATAATTAGCTAATAAGCTAACTAATAAAAAGGTGGCTATAATAGGAGGAGGTTTTTATGCTTTGTGATAATTGCAAGATTAATAAAGCGTCTATAGAATATACACAAAATATCAACAATAATACTCTGCATTATAATTTATGCACCTTTTGTTACAAAAATTTTGAGGCAGAATTTTTATTATTAGAAATTTTTAAAGATTTTTTTGTCGATTTTGAAAATATAAAAAATGATATCCAGTGCGAAAAGTGTGGCAATACATTAAACAATATAAAAAATACAGGCAAAATGGGCTGTGCAAATTGCTATAAAGTTTTTAATAAAAATATTTTACAAATAATTAAAAATATTCATTTTGATTCTTTCCATTATGGTAAAGTGCCTAAAAAGTTTGATAAAATAGATTTGCAAAAAGAACATACAAAAAAACAAATCGAAGATTTAAAGCAAAAGCTTAACGATGCTATAAAGCAAGAAAATTATGAAATGGCTATTATATTACGTGACAAAATTAAAAAATTTGAAAAGGAGGTTTAATATATGAAATGGTATGAAAATAATGATACAAACAACCAGATAGTTATTTCTACCAGAGTTAGGTTAGCAAGGAATATAAACAAGTACCCTTTTTGTAATTTTTTAAATAAAGATAGCGCTTTTAAAATTATAGATAGTGTTAAAAATTCTATTTTTTCACAAATTAAAGATGCTGATATTTTTTTTAATTTTTTCAAAATGGATGAGCTTAATAATATAGAAAAAATTTCTATGCTAGAAAATCACACAATAAGCCTAAACTTTTTGGGCAGTGACCTTCCAAAAGCCCTTATTTTGCAAAAAAATGAAGAAGTATCTATAATGATAAATGAAGAAGATCATATAAGAATACAGAGTATAAAAACAGGTAATAATGTTTTAGAGGCTTTTGATAGCGCTAATAGAATGGATAATCTTTTAGAAGAAGGGCTAGAATATGCTTTTGATAAAAATTTTGGCTATTTAACATCTTGCCTTACCAACATAGGCACTGGGCTTAGGATTTCTTTTATGCTACATTTGCCTATGCTAGAAAGATACAGGCAAATAAACGATATAACTCAAAATATAAGCAAATTTGGCATGACTATAAGAGGTATATATGGCGAAGGGAGCAAAGCTTTAGGTGGCATATATCAAATATCAAATCAAGCGACTTTAGGCAAGACAGAAAAAGAAATTATGTCTGATATAAAAAACATAACTTCACAAATTATAGAAAAAGAAAAGTATTTCAGAACAAAATATAAGGCAGAAAATAATATAGAGCTTTTGGATGAAGTTTATCGTTCTTATGGAATACTAAAAAATTGTAAAAAAATATCTAATGAAGAGGCGCTTAATCATTTATCAAATGTTTGGCTTGGCTTATATTTAAATTTATTTGAAAAGTCTTTAAACGATAACATATATAATATAATGATGAAAATACAACCAGCTAATTTAACCAAAAAATTTAAAGATATGAAAAAAAATGAATTTGAAATATACAGGGCAAAACTTATAAATGAATTAATATAAAGGAGGTAATTTTATGCAGCTTAAATTTACAAAAAAGGCCGAAGATGTTATATCTTATGCAGAAAAATCAGCCTACAACCTAGGGCATAATTATATAGGAACAGAGCACATTTTGCTTGCTTTAACATATGTTAAAGATGGTGTTGCATCTAAAGCTTTAGAAATTAAAAATATAAATGTTAAAAATGTTAAAGCAGAAATAATAGAGCTTATAGGCGCTAATGAAAAATCTGGTAATAAAAATTTAGAATTTACCCCACGTACAAAAAGAGTATTAAACAGAAGTTGCGACGAAGCTATATCTATGGGTACAAATTATATAGGAACAGAGCATATATTGCTTGCTTTAATAAAAGAATCAAGCCCTATACACGGAGATAGCTTTGCTATAAAAATTTTGAATAATTTAGGGGTTAGCCCAGATGCACTTTACGAAGATATTTTAAACATGCTAGGAGAAAGCGAAACATCAAAAGAAATGTCTATAACAGGTAAAATCAAAAATAATTCCAAAAGAAAAGATTTGCAAGCTTTATTACAATTTGGAAGAGATTTAAACGAAATGGCTTTAGAAAACAAATTTGACCCTATAGATGGGCGTGATGCTGAAATAGAAAGGGTTATACAAATATTAACAAGAAGGACAAAAAATAACCCTTGCCTAATAGGAGAGCCAGGGGTAGGTAAAACAGCAATAGCAGAAGGACTTGCCGAAAAAATAGTTAAAGGAGAAGTGCCTGAATTATTAAAACATAAAAGAATTATATCGCTTGATATATCTTCTGTTGTAGCAGGGAGCAAATATAGGGGCGAATTTGAAGATAGGGTAAAAAAAATATTAAAAGAGGTTAAAGAGGCTAATAATATAATATTATTTATAGACGAAATACACACTATAATAGGAGCAGGTAGCGCCGAAGGGGCTATAGATGCATCTAATATATTAAAGCCTTCTTTAGCAAGGGGAGAAATACAGCTAATAGGGGCAACAACATTAAATGAATATAGAAAGTATATAGAAAAAGACGCTGCTTTAGAAAGAAGATTTCAACAAGTATCTGTTTTAGAACCATCAGAAGAAGATGCAATAAAAATGCTAAAATGCTTAAGAGATAAATATGAAATGCATCATAGCGTAAAAATAACAGATGACGCAATAGACGCAGCAGTTAAGCTTTCTAAAAGATATATAACAGATCGTTTTTTACCAGATAAGGCTATAGATGTTTTAGATGAAGCTAGCGCCAAAATTAGGCTTTTAAGCTATACAGTACCTCCAGAAATAAAGCAAATAGAAGAAGAATTACAAAATTTATCAAATGAAAAAGAAGAGGCAATAAAAAGTGAAAATTATGAGCTTGCTGCAACTATAAAAGAACAAGAAATAAAATTAAAAACAAAGCTTGATAAATCTAAAAATAAATGGAAAGATAAAAACGGCAATGAGGCGCAAGTTGTAACACCTAATGAAATAGCAGATATAATAACAAGCTGGACAGGGGTGCCAGTTAAAAAATTGCAAGCAGAAGAAATGGAAAGGCTTAAAAATATGGAAGAAACGCTCCATAAAAGGGTTATAGGGCAAGATGCAGCCGTAACAGCTGTTGCAAAAGCAATTAAAAGGGGTAGAATAGGGCTTAAAAACCCAAAAAGACCTATTGGTTCATTTTTATTTTTAGGTCCTACCGGAGTAGGTAAAACAGAATTAAGCAAAGCTTTAACACAAATCTTGTTCGGTGATGAAACAGCAATGGTAAGAATAGATATGAGCGAATTTATGGAAAAGCATAGTGTATCAAAGCTTATAGGCTCACCTCCAGGATATGTAGGGTACGATGACGGTTCTTCTATAATAGAAAAGATAAGGAAAAAGCCTTATTCTGTAGTTTTATTTGATGAAATAGAAAAAGCCCATACAGATATTTTTAATATTTTATTACAAGCTTTAGACGATGGACATTTAACTGATTCTCAAGGGCGCAAAGTCGATTTTAAAAACACTGTCATAATAATGACATCAAACGTTGGAGCAAGAAATATAGTAGAATCCAAAAAATTAGGCTTTACAACGCTAGAAGATGAAGAAACAAAATATAAAGATATGAAAAAAAATGTTATGGAACAGCTTAAAAAGCAATTTAGGCCAGAATTTTTAAATCGTATAGATGATATAGTTGTTTTCCATGCTTTAACAAAAGAAGATGTAAGCAAAATAGCTAATATAATGTTAGATGAGCTTTTAAACAGAATTAAAGAAAATTTAAATACAGAATTAAAAATAACAGAAAAAGCTATAGAAAAGGTTATAGAATTAGGCTATGATGCCACATATGGAGCAAGACCTTTAAGAAGGGCTATCCAATCTAATATAGAAGATTTATTTGCAGAAAAAATGCTAGAAGGGGCTTTTGAAAAAGGCGATACTGTTATTATAGACTGTGTAGATGATAAATTTGTATTAGAAAAAGAGTTAGTTTTAAATTAAACTTATTATATAAAAATAAAAGGCTATAATATTAAAATATTATAGCTTTTGTGTTATTTTTGTATTGACAAGAGAATAAAAAAATGATATTGTATACCAAAATATATTGTATTAATAAAAAAGGAGAATTAAAATGCTAAGAATAAAACAAAATAAAGATGAATCTGAAACTAATGAAATTAGTGAATATGAAATTATGTTAATTAGGAGCACAGAGATTATTGAATTAGACCAGCTAAGAATAAATGAAAATGATATTAATGAAACTGAAGAAGATAAAAATAAAATTATAGAATCTGGTAAAGAAAAACTAAATGAATATCATAACTTAAATACAGCTATAGATAAAAATTTCTTTTTTTTAATAAATAATAGGGTGCTTTTATCAAAATATTTATATTATATGCAAATTGAAAGCTTAATGAACGAAAATACAAAATATAAAGATGAAATAAGAAAAACATTATCTTTATTATCAGAAGTTAACCTATATTACGGCAAAGATGAAAGAGAAGAATTTACATCTTTTTCACAGCTTTATTGCGATGTGATTAAATATTTAACAGAATCTAAAATTTTACAAATATTAGATGAGATGGAAAAAATAAGAGATGAAAGTATAATAAATATAAGTGAATTAAGTAAAAAAATTAAAGAATTTTGCATACAAATAGACATGCACTGTTATTGCAAAACATATAATAGAGATTTATTAATAGATACTTTAAATAGGATAGATGACCTAAATATAGAAAGCTCAACAATTGAAAATACTAAGCTTAAATTAGCAGCCTTAATAGAAGAAACTCCACCTAAAGGTGAGAGTTTTTATGTATCAGACACGCCAGGTGATTACAAAATACCTGACTCTATATTAACACATAATGAAAATACTGTAAAAAAATATATTTATAATGAAAAACCTAAAATTAGAGAAAAGCTTTCTTTAAAAAAAATATTCCAAAATAGTATAGAAAAGGCTAATTCTATTAATAAAGATAATGAGAAAGTTGATACACAAGTTAAGAAAGAAGAATATGTACATAATTTATCATACAAATAAAAGGTTAAGCAAAAGTTTAGCCTTTTTTAATGTTTAACTTTTTATTATAGAAATATTGTTAATTTACTTTTTATATGCTATAATTATTAATAATATATTTTTAGGAGAATATTATGCAAGAATCAAAATATTTACCAACTAAATTTTTAGGCTGTGAAGATGCTTTTGAACAATCAAAATATATAATATTTGGAGCGCCTTTTGACGGCACAACAACATTTAGGCCAGGAACAAGGTTTGCCCCTTCTGTAATGCGGATAGAATCTATTGGGCTTGAAACATACAGCCCCTATTTTGATATAGATATAGAAGATTATAATATACATGATTTAGGCGATTTAGAGCTTCCTTTTGGCTCTGCAAAAAAGGCGTTAGATATTATAGAAAGCCATGCTAAAAAATTATTTGAACTTAGCAAAAAGCCTATAATGATAGGGGGAGAGCATTTAGTATCTTTACCTGTTATTAAAAAGGCTTTTGAAAAGTATGAAGATTTGCATGTTATCCATTTTGATGCTCATACAGATTTGCGTGAACAATATTTAGGAGAAGAGTTAACACATTCTGGTGTGTTTAAAAGAGTGTGGGACTTTTTGGGTGACGGCAGAATATTCCAATTTGGTATAAGAAGTGGTACAAAAGAAGAATTTTATTTTGCTAAAGATGGACATGTTTACATGAACAAATTTAATTTTAACACATTAGAACAAATAGTAGAAAAATTAGGCAAAAAGCCTGTATACCTTTCTATAGATTTAGATGTTTTAGACCCATCTATAATGCCCGGCACTGGTACAACAGAGGCTGGAGGAGTTACATTTAATGAGCTAATAGACGCTATAAAAAAGGTATCTAATTTAAATATAATAGGGGCAGATATTGTGGAGCTTTCTCCACATTATGATAACAGCGGAGTATCAACAGCAGTCGCACTAAAAGTGCTTAGAGAGCTATTGTGTGCTATTATAAAAAGTGATAATTATTAAAGAAAGGGCTTGATTAAAATAAAAATATTAGTAAATAAAATAAAAAACTTGCCCCTAGCTGTAGTGCCTTGTATGTTAGGGGCATGCACACTTTCTAATGTTTATAATAGCCTTGGCTTTTCATTTGTTAGGCATATTACTATGTTTTTTGGCTTAATAGTTGTTATTTTATATATTTTTAAAATAATGCTACACAAAGATATAGCAAAACAGGAATACAACAGCCCTTTAACATCTAGCTTGTATCCAGCAATGTGTATGATAACTATGGTTTTGGGGGCTTATTATTATGAATATTTTGCATTTGGTAAAATAATATGGCTAATAGCTTTTATTTTGCATATTATACATATAATATTTTTTACATATTTGCATTTTATAAAGTCAAGAGATATAAAGACTTTTTTACCTACATGGTTTGTAACATACAACGGTATAATGGTTAGTAGTGTTGTTGGAGCGAATATGAATTTTGATAAATTTTTAGCTTTTATTGTATATTATGGTATAATTATATATTTTATAATACTTCCTTTTATGATAATAAGGCTCAAAAAAGTAGAAATAAAAGATAATATGCAACATAGTACAGCTATACTTTTAGGGCCTTGTAGCTTATGTGTTGTATCTTATATAAATATAATAAAAGATATTAATTTAATATTATTAATTATTTTATACATTTGTGTAATTTTATCTTTAATATATATTATAATAAAACTGCCTAGATTTTTTTCTTATAAATTTGCTCCAACTTTTGCATCTTTAACATTCCCTATGGCTATAGGTATTGTTGCTACACAAAAGATGGAGCTTGTATCAGAAAATTTTAATTACAAATATTTAGCTTATTTATTAAATCAATTAGAAGGTATACAAATTTATTTAACAACAGCTATAATAGCATTTGTTTTATTTAATTTTATAAAAATGATAAAGCTTGAGAAAAGCTATTAAAAATGATATAATTAATTTAAAATGGTGGTGATTTAATGGAATTTAGAAAGGCTATAGATAAAGATATAAATAAAATTGCTGATATAGAAAAAGCTTGTTTTTTGCCAGCAGAGGCAGCATCTTTAAAAAGGCTTGAAGAAAGGTTTAATGCCTTTTTTGAAAATTTTTTTGTTCTAGAAGATAATAAAGAAATAATAGGTTTTATACATGGTATGTCAACAGATAATATAAGCATAACAGACGATATGTATAAAAATGCTTTTTTGCATAAAAAAGAGGGGAAAGTAATTTCTGTTTTTAGCATAGCTATTTTGCCTAAATTTCAGAAAAAAGGCTATTCTACCATACTTATTAATAATTATATAAAAAATGCTAAAGATAATAAAAAAATAGCTTGTATTTTAACATGTAAAAAAGAGCTTATAAAATATTATGAAAAGTTTGGCTTTATAAATAAAGGGGTATCAAAATCGGAGCATGGAGGAGCTATTTGGTACGATATGTTTTTAGATTTTGATACAAAATAATTATCAAAGAAAGGATACCAAAAATGGAAAAACGATTAAATCAAATTAATAAAACAGCTATAGAAAAGCTTTCTACAATAGATAATTTAAAACAATTAGAAGAGTTTAGGACAGAATTTTTTGGCAAAAAAGGCGAGTTTACTCTAATTTTAAAAGAAATGTCAAGCCTTGAAAAGGATAAACGTCCTATTTTTGGGCAAATGGTAAATGAGATAAGGCAAAATATAATGCAAAAATTTGATAGCCTTAAAGAAAGTTTTTTAAAAAGGCAAGAAGAAGAAAGGCTAAAAGCAGAGCAAATAGATGTAACTTTGCCTGCTAAAGCTATAAAAATAGGGTGTAAACACCCTTTAACGACAGTTTTGGATGAAATAAAAGATATATTTTTAGGGCTTGGTTATGAAATAAAAGAAGGTCCAGAAATAGAGCTTGCTCATTATAATTTTGAGGCTTTAAACATAGCTAAAGAGCACCCAGCAAGGGACGAACAAGACACTTTTTATATAAATGCCCTTTCAGAAATTGTATTAAGGACACAAACATCACCAGTGCAAATAAGGGTGATGGAAGAGGGTAAGCTACCTATAAAAATAATAGCTCCAGGGCGTGTTTATCGTATGGATGAAGTGGACGCTACCCACTCTCCTATTTTTCATCAAATAGAAGGACTTTTAATAGATAAAGATATAAATATGTCTGATTTAAAAGGCACTTTAGAAATATTTGCAAAAGAGTTTTTTGGGCAAGATACAAAAGTAAGATTTAGGCCACATTACTTTCCTTTTACAGAGCCTAGCGCAGAGATGGATATTTCTTGTTTTGCTTGCAAGGGCGAAGGATGTCGTATTTGTAAACATAGCGGCTATATAGAAGTTTTGGGTTGTGGTATGGTGCACCCTAAGGTGCTTTCTTATGCTGGACTTTCTCCAAAACAGTATTCTGGCTTTGCTTTTGGTATGGGGCTTGAAAGGCTTGCAATGCAAAAATTTGCTATACCAGATTTAAGATTATTTTTTGAAAATGATATTAAATTTTTAAATCAATTTTAAAATAATTTGGAGGAAATTTTATGAATATAGCAATGTCATGGATAAAAGAATTTGTTGATATAAAATGCAATGCTTTAGAATTTGCTGATGCTATGACACTAACAGGTACTAAAGTAGAATCTATTAAAAATAAAGGTAAATATATAAAAAATGTTGTTGTTTGTAAAGTATTAGAAATAGAAAAGCATAAAGATGCCGATAAGCTTTTTGTAACAAAAGTTGATATTGGTAAAGAAGAACATTTGCAAATAGTAACAGCAGCGACAAACTTATTTGTAGGGGCTATTGTACCGGTTGCTTTAGACGGAGCAACGCTTGCAAGTGGGCTGAAAATAAAAAATAGCAAATTAAGAGGGGTTATGTCTAATGGTATGTTTTGCTCTATAGAAGAGCTTGGCTTTACAAAAAATGATTATCCAGATGCCCCGGAAGATGGTATATATATATTTGATAAAGAATATCCTTTAGGAAGCAGCGTAAACCCTATTTTTAATCTAGATGAAGATATTATAGAATTTGAAATTACATCTAACAGAGCAGATTGCTATAGCGTTATAGGTATAGCAAGAGAGGCTAGTGCTACATTTAAAACTCCTTTAAAAATAGAAAATATAAGCTTTAAGGGAGAAATACAGCAAAAAATAAGTGATTTTATAAATATTAAAATAGAAAATAAAGATATTTGCAAAAGATATACTTGCCGTGTTGTAAAAGATGTAAAAATTGAGCCGTCGCCTTTATGGTTAAGGCAAAAGCTTATTTCTTCAGGCATACGCCCTATAAATAATATCGTTGATATAACAAATTATATTATGCTAGAGTATGGTCAACCTATGCATGCATATGATTTAAACAAAATCGAGGGCAAACATCTTACCATAAGAAATGCTAAAGAAGGCGAACAAATAAAAACGCTAGACGGCGTATCAAGAACATTAGATGAACATATGCTTGTTATACAAGATGAAAATAAGCTAGTCGATTTAGCTGGTGTAATGGGGCTTGAAAACTCTATGATAACAGAAGATACAAAAGATATTTTGCTAGAAGCCGCTAATTTTGACGGCTATAACATAAGAACAACAGCTAAAAAATTAGGGCTTAGGACAGATGCATCTAGCAAATTTGAAAAAAATATAGACCCTAACCTATGCTTAAAAGCGCTTGATAGAGCTTGCATGTTAATAGAACAGCTAAATATAGGCAAAGTTATAAAAGAGCATTTTGATTTTTATGAAAATGTTATAAATATTAAAGAAATTAATTATTCAGCAGATAATATAAACAAACTTTTAGGTACTAATATTCCAAATAAAGAAATGATAGATTTATTAAAGCTTATAGAAATAGATGCAGATGAAACAACAGCAAAAATACCTACTTTTAGGCAAGATATAACTAATGATGCTGATTTAGCCGAAGAAATAATAAGGCTTTATGGATACGATAAAATAAGCACAAATGTGTCAAACAAAACTCAAACAGTAGGCAAAAAAAGCTATAAACAAATAATTACAGAACAAATAAAAAATGTATTAATATATACAGGCTTTAATGAAGTTTTAACATATTCTTTTGAAAGCCCAAAAGTTTTTGAAAAACTAAATATTACAGCTGATGATGATTTGACAAAAGCTATTACGATAAATAACCCACTTGGTGAAGATTTTAGCATTATGCGTACTACAACATTAAACTCTATGCTAAATTGTATAGCTATTAATTATAAAAGAAGAAATAAAGAGGCTTTTTTGTTTGAAATAGGCAAAATATATTTGCCAGAAGAATTACCTTTGAAAAATCTTCCTAAAGAAGAAGAATTAATTAGCGTAGCTTTGTACGGCGATATAGATTTTTATAATGCAAAAGGGGCTTTTGAAAATTTATTTAATAGCCTTAATATAAATAAGCAAGAATATACACCGTTTACAGATTTAAACTTTATGCACCCAGGCAGAACAGCTAAAATAACTATAAATAATGAATATTTAGGCTATGTAGGAGAAGTAAGCAAAAAAGTATTGCAAAAATATGATATAGATACAAGAGTTTATTATGGTATTTTGCATTTAGATAAGCTTATAAATTTTGCAAATACTAAAAAAACTTATGCCCCATTACCTAAATTTCCGGCTATAGAGCGTGATATATCTATAGTTATTAAAGAAGATATATTAGCTAAAGATTTAGAAAATGCAATAAAACAAAAAGCCGGTAAACTTTTAGAAGAAATAAAGCTATTTGATATATATAAAGGTAGCCAAATAGAACAGGGTTTTAAATCTTTATCTTATAGCCTTTTGTTTAGGTCAGCAGAAAAGACATTGACTGATGAAGAAGTTAATAAATACATGGAAAAAGCTTTAAACTTTTTACAAGAAAATTTTAAGGCTAGATTAAGAGATAAATAAACATTTATCGTTAAACAGATGAGGTATAAAAATGGAAGTCGTTAATTTAAAAGAAATAATGCTCCCTTTTAAACAAGCTGTAGATGAACTTTTTGTAAAATTTAATAGCTTAAAAGCAGAGTTTAATAATCTAGAAATGCACTCGCCTATAGAAACGGTTGAAATACGTGTTAAAACGATAAATAGTATTTTGGAAAAGGCAAAAAAGCGTTCTATATCGCTTTTAAAGGCTATAGAAACATTAGAAGATATAGCAGGGGTTAGGATAATTTGTAAATTTGTTGAAGATATAGAAAAGGTTGTGCATTTAATAAGGCTTAGAGATGGCAAAGATTTGATTATAATAGAAGAAGAAGACTACATAACAAATACAAAAAGCAGTGGTTACAGGAGTTATCATATAACTATTAAATACCCAGTAGAAACAGCTTTAGGCTTTAAAGAAGTATTTTGTGAAATACAAATAAGGACTATGGCAATGAATTTTTGGGCATCTATAGAGCATTCTTTAAGATACAAATATAACGGTAATATGCCAGAAAATCTAAAAAGAAGGCTAGAGGTATGTGCCGAAGCTTGCTTTAAAGTGGATACAGAAATGACAACTATTAGAGAAGAAATTATAAAAGCTCAAAAGATACTGCAAACAAAAGATAACCTTGTGCAAGAAATATTGCAAAATATACAAAATTTATATTATATAGGTAAGGTAGAAAAGGTTAATGAATTTAATAAAGAATTTATAAATTTATATCAAGAAGACGACCTTGAAAAGCTTTTTGAATTTAACAGAAAGCTAGAAATGATGGCACAACTTTATAAAGTTAGATATTTAGAATAAAAGCTTTAAGCATGGGGGTTAAAAATGATTTATTTTGATAATGCTGCAACAACAAAACCATTAGATGAAGTTTTGGAATATGTATTAGATATTTGCAAAAATTATTATGCTAATTCTTCTGCTATGCATAAATTTGGCTTTTATGTAGAACAACTTATAAAAAATGCTAAAAAAGATATAGCAAATATAATAAAAGCAAATGAAGATGAAATATACTTTACATCAGGGGCGACAGAGGCTAACAACATGGCTATAATAGGGGCTTGTGAGGCTTACAAAAAAAGAGGCAATAAAATTATAACAACAAAAATAGAGCACCCGTCTGTTTTAGTGCCCTTTAAAGAGCTAGAAAAAAGAGGATTTGAAGTTTTTTATTTAAATGTAGATGAAAAAGGCTATATAAATATACAAGAGCTTATAGATTTAATAGATGATAACACTATTTTTGTTAGTATAATGTATGTTAATAATGAATTTGGCACTATACAAAATATAAAAGAAATTGCAACCAAAATAAAGCAAAAAAATAAAAATACAATATTCCATACAGATGCGGTGCAAGCATTTTGCAAAATTGATATAGATATAAAAAATATAGATTTATTAACTGCTAGCGGGCATAAAATACATGCTTTAAAAGGAGCTGGGTTTTTATTTATTAAAAGAGGTATTAAGCTTAATAAAATTATTTTTGGGGCTATGCAGCAAGAGGGTATAAGAGCAGGTACACTTAATACAGAGGGTATATTATCTTTAGCATTTGCTGCCAAAATAGCTTTTCAAAATTTAAATAAAAATTATGAAAATGTAAAAAATATAAAAAACGAAATAATAAAATTAACACATTTGCTAGAAGGGGTGCTTATAAATGGCGATGAAGCTGGAACAACTTATATATTAAATATTAGCATTAAAGATATAAAAGCCGAAGTTTTGGTGCATGCGCTAGAAGAAGAAGATATATATATAGCACCAGGCGCTGCTTGCAACAGTAAAAAAGAGAAAAATTACCAAAAAGTAGAGTTTTTACAAAAAGAAAATATTAGGCTTAGCTTTTCACATTTGAATATATTAGAAGAGGCAAGGATTTTTAATAATGCAATTTTGAAAATTGTACCAAAGCTTAGGTTATATAAAAAATAATAGGAGTTTTATGCATGGAAGAAGTTTTATTAGTTAAATATGGAGAAATTATTTTAAAGGGCAAAAATAGAAAGGCTATAGAAGATGGATTAATTAAAAATATAGCATTTAATTTAAAAAAAGTTGGCGATTATAAAATTTATAAAGAGCAGGGGCGTTTTCTTATCAAAACGCTAGATAGTTTTTTTGATTATGAAAGGGTAACTCCTTTAGTTTGTAATACTATAGGGGTTAATGCTGTTTGTAAAGCTATAATGTTTTTTGATACTAATATAGAAAATATAAAAAAACTTGCTTTAGAATATATGCAAAAAAGGTATAATACTAATATTTCATTTAAAGTTGAGGTAAAACGTTCAGATAAAAATTATCCCCTAGATTCTAGACAAATAGCGGCAAATGTTGGGGGATATATTTTAGAAAATATGCAAAATATAACTGTAGATGTGCATAACCCTGATATTATATTAAATATAGAATTAAGAAACAATGTATATATTTATACAGAAATAGAAAAAGGTTTTGGGGGGCTACCTATCCTTGGCGATAGTAAGGCAACCGTGCTGCTTTCAGGAGGTATAGATAGCCCTGTTGCTGCTTTTATGATGGCTAAAAGAGGAGTTAATATAGAGGCTATTTATTTTGATAGTCCACCTTATACATCTATAAGAGCTAAGCAAAAAGTTATAGATATAGCAGAAAAGCTAGCGACATTTGCTGGTAGTATTAAGCTTTATATAGTACCTTTTACAAATATTCAGCTAAAAACATATGAAAATGTACCAAAAGAGAAACTCACGATTATATTAAAAAGAACAATGCTAAAAATAGCAGAAAAAATTGCGATAAAAAGTGGAAGTTTAGCGCTTGTGACAGGCGATAGCATAGGGCAGGTAGCAAGTCAAACTATGCAAGCTATAGATTGCGCTAATTCTGCTGTAAATGAGCTGACTATTTTAAGACCACTTTGTGGTATGGATAAGCAAGAAATTATTGATATAGCAAGAAAGATAGGGACTTACGACATATCTATAAGACCATATGAAGATTGCTGTACTATATTTGTTGCTAAACATCCACAAACTAAACCCAAAAAACATATAATAGAAAAAATAGAACAAAATATAAAAGATATAGATAAAGAAATAGAAGATACTTTACAAAATATAGAAATAATAAATATTTAAAATATTGTATAAAATATTGATTAATGGACAAGCTATATTTATAAAAAATTTTAAAGGAGTTTGTATGGAAAATAAAGAAGAATTAAAAAAGTTACAAATCATGAAATTTGAAATAGCAGAGGAGCTAGGCTTAATAGACAAAATTAAAAAAGACGGCTGGAAAAGCTTAACTGCTAGAGAAAGCGGTAAGATAGGGGGGCTTATAACAACAAGAAGAAAAAATAAAAAGAAAACTTAAAGTATTTTATAAATACCATCTTTTTGCTTGGTAAGATAGGAGGCTATTACAATAAAAAATAAAAAAATGGAAAAATGCTTGACATATTAAAATAATTGTGTTATCATAATTTTGATCAGTCTTCAATTATTTGTTTCATGATAATGCTGGCTTTTCAGCCAGTCCTTTCTTTTTTTTTAAAGCTCTTGGTTAGGCTTAATGTATTTTAAGCTTTGCTTAGGGCTTTTTTTTATAATAAAGAGATTATATTTGTAAATACAATTTATTTTTTCTAAATAGTTCTTAAAATTTCAACAAAATAATTTTTTTTAAAAATATGAATATCATATATTAATAAGGAAATATAATTATGAATAAAAAGTTATTAAGATGTTTTAAAGTTTCTTTTTTAGATACTTTTATAGTATTAGTTTTAATTTTAGCTCAAATATATTTAATATTTCTTTCTCCTAAAATTATAAGCTATATAATAGATATTATTATAGCAAATAAAATACAAAAAAGTATATGTATATTAGTTTTTGCGTATTTTATAATTTCTAATATAATTGTTATATTTAATTTAATTTTAAAACATTATTTTAAAAATATAAGCCTTAATATAACAAATAGTATTAGAATCTTGATAAAAGATAATATATTAAGCTATGATGATAAATTTTTTAAAGATAAAAATTTAGGTAATTTATTAGAATATTTTGAAAACAATATTAGTACAATAGATAATTTTTTAAGCAAAATTTTTTTTAATTTTATTATTTATTTTCTTATTGTAATATTTACTATCGTTAGCTTTTATTTAGAAAGCGTGCTTATGGGGGTTATATTTTCTATATACGTTTTCTTATTTGTAATAATGCTGTTAGTTATTATTTTTAGCCAAAAAGATATATTATTAAAAAATAAAGAAATAACTACTTTTAATATAGGTAAATATTCTGAATGGATAAATAATAGTAGTGAGCTTGACATGCTAGATGGATATAATTATATAAAAAATAAGATGGATATTATGAATAGAGAATTTTTAAATACAGAAACAAAGGCTCAAAAATATTTATATAAAATATGGAGCTTAACTTTATTTTTTTCTGTTTTTTCAACTATATTAGCTTTATTTTTAGGAGGAGGGCTATATTTCAAAGGCATAATTTCATTTGGTACAATTTACACATTATATTCATACAGTACTTTATTAAAAGACCCTATCGAAAATATGCAAGCACATATGCGTTCATATTTAAATTTTAAAGCTTGCTTGAAAAGAATTAATAAAATTTTTGAATATGAACCAGAAGTTAAATTTGGAGCTTATAATACAGATGAAAAAATACAAAATATAAATATTACTAATTTATATTATTCATATGATAATGACGATAATTATTGCCTAAAAAATATAAATATAGAACTAAAATATAATAATATAATAGGTATAATAGGCAAATCGGGTAGTGGTAAAACTACATTTTGTAAATTATTATGTAAATATATACAAAAAATAAAAGGAAAAATATATATAAATAATATTGAAATTGAAGATTTTTCAGAAGAATATATAAATAAAAGTATTGTATATGTTTGTCCTAATGGTAATATTTTTAATGATACGATAAAAAATAATATTACTTTTTTTAATAACGATATATCAGATAAATATTTGCTTGATAAGCTAAAAGATTATAATTTATTACAATATTTTGCACAATATGGAGATAATTTTTTGCATATAAATATTAATAATGATAATTTATCTGTAGGTGAAAAACAAATAATTTGCCTATTAAGAACAATTTTAAATACAAAAGCTAATTTGATTATATTTGATGAAACTTATTCTAAAATTGATAAAAATATAATCAAGTTGTTTTTTGAAATATTGTATAATATAGTAAAAGATAAGATTATAATTATTGTTAGCCATAATACAGAAACAATTAATTATTGCGATAGAATGATTGTTTTTGAAGATGGAATTATTAAAAAAAGTACATAAAAAGGAATAAATGGATATGGAAATATTAAAATCTAATTTTAAAATTATAAAAAAGCAAAAGATGTTATTTTTTGTTAACTTTATTGTTTGGTTTTTTATACATAGTATACCACTTTTAATATCGTTATTTATTAAAAATTTAGTCTATAGTATTGAAATAAAAGATATTTATAGCTATAAAATAATTGTTAGCTTTATTGTACTAGTAGCTTTTATACAAAGTTACTTAATTATTAAAGGGGGAGAAATAGATACAAAATTCAGATTTAAAATAAGACAACTAATAAGAAAGAAATTATTATTTTTAACTATATCTAAAAATAAAATCAGCCAAAAAGATAAATCAGAGATTTTGGAAATTATGACAACAGATGTATATGCTGTAGAAGAAGTTATATCGAGCTATATTGATTTATTATGCAAGATTATTTTTATATTTTTTTCATTTATAATACTTGCTATTATAAATATCAAAATAATTGTTATTTTAGTTATACCGATGATTATTATTAACTATTTAGTCTTAAAATTGCAAAATATTATAAAAAATAGGCATTTTAATGTAAGAAATGAAAAAATAAAATATACAAATTTTGTCAAGCAATTGTTAACTACAAGAGAAGAGATAAGGCAAGATACAATAAAAAATAATGTGGGTAATGTTTTTAACAAAATATTAAATTCTACAAAAAAAGAAGAATTAAAAAATAATATAATTACATCTATTTTAGCAGAAATACCAA
>CBCPNA010000045.1:0-8866 GCA_965120415.1 uncultured Bacillota bacterium | reverse complement strand
ACTTTTAAAAGTATAATACTCGTTTAATGAGTTTTCGAATTCTCCTATTCTTTCTTGCAACTCTGATAGAATTTGGTTTAAGTTGATAGCCATATACGTTCCCCTTTCTTAATTTAAATTAAATATTTGTACATTAGGTTAATTTAAATTTTGCTATCTTTAATTTTTGTATTAACTACCTTTTTGGTAAGATATAAGTCTTTTTTGCATAGGTTATTTATTGCTAATCTGCTCAAGCTTTTTAAAAATATTAGCTATAAGTTCATATTTATCAATAAGAAAGTCAAAAACATGTGGTACTATTTCTTCTATAAATTCTATTTTTATAGACTTATTATCAATAAACTACCTAAATGCTTTCAAAACTTTGATTTAATTTTAATATAAAAAAACAGATAAATCAAGTATTTTTTACAAATTATTTACATTTTTTCAAAACTTATTCTTCGATAGTTTTTAATGAAATAAAAATTAATTTTTTTGCAAAATAAGACAATACTTATATTATAATTATTATATCAAGATGCACTATCAAGTATATATTATTTAAATTTTTAAAAGACAAAAGTCCATTATTTAATGGACTTTATATTTATTTTTTTAATTCTATCATCAAATTATCAAGTTGATTTTTATCAACAAAATTAGGAGCGTCTGTCATAGGGCAAGATGCATCTTTAACTTTAGGGAAAGCAATAACATCTCTTAAGCTATCAGCTCCAGCTAAAAGCATAATAAGCCTATCAAGCCCTAAAGCAAGCCCACCATGAGGTGGAGCGCCGTATTTAAAAGCTTCTATCAAAAAGCCAAATTGACTTTCTGCCTCTTCTTTTGAAAAGCCTAATTTTTCAAACATTAATGCTTGCAAATCGCTATCATGTATTCTTATACTTCCGCCTCCTAATTCAAAGCCGTTTAAAACTAAATCGTAAGCCTCTGCTCTTACATCTTCTAAATTTGTATGATTTGTATTTAGCAAAGCTATATCCTCTTTCATAGGCGATGTGAAAGGGTGATGTTTTGCTGTATACCTTTGTTCTTCTTCATCGTATTCAAACAAAGGAAAGTCTGTTACCCACAAAAATTTGAATTCATCTTTTTTTAATAAATCTAAACGATTGGCTATTTCTAGCCTTAAAGCCCCTAAACAATCAAAAACTATATTGTTTTTATCAGCACAAATTAATATTAAATCACCTTTTTTAGCAGCTACATAGTTTGCTATATTTAATAATGCATCTTCTGTAAAAAATTTAGAAACACTAGATTTAAAGCTGCCGTCTTCGTTATAACAAATCCATACAAGCCCTTTAGCTTTATATGTTTTAGCAACTTCAACTAAACTATCTATTTGCTTTCGAGGCATATTAGAAAGGCTAGGGGCACAAATAGCACGAACACTTCCTCCTTCTTTTAAAGCATTTTCAAAAACTTGAAAGCCACAATCTTTTACAATAGAAGATATGTCTTTAAGCTCTATACCAAATCTTGTATCTGGTTTGTCTGAACCAAATCGTTCTAAAGCCTCTTTATAAGGCATCCTTTCAAAAGGTATTTGTATATCTATATTTTTTGTTTCTTTTAATATTATTTTCATCAAATTTTCATTTAAGCTTATTATATCTTCTTTATCAACAAAAGATAATTCCATATCTATTTGTGTAAATTCGGGCTGTCTATCTGCTCTCAAATCTTCATCTCTAAAGCATTTTACAATCTGAAAATATCTATCTACCCCGCCTATCATCAAAAGCTGTTTAAATATTTGTGGTGATTGAGGTAAGGCGTAAAATGTACCGGGATGCACTCTGCTAGGTACAAGATAATCTCTTGCGCCTTCAGGGGTTGATTTTGTTAAAAAAGGTGTTTCTATTTCCAAAAAGCCTTTTTTATCCAAAAAATTTCTTATACATTGTGCTACTTTATGTCTTAAAATTAAATTGTTTAAAACAGAAGGTCGTCTTATATCTAAATATCTGTATTTTAGCTTTAAATCTGTGCTTACATTTACGCTATCTTCTATATGAAAAGGTGGGGTTAAAGATTTAGATAAAATTTCAAGCTCATTTATCAAAACTTCAACTTTACCTGTTTCCATATCTTTATTAATATTTTCTTCCGTACGTTTTACAACAGTACCTTTAACACATATTACATATTCGGGCTTTATTTCTTTATCTTTTTGTATAATATCTAAAGAATTAGTATCTTGATTAACAACAACTTGTACAATACCAGTCCTATCTCTTAAAAGGATAAAAGAAAAATGGCTTAAAATACGTTTACGGCTAACCCAGCCCATAAGGGTAACCTCTTTTCCTACCATGTTTTCGTTTATCTCTATGCAATAGTTTGTTCTTTTTAGATTATTCATTTTTTTACTCCTTATACAAAATTTCATTTTCCAAATCATCAAGATTTATTTCTCTTTCCGTGCTTTTATCCATTATTTTCAAATTGACTTTATTTGTATTAATTTCTTCATCGCCTAAAACAATAGCATATTTTGCGTTTATTTTATTAGCATATTTAAGCTGTGATTTAACGCTTCTTTCTAAAAGTTCATATTCAACATATATATTTTTTTGTCTAAGGCTATAAGCTATATTTTGAGCTTTTAAAAAGCCTTTTTCTCCTATAAAGCCAATGTATAAAAGAGGATAATTATCTTTTATAATAAAGTCATCTTGCAATAATAAAATAAGCCTTTCAAGACCAAGCGCAAAACCAACAGCCCCCATCTTGCCTCCGCCGTATAGCTCTATCAAATTATCGTATCTTCCACCAGCACATATAGTTAAAGCTTTATTTTCTGATATAAATTCAAATACTGTTTTTGTATAATAATCCAGCCCACGGACAATTTTATCATCTACCTCAAAAGGTATTTTAAGATTAGTTAAATATTTTTGTAAATTTTCAAAATGCTTTTTAGATTCTTGTTCTAAATAATCTATAATTTTTGGAGCATTTTTTAATATTTGTTTACAATTTTCATTTTTGCAATCCAAAATTCTTAAAGGTTTTTTTTCATATCTAATTTTACAATCGTCGCACATATTATCAAGATTTTTAAATACAAATTGTTTTAAAACTGTATTATAATCTTGTCTACACTGTGTATCGCCTAAAGAGTTTATTTTTAATTTAACATTTATATTAAATGTTTTAAAAATATTGTGGGCAAAAGCTATAACTTCAGCGTCTAAAGCAGGGGCATAAGAACCGAAAACTTCTGTGCCAAATTGATAAAATTGCTTAAAGCGCCCCATCTGCGCCCGTTCATTTCTAAAATTAGGTGATATATAATATAGTTTTGTTGGCTGTGGATTAGCGTAAAGCTTATTTTCTATAAATGCTCTAGCAACGCTAGCTGTACCTTCGGGCTTTAATGCATATTTTCTTTTGCCTCTATCTTCAAAGCAAAACATCTCTTTTTGTACAATATCGCTTGTACCGCCAACCCCTCTTTTAAAAAGGGCTTCTTGCTCAAAAATAGGTGTCCTAATTTCAAAAAAGCCAAAATTTTGGCATTGCTTTTTTAATATACTTTCTATTTTTTGCCATATTAAAATATCTTTTCCCAAAATATCGTTTGTACCTTTTGGTTTTTGAAAGTCCATTTTATCCCTCCTTATAAAGCTTTAGCATATGTAGTTTCCTTTCTATCATTTCATCTATACGGTTTATATATTCATCTATATTTTTTACATTAAAAACACGTTCTATCCTATTTTCATCTTCAAAATAAAATTTGCTAGATGCATAAGCGCCAAAGGCTATAATAGTCTGTTTTTCTTCCATAATCTGAATATTGTATATACATTCATAAAAAGGTTTACAAAAGCCTACATTTTCAAAACTGCCTATCATGTTTTTTTGGCGGTACATATAATAGGGGATAAGCCCCATATTTTTTGTATATTCATTTACATAATCTATCATATTTTTTATTGTATAAAAATTTGCAAAAGCAAAATTTTTAATATTTTCTTTTAAATTTGATGCACGTTTTATAGCTAAAGTATGCATTGTTAAGCTTTCAGGCTTTAGGTCAGAAAGCTTTTTTAATGTGTACAAAACATCGTTTTCTGTTTCGTCCAAAAGCCCTAATATTATATCTGTATTTATATTATTAAAGCCAAGCTCTCTTGCTAAATGAAAGCTTTTAAAAAAATCTTTAGTTAAATGATTTCTATTTATTAATTTTAAAGTTTTGTCATTTAAAGTTTGAGGGTTAATAGAAAGCCTAGAAATTTCATATTTTTTTAAAATCTTTAGCTTATCTTTTGTTATAGTATCAGCTCTTCCAGCCTCAAAACTATATTCTAAAGTAGGTTTTTTTATATTATTTTGCACTATGCTTAAAAATCTTTCAAGGCTATAATCATCTAAAGAAGAAGGGGTACCGCCCCCTATATATATTGTTTCTATTTCAAATATATTTAAATAATCTTTTAAGGCGCTTATTTCCTTTTCTAAAGCGTTTATATAATCGTCTATTTTATGCATATATTTAGCTATGCTGTAAGATGTAAAGGAGCAATAAATGCATCTTGTTGGGCAAAAAGGTATACCTATATAAATTGATATTTTATTTTTATGATTATTTTTAATAATTTTTTGTTCGATTTTTGATATATTTAAAGCTAAATTAACCTTTTCTTCAGTTACTAAATATTTTATTTTTAATATATTTTTTATATTTTGTTCATTTAAGCCTTCTTTATGCATTTCTGTAATTTTTTTGGCTGGCCTAATACCAGTAAGTAAGCCCCAGGGCATATTTAGATTAGTAAGGTTTACAGCGCATGTATATACAGTTAGCTTTATTATTCTTTTTATTTCTTCTGTTTCATCAGAGGTTAATTTTTCTTGGCTTGAAAAAGCTTTAGAGCCTTTTTTATAAACTTCACATATGCAGCTTTCCTCTTTAATATAGCTTTTAAATACAATATTATCTTCATCTTTTGAAATATTGTTTATATTATCTATTAATTTTATTTGTTTACCATAAAAAAATAATTGTAAAATAGATAAAACAGTGTCTTTAAAATTATGATTTTCTATAATATAAAACATGTAATCAATCTTTCCTAATAATTTATTGCAAATAAGCATTTATACTTTTTTCTATACCTATAGTTGTTTTGCTACCGTGCCCTGGAAATACAGTTGTATTATCTGGTAGATTTTTTAATTTTTTTAAAGAATTTGCTAAAGTGTTAAAATCGCCAAAAGGCAAATCTGTCCTTCCCACAGAACCATAAAATAGTGTATCTCCGGTAAAGATAACATCTTCTTTTTCAAAGTATAAGCATATTCCTCCTGGGGTATGCCCGGGGGTTTGTATAATTTTAAAGCTTAAATTACCAAAATTTAAAATATCGTTATCTTCTAAATATTTATCTGCCTTTAGCTTTATAGAATTGCCGTAAACTTTTGAAAGGTTGTTTTCATCATTTTCCAGTAAAATTTCTTCGCCTTTGCCTATAGCTAAAGGGCAATCAAACTTTTCTTTAATGTGCTTACAAGCTCCTATATGGTCAAAATGTGCATGGGTTAATATGATGCATTTTAAATTAAGATTTTCTTTTTCTATAATAGATATTAATCTATCGCTTTCTGCCCCTGGGTCTATTATTATGCTATCTTTTGTCTGCTCTTCTATAACAAAATATGTGTTTTCTTGCAAATTTCCAACAACTTCCAATTTTATTTCCATAAGATAAACTCCTTTTTTAATATTTATTTCTTAAAATATCACGAACTCCTGGTATTTTTCTTATTTTTTTAATAATAAGCTCCAGCTGGCTTTTATCAAAAATAGACATAGTTAAATAAACAACAAAATCATTTTTTATAACTCTAGCGTTTATATTTTTAACAGAAATTTTTTCTTCAGTTAAAATACGGCTTACATCAACTAAAAAGCCTATTCTATCTTCGCCTATTATTCTGATTTCGGCCAAAAATTCTTGATTAAAGGCTTTTTTATCTATATTCCAGTCAGCTTCTATTAGCATTTTTCTTTTATCTTCGGTTAAATTTATAATATTAATGCAGTCGGTGCGATGGATAGATATGCCTCTTCCGCTTGTTATAAAGCCTATTATCTCATCGCCAGGTACCGGGCTACAGCATTTAGCAACCCTTGCATATATATCTGTAATACCGTCTATCATAATATAGGAAGAATTATTATGCTTTTTAGCTATATTTTTTATATTTTCATTTTCTATTATAAATTCGGCTGAAGTTTTAGTTTTTTCTATTTCTTTTTTATAATCTTCTATTAATTTGTTTATAATTTGCCCTTCTTTTAAGCCACCATGTCCAACAGCAGCATAAATAGCGTCCCAATCTTTAAAATGGTATTTTAAAAGTACTTTTTTTATCCTTTCTGGAGTTGCAAGCTCTGAAAAGTTGTACCCCTTTCTTTTTGCTTCTTTTTCTAAAAATTCTTTACCTTTAAGGATATTTTCTTCTTTATTTATTGTTTTGAACCATTGATTAATTTTGTTTTTAGCTTGAGGGCTTTTAACAATTTTTATCCAATCAAGGCTAGGGCCTTTAGAATTTTGGCTTATAATAATTTCTACTCTATCACCGTTTTGTAAAATGTAGTCAAATGTAACAATTTTGCCGTTAACTCTAGCCCCAACCATCTTGTTACCTATAGCGCTATGGATAGAATAAGCAAAATCTATAGGGTTAGAGCCATAAGGTAGGCTTTTAACTTCTCCTTTAGGGGTAAAGCAATAGACATTTTCTGAAAAGGCATCTAAATTTGTTTTTATATTGTCCAAAAATTCACGGCTATCAGATAAATCTTGTTGCCACTCTAGTATTTGCCTAAGCCAGTTTAATTTTTCTTCTTCAGAGTCTTTATAGTCCTTTGCATTAATATCGTTTTTATATTTCCAGTGGGCTGCTATACCGTATTCGGCTATTTTATGCATTTCCCATGTTCTTATTTGTACCTCAAAGGGAAGACCTTCAGGGCCTATTAGCGTATTATGAAGCGATTGATACATATTTTCTTTAGGCATAGCTATATAGTCTTTGAATCTTCCAGATATAGGCTTATACATTTCATGCACAAGCCCTAAAACTTCATAACAATCTTTTATAGAATTAACAATAACTCTAACAGCAAATAAATCAAAAATTTGATCTAAATTTTTATTTTGTTTTTTCATTTTTTTATAAATGCTATAAAAATGTTTTGGGCGACCATATATTTTTGATTCTATATTGTTTTGCTTGCATTTTAAGCTAATTTCAGAAACAATTTTTTCTACATAGCTTTCTCTTTCAGATTTTTTTCTTTCTATCATTGTAGCAAGGTTATAGTAAGCCTCTTTATCTAAATATCTAAGGCATAAATCTTCAAGTTCTATTTTTATTTTAAATATACCAAGCCTTGTTGCGAGAGGAGCATATATATCGAGCGTTTCTTGAGCTATTTCTTTTTGTTTTTCTTCTCTCATAAATTGTAGCGTGCGCATATTATGCAGGCGATCAGCAACTTTTATAAGGATAACACGTATATCTTTAGCCATAGCAAGAAACATTTTTCTATAATTTTCTGCTTGTAATTCTTCTTTTGAAGAATAGGTAAACTTTTCAAGTTTTGTAACTCCATCTACAATAATTGCTATTTCTTCATTAAAATTGTTTTTTAAATCGTCGTAAGAATATAAAGAATCTTCTATAACATCGTGCAAAAGACCAGCCACTATAGATTCTAAATCAAGCTCTAAATCGGCTAATATAGAGGCAACATAAAGCGGATGGATAATATAAGGCTCTCCAGATTTTCTTTTTTGATTTTGGTGGGCTTTTTGGGCTAATAAGTAGGCTTTTTCAATAATATCAAAATTTTTAGATGGATGATATTTTTCAATTTTTTTAATAAGCGCTTGATATAAGCACGTTTCATCTTTTTCTTTCATATAAATTAAAATATCCTCCCACTATTAAAATTTCATTATATATAGTATTAATTATATTTATTTTTTTATAATTTTTCAAGTGTAAATTAATCAAGAATTTTTGTATAGCAAAAATTGTTTCTTACAGTGTTATTTAAAATATTGAAAATATTTTTAATTCTTATTCTAGTGATGTTTGTAAGTTAAAAAAATTATTACCCAAATATTCTAGTTTAGATTTTTTAAAACAAGATATTAAGAAAGATTTTTTATTTTTTAAAAAAATTTATCAAAAATGTTGACAAATATGTTTTATATGTGTATACTAGTAAAGGTAAATGATTTTGGAGGATTACTCAAGTGGCTGAAGAGGCTCCCCTGCTAAGGGAGTAGGTCGTTAACGCGGCGCGAGGGTTCAAATCCCTTGTCCTCCGTAATGTCCTAGCTTTAAAGCTAGGTTTTTCTATTTTGGAGGTTTTTATGCAAAGTATTATTAAAAGAATTAATGAGCTAGCTAATAAGGCTAAAACATCATCTTTAACACAAGATGAAATAAAAGAAAGAGATATGTTAAGAAAGCAATATATAGAAAAATTTAGAAAGCAGTTTAAAGAAAATATATTAGAAAATATTTATATATTAGAAAATGACGGTACTAAAACTAAGCTTATAAAATAAAATATATCCTAAATATTCATTATCTTTTACTCTTTTTTAATATATAATTTTTATACAAATTTTCCAAAACGCTGCAAAACTGATTGTTTCAATAAATCTTTCTACCTCTTATTTAATAATGCGATATATCTATTTTAATTCTACAAAAATCTTATTATAATTATCACAAAAATGAAAAAAAGTGTTGACAGTTTAAAATATGTGTGATAATATAATCTAGCCGTTAACAAGAATTGTTAAAAGGCGAAGAA
>CBCPNA010000044.1:0-25703 GCA_965120415.1 uncultured Bacillota bacterium | reverse complement strand
AACAACAACAATAACAACAATAAATATCAATAATTATACCAAAGTTTTGCTATCTTTTTAGATGGATAATTAAAGTTACCCCCTTTTGTACAATGCAAAATATCCTTGTTAATTTATTTTAAATTAATAGGGATATTTTTTTATACAATCATAAAAAAGTGCTTTTAAAATAAGTTAAAAAATGGTATAATAAATATAAGTTTATTGTTTTTAAATATAAAAAGGAGAAATCAATGTTTAGTTCAGATATAGGGATAGATTTAGGTACATCTACCATTTTAATATATATAAAAGGCAAAGGTATTGTCCTTTTAGAGCCTTCTGTTGTCGCTTTAGAAGAAGATACAAACAAAGTCATCGCTGTTGGTAAAAAAGCAAAAGAAATGTTAGGTAAAGCCCCAACTAATATAAAAGTAATTAGGCCTTTAAGAGACGGTGTAATTTCAGATTACAACATAGCAGAGGTTATGATAAAATATTTTGTTAATAAAGCATTAGGCAAGCAATCTTCTGTCCTACCTCAAATAGCTATTTGTGTACCTAGTGAAATTACAGAGGTTGAAAAAAAGGCAGTTAAAGATGCAACAAAAGATGCCGGTGCAAGAAAGGTATTTGTTATAGAAGAACCGGTAGCTGCTGCTATAGGCTCTGGTATAGATATATCGAGAGCTTGTGGTAGCATGATTATCGATATAGGAGCTGGTACAACAGATATTGCCGTAATATCTTTAGGGGCATCTGTTGTTAAAAAATCTGTAAGAATAGCTGGAGATTATTTTAATGAGGCTATAGTAAAATATATTAAAAAAAAGTATAACCTATCTATAGGAGAAGTAATGGCAGAAAAGGCAAAAATAAAAATAGGCACTGTATATAAAGAAATTTCTAAGCTTGAGATGGAAGTAAGTGGTAAAAGCCTAAAAGATGGCTTACCAGCTAAAGCAATTATTTCTTCTGATGACATTTTTGAAGCTTTAAAAGAACCAACAGAAATGATAATAAATAATATAAAAACAGTGCTTGAAAAGACTCCCCCCGAGCTTGCATCTGATATATATGAAAGGGGCATTGTTTTAACAGGCGGAGGTGCTTTAATATACGGTTTTGATAAACTTTTAAAAGAAAAAATAGGCATAAATGCAGTTGTTGCTGAAGATGCTATTTTATGTGTAGCTTTAGGTACAGGCAAATATATAGAATATAGCACTAAAATATCAAAAAAATATAAAAAAAAGCGTCTATTTAAATAAAATAACTTTTACTTTTATTGCATTATTTATAATAGTGTATTAAATTTAATTAAACATTTTAAGGAAGTGAGTTTAATGAATAAAAAAACATTTAAAAATTATATCCAAAATTTTGGTAAATTTTTAAGTGGAATGGTTATGCCTAATATAGGCGCTTTTATAGCATGGGGCTTTTTAACAGCATTGTTTATAGCTGATGGCTGGTTCCCTAATGAAAAATTAGCAACGATAGTTGACCCTATGCTAAATTATCTTTTACCTTTATTAATAGGCTATACAGGTGGTTATGCTATAGCAGAAAAAAGAGGTGCTGTTATAGGAGCTATAGCAACTATGGGTGTTATAGTTGGGGCAGATATACCTATGCTTATAGGAGCTATGGTTATGGGGCCTTTAGCTGCTGCTTTAATAAAATATTTTGACAAAATTGTTGAAGGCAAGATTAAAGCAGGCTTTGAGATGCTTGTTAACAACTTTTCTATAGGTATATTAGGTATGCTCCTTGCTATATTAGCTTATTATATAATAGGCCCTTTTATAGTGTTAGCAACTAATCTTGTAGAAGAAGGAGTTAACTGGATAGTTTCAAAAAATCTACTCCCTTTAGCATCTATATTTATAGAGCCAGCTAAAGTCTTATTTTTAAACAATGCAGTAAATCATGGTATATTAACCCCTATAGGGCTTTCCGATGTAGAAGAAACAGGCAAATCTATCATGTTTTTGCTTGAAACAAACCCAGGGCCGGGGCTTGGGGTGCTTTTGGCTTATTCTATTTTTGGCAAAGGTAGTAGTAAACAATCAGCCCCAGGAGCAATAATTGTACAATTTTTCGGTGGTATACATGAAATATACTTTCCTTATATATTAATGAACCCTATTCTTATTATAGCAGTTATATTAGGTGGTGCAGTTGGTGTTTTAACATTTTCATTATTAGGAGCAGGGCTTGTTGCTGCAGCATCACCAGGGAGCGTATTTGCTATTTTAGCTTTAGCCCCTAAAGGTGGTATGCTATCTGTTATCTTAGGTATTTTGGCAGCTACAGTTGTATCTTTTGTTATATCTTCTTTAATAATAAAAACTGCTAAAGAAGAAGGCGATTTAGAAAAAAGTAAAGAAGAAGTTAAAAATTTTAAAAATAGCGAAAGTAATATAAGCTTAAAAAATACAGAAAATATAGTAAATACAGAAAATATAACAAATATTGTTTTTGCTTGTGATGCTGGCATGGGTTCTAGCGCTATGGGAGCATCTAGGTTTAAAGAAAGAATAAAGCATTTAGGGCTAGATATTTCTGTTACAAATACATCTGTTGATAATATTAAAGATGATGCTCAAATAGTTGTTACACATGAAAATTTAGTAGAACGTATTAAAAATAATAATATAGAAATTATACCTATAAAAAACTTTTTAAAAGACCCTAATCTAGACAAACTCTATAACAGAATAGAATTATTTAAAAAATAAATTAGCTTTATAAATTAAATTATTTTAGAAAGGTGATAAAAATGTTAAATAAAGAAAATATCTTTTTAAATCTACAAACTGTCTCTAAAGAAGATGCTATAAAATTAGCTGGTGAAAAGCTTTTAGAAAAAGGCTATATAAAAAAAGAATATATAAACTCTATGTTAGAAAGAGAAAACAACATGACAACATATATGGGTATGGGCTTTGCTATACCACACGGTACAAACGATGGTAAGCAATATGTAAAAAAATCTGGTGTTGTTGTATTACAATTTCCAGCTGGTGTTGATTTTGATGGAGAAAAAGCTTACATAATAATGGGTATTGCTGGGGTAGGTAATGAACATTTAGAAATTTTGTCAAAAGTAGCAACCATTTTAGATGATGATTTAACAGAAAGCTTAAAAAATGAAAATAATAAAAATGTATTTATACAAACTTTTAAATAGAGGTGTTTTATGAAAAATGCTATACAATTTGGCGCAGGCAATATAGGGCGAGGTTTTATAGGAGCTTTATTAGCTAAAGCTGGATACAATGTTTTATTTGTTGATATTAATGAAGAAATATTAGATGCTATAAACAACCAAAAAAGTTATAAAGTTTTTATAAAAGATGCTATATGTGCCGAAGATACAATACAAAATATTTCTGCTATGCACTCTTTAGATGAAGATTTGATAAAAGAAATAGCAAAAGCAGATATTATAACAACTGCTATAGGGGCATCTGTTCTTACAAAAATAGCAAGCACTATAGCAAAAGGCATAGCCTTTAGGATGCAAAACGGAATAAATATACCACTAAATATTATCGCTTGTGAAAATATGGTATATGCTACAGATTTTTTAAAAAATGTAATAATAAAAAATTTTTCAGAAGAAGAGCTAGATTATATAGAAAAATATGTTGGCTTTGTTAACTGCTCTGTTGACAGGATTATCCCCCCTGTAAAAAATGATAATATAATAGACGTTACTGTAGAGCGCTTTTTTGAATGGAACGTAGAAGAGCCAGCTTTTAAGGGCGAAATACCAAAAGTAGACGGTATGCACCTTACCCAAAATCTAAAGGCATATATAGAAAGAAAGCTTTTTACATTAAATACAGGGCATGCTATAACAGCTTATTTAGGCTATATAAAAGGCTATAAAACGATAAATGAAGCTATAGAAGATAAAAATATACAAAATATAGTAAGAAACGCTATGCAAGAAAGTGGTAAAGCTATTTGCCAAAAGCATAATTTAAACCAAGAAGAACATTTTGCATATATAGAAAAGATTATAGATAGATTTAAAAATAAATATTTAAAAGACGATATTATAAGAGTTGGGCGAGAGCCTTTAAGAAAGCTTTCTAAAGATGATAGGCTGATAAAACCTCTTAATACTGCTATACAATTTGATATAGAGCATACAAACTTAATATACGGCATAGCATCTGCCTTAAAATATTATAATAAAGACGATAACCAAAGCATACAAATGCAAGATTATATAAAAGACTTAGGCTTAAATAATGCTATAAAAAAGATAACAAATATACAAGATGAAAATTTAATACAGCAAATATCAAATGCTTATGAAAATATAGAAGATATTTTAAAATAAAATAAAAATGCTTTAACTTTTGTCGGTTAAAGCATTTTTTATTTATTTATGCTAATACATATCCTAAAGCTATAATTATATTAAATAAATTTATTAACTCTTTATTAAGACTTATCCACTTTTATATGTTGATAACTCATTTTTATATAAAAAATATTACAAAAAGTTGAAATATTTAACTTTTTCTATTTTATATTAATTGCTATTAGCGTTTATAAAAAATTATAATAATTTTTGAAATAATATTATTTATGATAAAATCACAAAAATAAAAAACTCTAAAGCATAGCTTGGAACAAAATTTATCTCTCTAAACTTAGCCAAAAAGCCTTTACCTCTTTATTATTTTATAAACTTATTATGGATAGCGTTAGCCGCCCTTTCTGCCTCATCTTCATGTACCAAAACGGATATCTTTATTTCTGAAGTTGAAACCATATTGACATTTATAGCTGAAGAATATAAAGCCTCAAATAAATCTGATGCAACGCCCGAATTTATGTCCATACCAGCCCCTACTATAGAAACTTTTGCAACTTCTTTATCATAGCTAATGCTTTCATAAGGTACCTTACCCTCTATTTCTTTAAGAGCATCTAAAGCTTTTGTAAGCTCCTCTTTTGAAACAGTAAAAGAAATATCTTTTGTATTTTCTCTTCCTATTGATTGTAAAATTATATCAACGCTTACCTTATGCTTTGAAAGCATAGAAAATATTTTAAAAGCCATGCCGGGCTCATCTTTAACCCCAACAATAGATATCCTTGCAACATCTTTATCTACAGCAACTCCAGTAACTATCATCTTCTCCATTAAAGCACCCTCCTTAACTTCTGTTCCTTTAGCATTTGTCATGCTAGATTTAACAACTAGCCTTACATTGTATTTTTTAGCTAATTCAACTGAACGATTATGCAAAACTTTTGCTCCTAAAGATGCAAGCTCTAGCATTTCATCATAGCTAATTTCATCTAGCTTTTTTGAATTTTTGATAATACGTGGATCACCTGTATAAACTCCATCAACGTCTGTATAAATTTCGCATATATCTGCTTTAAGCGCCGCCGCTAGCGCAACGGCAGAAGTATCAGAGCCCCCTCTGCCTAAAGTTGTTAAATCTCCGAACCTGTTAACTCCTTGAAAGCCTGTGATTATAACAATATTTTTTTTGTCAAGCTCGGCATTTATACGGCTTAAATTTATATTTTTAATCCTAGAATTACCGTAATTAGATGTAGCGCTAATACCACATTGGTTAGCGTTTAAAGAAATAGCCGGATAATCCATAGCATGTATTGTCATAGCCATTAAAGCAACCGATTGCTGTTCGCCGGTTGCAAGCAGCATGTCAAGCTCTCTTTTAGATGCTTTAGGGTTAACCTCTTTTGCCTTTTCTATAAGCTTGTCTGTTGTATCTCCTTGGGCTGATAAAACAACAACAACTTTATTGCCTTTATCATATTCTTCTACAATTTTGTTTGCAACATTTTTTAAAAGATTAGCGTTTGCAACAGAAGTGCCGCCAAATTTTTTAACAACTAACAATTGATAACCCTCCTTAAACTTTGTCTAAATTTTATATAATAAATATATGAAAAATTTTGTTTAATGTTAATATTTATTATCTATTTCTAAAAATTTGCTCTATTTCATATGTAAAATTGCCTTGCATATCTTGTATTTGTTTTCTATCGCTTCTTATTGCGTCTATTTCGTATGTTAGCCTTTCTTCCACTGTTTTAAAAATTTTATTTATTTGCTGTAATGATTTTTGGAGTGTTTCTTCAGCATCTAGCATAGATTCATCAGCATAATTAACCGCTGCTGTTTTTGTCGCTATATAAAATTCGCTAACTTCTTTTTTTGCTATTTGCGCCCTTTCTTCTGCTATCTTCATTATATTATGCTCTGATGATAAAAATTCGGCTTTTTCTTCTGCAGCTTTTATAATCCTTTTACCTTCATAATGGGCATCTTCCATTATTTTATCAGCATTTTTAAGTATTTTGTTTGCATCTTTAATCTCACGAGGCAAATTATTTCTTATTTCTTCTAATATGGCAAGAGCTTCTTCTTTATCAAAAGATTTGCCAGAAAAAAACACACCGGTTCTGTGTTCTTCAATCATTTGATATAAATGTTCGATTAAATCGTCTATTCTACCGTAATCTTCCATATTATATTTTTCCTTTCTTAATATAATCTTGCATTTTTTGATAAACTATAGGATGTACCATAGATGAATATTCTCCTCCAAATTTTGCTATTTCTTTAACGATGCTGGAGCTAAGCCAAAGATTTTTTGTATCAGAAGTTAAAAACAATGTTTCTATTTCATTATTCATATTTTTATTGGTTAAAGCAAGCTGAAATTCATATTCAAAATCAGTCATTGCACGTAGCCCTCTAAAAATGATGTTGCATCCTTCTTTTTTACAAAAATCAACCAACAAGCCAGAAAAACTCATAACTTTTATATTTTTGATATCTTTTGTTAAATATTTTAACATAGATACTCTCTCTTTAGCGCTAAAAAGAGAAACTTTTGAAGGGTTATTTAATACAGCAACTATTAAATAATCGGCAATCTTGCTAGAACGTTTTATAATATCTAAATGTCCATTTGTCGGTGGATCAAAACTCCCAGGGTAAACAGCATGCATAAATACCTCCATTAATCTTTTTTAAAAAAAGTCATTTTTGTTATTTTGTAATTTTTGGTTTTGTAGTTATAAAGCCCAAAAACTTCTGGTATTTGTTCTTTTATATGTTGCTCACAAATAATAAAGCTATTATTATTTAATAAATCATTTTCTAATATAGTAATTAGGGTTTGCCTAGTTAAGTCTTTATTGTATGGTGGATCCATAAAAATTATATCAAATCTACTGTTTAAGGCAGATAACTTTTTTAAAGCAGTGTTACATTTTTCATTATAAACTATAGCTTTTTGCAAAAATTTAGCTTTTTGCAAATTTTGGTTAATAATTTTGTAACTTTCGTTAGAAGAATCTATAAAAACGGCATTTTTAGCTCCCCTTGAAAGCGCCTCTATACCTATAGCGCCGCTCCCACTAAATAAATCTAAAAAAGATATATCTTGCAAATAAGGTGCTAATATATTAAAAAGTGATTCTTTAATACGGTCTGTAGTAGGGCGTATGGAATTATCTTTTGGCGATAGCAATTTAAGCCCTCTTGCCGTACCAGAAATAACACGCATTTTATACTTCCTCCTAAGTTTATGTTAAAAGTTTTATATAATATTAGCTTTTACATAATTTAAATTTGTATACAAAATGTAGCACAAAATTAATATAATATTATTTAATTTATATCTATCAATTTTATTTAAAACACCTATTATTTTATAATTGTTTTCATCTAATTATTTTAACATATAAAATATATTTAATCAAGTAAGAATTTTAACTTAAGAATTTTAATAAAGTGAAAATTCTATTAATAAGCGTTATAAAAAATATAAAATATTTTTAAAACAATAAAAAAACACCCAAAGGGCATTTTTGTTATACTAAAAAAATAAAATCATTATTATTATAATATATAAATTTTTATTTGTCAATACAAAAAGATACTTAAAATGTCTTATTTTTATACTTAATTAATTATAAAATAATAACTGCAAATAATTATTTTTTAAGCAATAAAAAACAATTTTTTTAAAAAATGCAACACATAATTGACAATCTATAAATTTGATTAAACTTCTTTTTATAATTGTAGCAAAATATATATTTGATTTTATAAATGTATTATAAATAATCAATATTTAAATTAAACATAAATAAAATTTATCACAATTCTTCCATTATATCTTGCATATCATATTTGCCTTTTTGTTTGCCTACTAAAAATTTTGCAGCTTTAATTGCCCCTTTTGCAAACACCTCTTTAGAATAGGCTGTATGCTTAAATTCTATTATTTCGTCTTTTCCGGCATATATAACAGAATGCTCCCCAACAATATTGCCCCCTCTTATAACAGAAATACCTATTTCATTTGTATTCCTTTTTTCCGTCTTTTTTGTTCTATCGTATATATATTCAAATTTATTATTTATAGACTTATTAATAGTGTCTGCAAGCAAAAGGGCTGTACCGCTAGGAGAATCTATCTTTTGGTTATGGTGCTTTTCTATTATTTCTATATCAAAACCATTTTCATTTAAAATATTTGTAGCTTTTTTTAAAAGGCTTGCCAAAAGGTTAATACCAAGGCTCATATTTGCTGATTTAAAAATAGGTATTTTTTTAGATGCATCTTCTATATAAGCTAAAGTTTTTTCATCAAGCCCTGTTGTACATATAACAGCGGGCAAATTTTTATTAATAGCATACCCTAAAACTTCAGAAACAGCACTAGCAGTAGAAAAATCTATTATTACATCTGCTTTAATATCGCAATCATTGATATTTGTAAATGTAGGAAATTTAGCATTTGAATATTTCAAATCTATACCAGCTGCTATTTCACAGCTGTTATCTTCGTTTACAAGATTACATATAGATTGTCCCATTTTTCCATTATATCCGTTCATTATAATTTTTATCATAAATACTCCTTTAAATCAAAGGCTTAAAAAGCCTATATTAAATTATATTTTTGCATACAAGCTTTAAGCTTTATTAAATTATCTTTTGTAATATCTATAAGAGGTTCTCTAAAAATAGCTTTGCCAAAGCCCATAAGCTCTAGCGCTGTTTTAATAGGGATAGGGTTTATTTCTAAAAATAGTGTGTTTATAAGCTCTAGCAAATTAAGTTGTATATCTTTGCTTATTTCAAATTGATTATTAAAAAAGGCTTTTATCATACTAGAAGTTTGTTTTGGCATAATATTAGCCAAAACAGATATAACCCCTTTTCCTCCAAAAGATAGCACCGGTAATATTTGATTGTCATTGCCTGAATATACATAAAAATCTTTTGGGCAAAGGCTTAATATTTCTCCTACTTGAATAATGTTATTAGATGCTTCTTTTAAGCCTACTATATTTTTAACTAAAGAAAGCTCTAAAACTGTTTCTTTTTCCATATTAAGCCCTGTCCTAGAAGGTACATTGTATAAAATAATAGGTAAGGCTACGCTATTTGCCAAAAGTTTGAAATGATTTATAAGCCCTTTTTGTGTAGTTTTGTTATAATAAGGTGTTATTGTTAAAAGCCCATCTACGCCCATTTCTTCGCATTTTTGGCATAAGCGTACACTTTTTTTTGTATCGTTACTAGATGCTCCTGCAATAACCGGCACCCTTTTATTAACCTCATCTACACAAAATTTAACAACCTCTATATGTTCTTCAAAAGATAATGTACTTGCCTCTCCTGTTGTACCACAAACAATAATTGCGTCTGTACCATTTTCTATTTGAAAGTTTATTAATTTTTTAAAAGTGTTAAAATCAACCGTTTTATCTTTATTAAATGGAGTAATAATAGCAACACCAGACCCTGTAAAAATAGACATAAGCTCACCTCTTTAATATCACATATTTTTTATAATAATTTCTGCTATCTGAACAGCGTTTGTCGCAGCGCCTTTTCTTATATTGTCAGCAACAACCCACATATTAAGTCCATTTTCTATGCTTTCATCTCTTCTTATCCGCCCTACATAAACATAATCGGTACCATCTGCAATAGTCGCTAAAGGGTATTTATTGTTTTCAAAATCATTTATAACTTTTATTCCGTCAAAATTAGCAAGGTGATTTACTAGCTCTTTTAAATCAAATTTTTCAAAAAATTCTATATTAATAGCTTCGCTATGACAATTCATAACTGGTACACGTACTGCCGTTGCTGTTATTTTTAAATCTTTATCATGCAAAATCTTTCTTGTTTCATTAATCATTTTAAGCTCTTCTTTTGTATAGCCATTTTGTTCAAAAACGTCTATCTGAGGCAAACAGTTATTAAAAATAGGATGCAAAAACATTTTTGGTTCTTTACCTTTTATACCATTTTCAAGGTCTACAACACCCAAAACTCCAGCCCCAGAAACAGCCTGATATGTAGAATAAACGATTCTTTTTATTTTGTATCTATCATGAAGGGGCTTTAAAGCAACAACAGCCTGTATTGTAGAACAATTAGGGTTAGCTATAATACCGTTATGCTTAAAAATATCCTCTTTATTAACTTCTGGTACAACCAAAGGCACACTTTCATCCATCCTCCAAGCAGAGCTATTATCTATAACAATAGTACCTTTTTTTGCTGCAATTGGTGCAAACTTTTTACTTACTTCGCCCCCAGCAGAAAAGAGAGCTATATCTATCTTTCTATCAAAAGAATCTTCTTTTAATTCTTCTACAATATATTCTTTATTTTTATAATAAACCGTTTTACCAGCTGATTTAGCAGATGCAAAAGCATAAAAATTTTCGATACTTAGATTTTTTTCTTCCAACACTTTTATAAAAGTCTGCCCAACCATACCAGTTGCTCCAACAATAGCTATATTAACCTTTTTCATAATAAAACCTCTCAAAAAAAATGACTGACTTTACGGTCAGCCTGAAATAAAAAACTATAAAATTGCTTTTAATTTCAAGATAGCACTCCGTAAATAAACATACGACAATCGTTAAGCTTTTAACTATAACAACCAGGAAAGACTTTTTTAGGCAAGCCCCCCTTCGGCACTTTTCCCTTTCAACAAATATCATTTGCACCTAAATGCATCAATAAGTTTACTGATAAAAAATGCACCTCTATCTTATCTAAACAATAGTATCTAATATAATTAGCTATATTATAACATATTATGTTTTTATATTCAAGACAATTTTTATATATATTATAAATATGTAAAACTAAAAAAATTATTCTATATTTAAAGTATCTGTTGGCAATAAATTTTTAACTTGATTTTCTATACTACCCTTATCTTCTTTTGGTGAGCTAGATGCAATTTTTTTGAATTTGCTCAAAAATTCTTCTTCCAAAATAGATTTTATATTATATTTTTTATTAAACATTTCTTCCAAAACATTTTGTATTTTTTCTTTATTTTCATCTATACGATTTTTTTCAAAATCTATTTTTGAAACAATATATAAAAATTCATCTTCTAAATTTTTAGGCTTAGCCTTTTTTAAATATTCTGATAAAGTTTGTTCAAATTTTTCACAAACTTTAGCCCAATTTTTAATCACAATTTCAAAATCTTCGGCTATAGCAAGCTCTCTTAATTTTACTTCTTGTTTTGTTTCTTGTTGTTTTGTATCTTCTTGTATTTCTTGTTTATAAACAATTTCTTTAGGGGAGTTATTTATATTTTTTTCTAAAAGTTTTAGCTTTTGTTTTATATCTGTTATATCTTGTTCGGCTGTAGCGTTGCATAGCTTTATACAAGCTATTTCTAATATAATCCTTGCATTGCTTGCAAAATGCTTAATCTGGGTTAAAGCTTCTGAAAATGTGCCTATAAGCTTTATAATATAATCATGTTCTATATCATTTGCCAATTCTTTAAGCTTTTTGTATTTTTCTTCTGATATATCTATAATGTTTTTTTCAGACACTTTTGCTATAATCAAATTTCTAAAATGATTTATAAGATCGTATAAAAATTGTGATATATCACGTCCGTTCATTATAAGCTCATCTATAATATTTATGCATTTTATATTATCAAAATTAATTAAAGCATCCGTTATGTCAAAAAATACAGAATCTTTTGTCGCACCCAAAACTTCTAAAACATTATCTAGCGTAATTTTTTGCCCAAAATAAAAAGAACTACATTGCTCTAATATGCTTAATGCATCTCTCATAGCACCATCTGAAATATAAGCTATATATTTTAAAGCTTCATCTTCTATCTGTATATTTTCTTCTTTAATGCTTTCTTTAATAGCTAAAAACATTTCAGAAAGTGTTATTCTTTTAAAATCAAAACGCTGGCACCTTGATATAATTGTTTGAGGTATTTTTTGATAATCGGTTGTTGCTAATATAAAAATAACATAATAAGGTGGTTCTTCTAAAGTTTTTAAAAGTGCATTAAAAGCCCCTATAGAAAGCATATGCACCTCATCTATTATATATACTTTATATTTGCCATTTGTCGGAGGATATTTTAGCTCTTCTCTAAGGTTTCTTATATCTTCAACACTATTGTTGCTAGCAGCATCTATTTCAAAAATATTAATACTTCTATTTTCCGAAAAATCTATGCATTGTTTACAAACCCCACAAGGCTCTCCCTCAATAGGGCTTTCACAATTTAATAATTTTGCAAAAATTTTGGCAGTAGAAGTTTTGCCGGTACCTCTAATACCACAAAATAAATAACAATGTGTTATTTTGTTTGCCAAAAACTGATTTTTAAGAGTTTTAACGATATTTTTTTGCCCTATAACTTGCGAAAAATTTTGGGGTCTTAATTTTCTATATAAAGCTGTATAAGCCATATAAACTCTCCTTAATTGTATTTTAAAATATTTAAAACAATATTATCTTTTTTTGTTTTAGAAACAAAATTTAATATTTTAATACGCCCAACTCCTCTAATAGTTATAATATCATTTTCACATATATTTTTAGATGGACTTAATTGCAAATTCCAATTTAAAAAGACTTTTTGTGCTTTTATAAAATCTAAAGCTTTAGCCCTTGATATATTAAAGGCAGCTGCCAAAATAGCGTCTATCCTAGTAGATTTAACGATAATATTTTTTGTTTTATAATGCATATTAGGTACAAAATATTTATCTATACTGTATATATTCAAACTTACTTTTGTTTTAGCAACTTTTTTTAAATTTAACAAAACATACTCTAAAATATCTTTTTTGATAAAGCAAATAGCTTTATTTTCATCTAAAATTATATCGCCAAATTTAGCTCTATCAAGCCCAAGCCCTATTAAAGCGCCTAAAAAATCTCTGTGTGTTAGCCTTGCGTATTTTGGGTTGTAAGATATTTCTAAAATACCTATTAAAAAGTCTTTTTTATTTATTTGTTTATTTGCTTTATAAAATGCAATAATACCCCTTTCTGCCTGTTCATATCCTCCAAAAAAGCAAGTTTTTATATCTTTTATATCTTTATTAATATAATCTAAAAATTGTTTTGCTTTAAAAATAGGTAAAAAATCAGAAAAAACTGTTTTAAAACTCTTTTCTGCATAAAGCATCTGCTTATAAAGTTTAGAAAATAAAAGTTTATCTTCTTTATTATCTATAGAAAGTAAAAAATTTTTGTAAGACATAAAATACCTTTCTGTATATATTTGTTATATAATAATTAAATATAAAAGCCTTTCTATCAATGATAATATAATAACTAAAATAACAGGTGAAAAATCTAAATTCATGCCTGCTGTAAGAGGAGATTTTTTTAAAAGCTCCCTAATAGGGCGCAAAAGTGGCTCTGTAAGCTGATATATAATAGTCATAAATTTATTTCTTCCATCCATAGGTATAATCCATGACAAAATAATTCTTATAAAAATTAAAAAATCTATAATGCCAAAAACAATACTTATAGTATCTACAATTAATACCACCATAAAATCAACCTTTCTATTTTAAAACAGAACTCGGTATTTTTATTCCGCTTGCTTGCAATTGGTCTTTAAGCTCGCCAGACATTTCTACATTAACTGGAGCTATTATTATAATACGCCCTGATATAAGCTGGATACTACCATCTAAAGCATAAACAACTCCACTTAAAAAATCACTTATCTTTTGCGACAAAGCAAGCTCTATACCTTCTAAATTAACAACAACAATATTTCTTTTTTTAAGCTCCACACAAGCCTCTGCTGCCTCTTCAAGGGTGCGCGGATGTATCATACAAACTCCCATTTGTGTATTTATATTAACAAGCGAACTAGCACTTCTTCTATCTGTATATCTATTTATTGAGGTAACATTACTAGATGGACGATGGCTGTATTCTTGCTCCATTGGCTCGTCTTCATATTCTTCCATTTCATCATAATCTTCTTCATAATCCTCTCCAGTAAAAAAAGTTTTAACCTTATTAATAAAATTTCCCATTATAAGTCCTCCAAATTTTCTTAAGTTTAGTAGTTTTTAAATATGCGAGTGCCTATACGTATCATGTTAGAACCCTCTTCTATAGCAGCTATATAATCATTTGACATACCCATAGAAAGATTCTCCATATATATATATTATCTTTATTTTGAATATTAATGTCAATAAATAATTTTTTCATTTGCTTAAAATATTCTTTATTATTTTGATAATTTTCTACAAAAGGTGCTATACACATAAGCCCTTTAACCTTAATATTTTTAAAATCTTTTAAAATATCTATAGCTTTAAAAATTTCTTGTTTTGTAAAGCCCGTTTTTGTTTCTTCATTAGCTATATTAATTTGCAAAAGTATATCCATTATTTTATTATTTTCAAAAGCTCTTTTGTCTATTTCTTTTGCAAGCTTAATGCTATCTACAGATTGTATTAAATCAACTTTATCTATTATTTTTTTAACTTTATTAGTTTGTAACCTGCCTATAAAATGCCAATTAGAATTTGATATTTTGTCATATTTTACTAAAAGCTCTTGCACCTTATTTTCGGCAAAAGTGTTAAGCCCTAAATTTTTTAAAATATTTATTTTTTCTATATCTATATTTTTAGTAACTGCTATAAGCTTAATATTTTTATAATCTGTATTTGCTTTTAATGCCGCATTTTTTATATTTTGCTTTATTGTAGCTAAATTTTTGGCTATAATATATTATTCCTCCCTTTAATAGATAAGCCCCTCTTCTATTACAGTTTTATAGTCGGTTATATATCTATCGTATATTTTTATATTTGTATTAAGCGCTGTATCCAGCACGGTAAAATCTTCATCTGACACAGAATTATCTAAATTTATCTTTTTAAATTGATATGTACCAGAGTTTACTACATAAATACCTTTTACAGTGTATGTATCTTGTATTGTATATTCTTCATTTGTAGTCTTGTTTATTATAGTATCTCCTATATTTAATACACCATATTGTATAGGTATATAGGCTAAATTTTCTGCCTCATTTTCTTCATATTCTGATAAAACTATGTCTTTTGTTGTATCATCTGTTTTTTTTGTTACAACTCCGTTTTGTATATAAGAAAGGGGTATTTTTAACAGAGTCTTTTCTGCTATAGCAGTATTATTTATTTTAAAGCCTTCTTTAGGCAAAGATACTTCAAAGGTAATATTTCTTGTATCGATAAAATCTAGTATATTTTTTGTACATTGCATTAAAACATAGCTTGTTTTTTCTCCTAATTCTATTTTGCTTATGGTAACCTCTTGCTCTTTATACCCTCCTCCGTCATTAATATATATTGTTCTTCTGTCGCCTTCTTCCCAATCTGTTATATAGTCTGTTTTTATAGAAGATGCTATATAAAAAGTATTGCTTTTAACTATTTTAAATATTACATCTCCTTCTTCTACCTGTACTTTATATGTATCTGTTATATCGTTTTTGTTTGGGGTTAGCTTTGTATCTTCTTCTGTTAGCTCTGATATGTTAGATATATTTAATGTATCTTCTAGCCCGTCTATATAAAATGATAATAGCCCTGCTTCGTTAGAATAGATGTTTTGGGTATTTTCATCTATGTATTGTTCTTTTGTGCTTTTTTCTTCTGCTAGAGAAGATAAACTGCCTGAAGATTCAGAAAGGAGCATTTTATTTCTTGTATCTATTTTTTTAGTTACGCTGTCGTTTATTTCGTATAAAGCGCTCATATCATTTTGAGCAAGCTCAAAAATGTTATTATCTAAAACTTCTTGTATCTGAGAATTAATTTTGCTAACCTCTTCTGAAAATAAAGAAAGCTCGTCCCTATTTTGCTGTATTTCTAATATTTTTTGGTTTATTGTTTCTAAATCTTGCTCTGTCATTTCTGTTGCCTCTTCGTCTTTAATGCTTGCTATAAGCTCCCCTTTTTTAACCTTTTCATTTTCTTGTTTATAAAAGCTTAAAGCCCCTGATCTACTAGCTGTATATACCTGTTCATCTCTAATTAAAATGCCTTTTGTGGTATTTTGGTTAGCAATTGTGCCATAATTTAAGGTGCTATATGTTATAGCCTCTTTATTTAATGATTTATATATAGAAATTCCAAAATAAGATATAATCAAAATAAACATACAGCTCGTAAAAAGCCTTGCTATAGCTAAATTATTTCTTTTTTTAGTTCTTATCGGTTTTTTGTAGTATGGCTTTTTAGGATACTTGCTGTAGCTTTGTTTGTATTTATATTGATACGGCGTGTAATAAACATTTTTTGTATTATCAAGGCTATAACTACTCCTTCTATAGCTACTTTTGCTATAGCTACTCCTATAATTATTTGAGCCTTTATTATTAGCATAGAGGGGATAATCTTGGCTATAATACAAACTATTTTTAGCTTTAACATTTGTTTTAGTTTTTTTATTATTTAAGCTTTTTTTAGCCGGGAATTTTTTGATTTTGGTATTTTGGTTACTTTTGTTATATCTATTGTATTTGTAATTTCTTTTTTCCATATATTCACCTCACAGTGGCTTTATGCTGACTAAATAGATTATAGCTGCTATTAACCACACAGTTTGTATAAAAGCATTTCATGTTATACTTATCATTTTACTATAATTCACCTAAAATATCAACCTTAAAAAATATTAAGTTATTAAATTTAATACTATTTTTAACTCTTTTTCTGTTGTATACTATATCATAAAAATTTATAATAAAAATAAATATTTTATAATAAATATTTTATTTTTAAAAAATTGTAACAAAAAATATTTTTTATAATATAATATATATAATAAATATAGAGGTTGTATTATGGAATTTTATCCTAATAATTTTGATATACCGCTAAAACCTTTAAATAAAGAAGAATTAAAAAAAATCAATGAAGAAATTTTACAAAATATAGAAAAAAGTAAAAATCATTTAAACAATAAAAATAAAGAATTAATATCTAGCCTAAAAGATTTTATACAAAATGAAGTAAACGCCAGTATATTTTATCAAAATCTTGCTTTAACCTATAGCAACAGTCAACTAAAGCAAATTTTTTATAACATAAAAAATGAATGTGATAAAGATATAGCTTTTTTAAAAAAATATTATAAAGATTTAAATAATGAAGATTTTATAGAGCAAAATTTGCAAATAAAAAAAATAAATAACTTAAAGCAAGCTTTACTATTTGCTATAAAAGAAGAAATTAAAAGCTATGATAAAATCTGCAATATTTTGCTATATTTATACACAGAAAAATTTTACCAAAAGGCTTTTAAAAAATTAGGCAGAATTAATTTCTTGCAATATTTAATTATATCAAATAATTTTTAAGGTGATTTATGAAAAATTTAATAAGACAAAACTTTTTTAAAAAACGGCTTTTGTTAAATAAAGACTATATAGATAAAAAAAGTACTATTATATGGAACAAAATATTTGATTTAAAAATATATAAAGCTTGCAAACAAATTTTTATATATTTACCTTTTAAAAATGAGCTAAATAGTTTTCTATTTATAAAAAAAGCGTTAAAAGATAATAAAAAAATAGGAGTGCCTATTTTACAAGATAATAATATGATATTTAGCGCCTTAACAAATTTTGAAAATTTAAAACAAAATAAATATAAAATATTAGAACCATCTGTAATAAACAAGCTTAGCTGTGATAAAAATACAATTATAATAATACCAGCTTTAGCCTATAGCAAAAATAAATATAGGATAGGCTATGGTGGGGGGTATTATGACCGTTTTTTATGCCAAAATACATGCATGAAAACTATTGGCGTTTGCCTTGATAAATTTATAATAGATAGTTTTGATATAGATAAATTTGATATAGCTGTTGATATTATTGTTACAGAAAGTGATATGTTTTGATAAAAGTTGATACAAAAAAGACGCTAAAAGGCGTCTTTTAATAATTTTACTTATAAAGCATATTTATTCGATTAAATTTAATTCTTTCAAAATATCTTTTTTTATATATATACAATAGATATATTTATTTTTATCTACAGCATATAAATAATCATCTGTATAATAATATACAAAATTTAAATTATAATCATATTCATAAATAGATGCTATTACATAATCTTCAAGCAATTTAGCTATAATTTCTTTATCTGTTATTTCTGTATATTCTGGATAATAAAAATATACATATGATATATCTTCGCTATTTAAATTGCGCTTAGCAAAGCCTAATTGCTCTATATATTCTATAGTATTAGTATATGTAGCAAAAACATTTAAAGAAGCAAAAGGTGTGTCTATATAAAATAGTGCGTTATCATTATCTCCATATAGTCCATTTTGAGTAATATCCTCTTTTAATGCATCTAATAAGCCAAAAATTTCTTGCTTATTTGTTAAATATATCTCATCTTGTGCATTATTTGAAATTAATAATTCAAAATCATTGCTTATTAAGCTATAATCATATAAAAACGGTAGTATTTTTTGTATATATTCTTCATTATTTACTAATTGTTTTATTAAATCTAAATCTTTCTCATAAATATTTATATTTCTTCTTACAATATAGTTGTTTTTTTGATTGTAAGTAATATATAAATCTCCTATAAAAATATTATCATCGCTAGGATTTTTAATAGTATTTTCAACAGATATTTCATGCATGGACACTATGGTATCTATATTTTCTTCACTTTCTAAAATTATATCGCTACTAACAACTATACTTTTTACATCACTTGTATCCGGTACATATTGTTGTATTTTAAATATGTCATATTGAAATACTATAACAACAAGTATAGATATGACAGCACAAGCTATTATGCTATACCAATTTTTAAATATTGCTTTAAAATCAAAATTGTATACAATTTCTGCTATACAATGGAAAATAATACTTCCTAAAATAATACTAAAATATAAAGCAGGCATTTCATATGGTATAGTAAAAAATATTATACCCATTAATATTGCACTTATACAAACTCCTATATATTTTAATATACTTTTTGCATATTTAAAAGCTATACAAACGCCTGATTTTTCACTTTTTCTTATTTTAAATAAATACATAGATATAATAATCATTATTATATCTATTATAATATAAAAAATTAATGCTTTTATTTCTATACTACTTGTAGAAGTATAATATTCCATAGGGCTATAATCTGCTATAAAAGATAAAAAAGTAATATAATAAACATTTATAAAAAATATATTTACTAAATATGACAAAATATTAGAAACAATCACTGGTAAATTTATTAATATTAAAGATAATAATACACCTATTGTTGTATTTCCAGCTAAAATATTAGAAAATACGGTAAATGTATATATAACAATAAAAAATATTATATCAAAAATTAAAGAATAAAAAACTTGTTCAAAAGCTAGTGCATATTCTTTTAATATAATTTTTAATACAATATATGATAACAATTGTATTATTACTATTATCGGTATTACTATAAAAATACCTAAAGAATATTTAGTTAAAAATAGCCTATTTCTGGATATAGGTAAAGAATGATAAAAATCCACTTTTTTTCTATTGTGCAAATAAGAAAATACAATACTCCCTACAACAATTGCTAAAACTATTGTAATCAGTTTATTAAAAATATTTCCCGTTGTTAAATAATAATTTATTCTATATATCTCTATATAATCTTTTGATGAATAATCATAATCATAATAATAAGAATATTCTAATAAAGCAGGCACTAATTTTACAAATATATAAAAAACAATGGCTAAAGATATTAATCCTATATATTTTTTATATTCTTCTTTTAAAATTTTACATGATGAAAGATTTGATGTCATAGCCCAAGCCCTCCGTTTCTACTATAAATATTTCTTCTAATGTTAAAGGCAGCATTTCAAAAAATACTGGTTCAAGGCTAGCTAAATAGCTATTTATATTTTCAAAATCACCTTTTATAGTAAGCACATTTAAAGAACCTCTAGTATCATTTTTTATTATATTTAAATCATTAAATATATTTTCAGGCAATTTATCTTTAAATACAATTTGCACTTTATGTATATCAAGCTTTAAATCTTCTAAATCTTTTGATAAAAGCATACCCCCTTTATGCAAAATACCAATGTTATCACAAATATCCTCGAGCTCTCTAAGGTTATGAGAAGCTATAATAACAGTAAGATTTCTTTCTTCTATATCTTTAGCAAAAATACTTTTAACAGCTTGCCGAACAACCGGGTCTAGCCCATCAAATGTTTCATCACAAAATAAATAATCTGTCATGGAGCATATGCCGCATATAACAGACACTTGCTTTTTCATACCTTTAGAAAATGTTTTGATTTTTCTTTTTTTATCAAGCCCAAAAGAATTCATTAAATTATTGTATCTTTCTATATCAAAATTTTTATAAACATTAGCATAATAATTTTTTATATCTTCTGGTGTAGCATTATTAAATAAAAACTGCTCATCAGATATATAAAAAAACTTGCTTTTTGTATCTATATTATCAAAAATTTCTTTATCATTTATTTTTATAGAGCCACTATCTGGCTTTAATATACCTGTTGCCATCCTTAAAAAAGTAGATTTTCCAGCACCATTTGTACCTATAAGCCCAAAAACAGTGCCGTCTTTTATTTCTGCTGTTACATTATCAACAGCAGTGATATTATCAAATTTTTTAGTTACATTTAATGCTTTTATCATTAAGATACTCCTTTCATTAATTAGATACTCCTTATTTTATCCAGCTTAAAATATCTTCGATACTTGCTCCTATGTCTTTAGCCTCTTCTACAAGGTTTATTATATCTTTTTTTATACTTTCAAGCCTTGTATTTATAGCATCTTTGCAATTAGGCGATATAAAAGACCCTCGCCCTTTTACAGAATATATAATGCCTTTAGCTTCTAACATTGTATATGCTTTTTGAATAGTATTAGGGTTGATAGAAAGCTCTATAGCAAGCCGCCTTACGCTAGGGAGCTGCTCATCTGGGGCTAATATCCCCTTTATAGCTAGCCTTTCTATTCTGTTTACTAGTTGCTCATAAATAGGGCTAGGGTTTCTAAAATCGATATTGAACATAGCATACCTCCTTTCAGAAAAGTGTATTATATGTAATCATACACTTATTGTAATCAATACACATAAAATTGTCAATGCTTTAATTAAATTTTCTTTGTTTAAAACAATAAAAAGCCTTTTTTAGCCTAATTTTAAAAGAAAAAAAGACGCTAAAAGGCGTCTTATACTATGTAAAATAAACTTATTATTATATTTTTATTAATAATAATATTAATTAAAATTTATAAAAAATTTAAGCCTATCTTTTTCAGCGCTATAACCATATTTGTATTCATTTTTTTCACATATATTTTTTATTATAGATAAGCCAAGCCCGGTGCCAGACATCGCTTTATTTCTTGATTTTTCTCCGACATAAAATTTTTTAAATAAGCTTTTTAAATCTATATTTTTATTTATACCATTTGTTATATAAAATTCATTTTTGCTTAAATTTATTTGTATAGTTTTATCTGCACTATATTTTATAGCATTAGTTACCAAATTTTGAAAAAGTATTTCTATTTCAAATTTACTAGCATATATTTTTACACTTTTTTTAATATTTAAATCTAAAGAATATTCTTTTAAATTTATTTCTTGTTCATTAATTATATTGTTTAATATTTCTGTTATATTTATTTCTTCTTTTTCTAATTTAGCTTGCTTTATTTTAAATAAATCTAAAAGCTGGTGTATAATATCGTTTAGCTTGCTATTTTGCCTTATTACTGTATTTAAAAAAGTACCGTCGTCAAGTCCATCTCTAATACCTTCGCAATACAGCTTTATTAAGGCTATTGGCGTTTTTAAATCGTGCGTTAAAGCATTTAGCAAATTTTCAATATCTTTATTTTTTTCAATAAGGCTATTTTGGTATTTTTGTATTTCATCGTTCATAAAATTTATGTCGTTTGCCAAAAGCTCTATTTCATCGTTAGTGTTTATTTCAAGCTTTTCAAACTTTTGATTAGCAATATTTTTTGTATTATTACATATTTTTAGTATAGAAGACGTTATCTTTTTAGCTAAATATAAAATTGTAACAGAAATAAAAACAATAATAAGCAAAAATATAAATAAAGATACTATATTTGTAAAATAAATCACTTCGCTAATATTAGGCAATATTGTAGCAATTGCTAAAAAAATATTATCTACGCTCAAATACGTAACAAGCAAGCTATAATTGAGCTTATCTTGCCTATAAATTTTTGTTATAAAGCCACTTTTGATAGCATTATAATCTTCGCTCAAAAGCTCAGTATCAATAGCTAAACCCTTTTCCAAAAATTTTGCTTTTATATTTGCATTTAATGCATTTATGTCATCTTCTTTAGGCAGTTTTGCTATTATAATTTTTTCATTTTCTTCAATATACTGTATGTTTTCTTCTGATAAATTATTAAGTAAAGTATTTGATATTTTTATCATTTCTTGATTTTTATTGTATATATAATATTTTTCTATAAAATTTGAATTTATAAAAATTAGTATCAAAAACATTATTATTATAATACTTATTAAACTAAACAAAAATTTTTTACAAATTGTTGTCATAAATTCACCTAAACTACGCTCCTATATGCATTTATTTTAGCCATAACCCCCTGTTATATGAGATTTAGCGCCCCTCTTTTCCTTTAATTATAAATTTTACAGCAACATTAGCATTTTTATCATTGTATCATAAAATAATTACAAATTCAAGTAATTTTTTATTTTTTTATAATATTTATGTATCATCGAAATAAATATGTCATTTTATATAAAAATAAAGCAAAGCTTGACGAAATTATGTTATAATTGTTTTTTATATTTTTGCACAAAAAAAGACTGGAGATTTCTCCAGCCTTTTTATTATAAATCTTATTCTTCATCTTCAGTAGTAGTTTCTGTTGTTTCTTCAGTAGTAGTTTCTGTTTCTTCTTCAGTAGTTGTAGTTGTTGTAGTAGTTGTTGTTGTAGCGCTTGATGAGCTGCTGCTTGAAGATGGGTTGTATATAGCTGTTCTTGTTGTCTCATCCCATGAAACAGTTACCCCTAAAGCGTTACCTAAAGCTCTGAAAGGAACGAACATTCTAGAGTCTACTATTTCTGCTACTGCTCCGTTAGCCATAGGCACTGTAGTACCGTCAATAATCATGTTAGAGCTGTTAGCTTGGAATTGTATTATACGTTGACTACTTCCTGAGTTAACGAATATTGTAACAGTTTTAGTATCAGAATCCCAAGAAATGATACTTGATTCTTGTGCTTCATCAAGACTTGTAGATTCTCCAAGTAAGAAAGAAGTAACAAATCTTAAAGGAACCATAGTACTTCCTGTTGATGCTTGTATATAAGGAGCAACATCTATTTCTACTTCTTCATTATCTATTAAAATTGTTGAACTATCTATAGTAACTCTAACTTCTTTACTGATAGTATCAGTAGTAGCTGTTATAACATTGATATAATCAGAAAGTTCGTAAGAATCGCTATCAGCATCAAATCTATCTAATAAAAGTTTAGCTTTTTCAGCACTATCGCTAAGGTTAACGATATCTGAATTAACGTTTAAGTCTGCGTATCCTTCGCTAACTAATGCAGCAGATAATTCTGAATTAAGAGTAGTGTAAGATAAGTTTAATGGAGTTTTGTCATCGCTAGAAAGAACGTCGTTGTTAATTACAGCTCCACCACCGATAAGCAAGTTGTAAGTTCCGTAAGGTACAGAACGAGTTGTTCCTATTTGAACATTACTTATTGTTATTGTTGATGCCTCAGTAGATGCACTATCTACATATATAGATATACCAGTGTCAGAATTTAAATATTTGCTTCCTGAAACAGGAGATATTTCTAAGTCACCGCTTGTAACAGTAACAGTAGCGTTTGTGAAGCCCATTTCGCTTGTTCCGTAAGGTGCAGATAGAGATATTTCTATGCTTTCACCTTCCATAAACATACCAGCTTCATTTTCTGTTATTATAATATCGTTTACATCATAGCTTTGATAACCAATGTTTATATCTTTTCTTTCAGCGCTTATTGTGAAAGGATCCATTGTGCTAGCTATTACTGCCTCTACAGAAGATGTAAGCCCACCACCACTTACAGTTACAGTTATATCTTCATCTTCATAAGCTGCATCTACAGATAATATTAATTTAACTTTCACTTTAGCTGTAGAGCTTGATGAAGTTGTCCACTTGCTCTTAACAAATCTTAAAGTTTTTCCAGAGTTTGTTATACTACATGAGTCTGAAAGATCTAAAGAGCTTCTATTTGTACCATCATAAGTGTAGAAGTTAGATGAAGAAACTAACTCAGCGTCAACTATTTTAACTCCACTAGGTACAGTAATGTCTAAGTTTTTAGTATTTACTAATGTTCCTAAAACTGATTCTGATATTTCAAATTCTGCAGAGTAGTTACCATCTGTGTTAAGAGAAGAATTTCTTAAATAGTATCTACCTTTAACGATAGTAGGCACTGAACCAACAGATATAGTTATACCAGCAGTAGATCTTGTACCAATTGTAACTGTTTCTTTAGTTATTGTAGATTGGTTAGAAGAGAATGTAAGTTTTACATCTCCATAGCTTGTGTTATCGTCATCAGCATAAACTGTTGGCAACACAATTTTTATACTTTCTTTATCGTTACCACTTATAAAGAAAAGTCCATCATCGTTATCTTCTAAAATACCAGCTGAAACCATTCCTTTAATGTTAAATGTTATTGTTGTATCAGATACAGTCACATAGTCTCCTATTTCAGCATATGTGTATTCAGTTCCATCAGTTAAGTTAGAAAGGATAGCAGTGTCACTCTTAGAGCTGTAGCTTCCAAAATAGTATCCACTAGAAAGTTTAAAAGTTAAAGTAGCGCTGTTATTAAAGCTATCTCTACTATTTTCTCTAATTATAATTTCACTTGGAGTAAAATCATCTTCAAACACTTTTGTATCTATATATTTAGTATCTATATAAGTTGAACCACTAGATATAACATTAGCTATAGTAACAGTACCAGAAACAACGTTAGAGTTACCGTATCCGTCTACAGTAGCTGTTACCGTGTCCCCATTTGTAGCCTCTACAGCGTTACCTAAAGGTATAGCAAGATATAATTGTGTTTCATCTTCTTCTGTTACAGTGTAAGTTTTGTAACTGTCTATTGTTTCTGAGTCATAGCTGAAGTAAGATGCCACTTTAGCTGTTCCTCTTTGTATATCTGAGCTTTTTATATCTGTTAAGAAAGTTATTTCAGCTGTTGTTTCATCTATTATTT
>CBCPNA010000043.1:0-12694 GCA_965120415.1 uncultured Bacillota bacterium | reverse complement strand
GGCAGCACAGGCTATGAATAAGTATTTTGAAAGTTAGGGAATAGGGAAAATGTAGGGAAAAAATATATTTGAAATATATTGCATAAGGTAAATTAGAGTGTTAGGAGGAATATATAATTTATTTTATTTTATTATACGGATAAAATAGGAAATAAAATATTAGAAATATATAAATTGATGAATAAGCAATAAAAATTTTATATCCTTTTTGTATAATGGAAAAGAGATAATAAAAAATAAGCTAGAAAAGGGGAAAGCAACTTAAATTTTAATTTATACAAATAAAAAAGCAATGAAAAGTACTTTTTACATTTAGCCAATATAAAAAAGTATTTTATATATATTACAAAAACTAATACAAAAAGAAAATTTTATTCCAAAGTAATTACATAGTAAAAAATAGATATAAAAAGCATATTAAATAAATATAATATACAGTGATATAAATTTTATGCTATATAAAATTATAAAATTAAATAACCCCACATAAAGTGGGCTTATTTTAAATTTCCATAATAATAGGTAAAATCATAGGGCTTCTTTTTGTTTTTTGCCATAAAAATTCTTTTAATGTATCTTTTATTAATGTTTTTAAATAAGCCCAGTCGTTGACATGAGATTCTCCAGAAGAGGTTAAAGCTTCAGCAACAACAGCTTTAGCTTGCGTAAGAAGTTCTTCAGATTCTCTAACGTATACAAAACCTCTTGATATAATATCAGGCCCAGATAATAAAGCGCCGCTGCTTGATTCTACCGATACAACAACTATCATAAGCCCATCTTGCGCTAGATGCTTTCTATCTCTTAAAACAATGTTACCAACATCGCCAACCCCAAGTCCGTCTACAAGTAATTGCCCAGAAGGGACAGAGCCGTTTATTTTAGCAAATCTTTTAGATACTTCTAAAACAGAGCCACGCTCTAAAACAAATACATTTTTTGGGTTCATACCAAGCTCTATAGCAAGATTTGCGTGTGCTTTTAAATGCTTAAATTCTCCATGGACAGGAACAAAAAATTTAGGCTTTATTAAAGCATGGAGTATTTTAATTTCTTCTTGCCTTGCATGTCCAGAAACATGGACATCTTTTAGCCCTTCGTATACAACTTCGGCTTCTTTTTTTAATAAATCGTTTATAAGCCTATAGACATTTTTTTCATTACCCGGTATAGGAGAGGCACTGATAATAACTTTATCTTTTGGCTTAATTTCAATTTGTTTGTGGTCACCTAAAGAAATTCTTGAAAGGGCAGCCATCGTTTCTCCTTGGCTACCAGTCATAATAATTACAATTTGCCTATCTTGATAATTTTTAACTTCATTTATATCTATAACAAGCCTTTTAGGTATATCTAAATATCCAAGCTCTGATGACGTCTTGACAGCATTATTCATACTGCGTCCTATTATAGCAACTTTTCTTTTATACTTTACAGCACAGTTTATAATCTGTTGTATACGATGAATATTTGAAGAAAAAGTTGCAACCATTATACGTTGTTCTAAAGATTCTGAAAATATTTCATCAAATATAATACCAACACTTTTTTCGCTCATAGTAAAGCCTTTAAGCTCAACATTAGTGCTTTCACACATAAAAAGGAGAACGCCCTTTTTGCCAAGCTCAGCAAAACGCTGTAAATCTATTGAGTCGCCTTGTATAGGGGTATGGTCTATTTTAAAGTCGCCAGAATGTACAACAACACCAACAGGAGTTGTTATAGCTAAAGCGCAAGAATCTGCTATACTATGTGTAACACGTATAAATTCAACTTTAAAAGAGCCTATTTTTATAGTATCGCCAGCAGAAACACAATTTCTATTAACTTTATTTAATATGCCATGTTCTTTAAGCTTATTTTCTATAAGCCCTATAGTTAGCCTTGTACCGTATATAGGTACATTAATTTGCTTTAAAAAATAGGGCATAGCGCCTATATGGTCTTCATGTCCGTGTGTTAAAAAGACAGCTTTAACCTTTTCCATATTTTTAACTAAATAAGAAAAGTCTGGTATAACAAGGTCAATACCTAGCATATCATCTTCTGGGAAAGAAACGCCACAATCGACAATTATTATTTGATTATCATATTCAAATGCAGTTATATTTTTGCCTACTTCTTGTAGCCCCCCAAGAGGAATAATTTTTAATTTGTTAGTAGAAATAGAACGTGCTGGGGGCTTAATTTTTTTAAGCGCTGTATTATTTGTTAAGCTTATTTTATTATTAACAGCAGAGCTATTTTTAGCTTTTGTATTAGCCTTTTTAACTGTTGCATTAAGTTTAGTAGCATTTTTAATAGTATTGTTAGCCAAATTTACACCTCCAAATTAAAATTCTAAAGTATAGTCATCAGAGCTTTTTTGTAGTAATGCTATTACTTTTTCATATTCTTTGTCATCTTCAATAGGAGAATATATTATTTCATTTTCTTTTTCTTCTATTGTTTTTAATATAAAGGCATCTGCCTTGTCGGTATCGCTTTCTATATCTTCTTGAGGAACAACTAATAGATATTCTATATCATCAAGCTTTACAGCATCGATAACAATACAATCGATAATTTCATCATCTTCTGTCACAACTTGTATAGTTTGTAATTCATCTTCTTCAAATTCATCTAAAATTTCATTATTTAAATTATCCATATTATTCATAAAAGATCCTTTCTAATATTAAATATTAATGATTGTTACTATTTAAAAAACCTTGTAATATAAAAACGGCGGCCATTTTGTCTATAACATTTTCACGCTTTTTTCTGCTAATAGAGGCCTCTAGAAGAGAGCGGCTAGCACCAAGCGTGCTAAGCCTTTCATCCCATAGTATAACCGGTATGTTAAAAGAGCTCTCTAGCTTCTTTTTAAAGGCTATAGTTTTTTGAGCCCTTTCTCCTATTGTATTGTTCATATTTTTGGGATAGCCTAAAACAATTTTTTCTACATTGTAGGTTGTAATAATATTTTTTAGCCTTTCAAGGCTTTTTTTAATATCTGTTTCTTGGTTTCTTTTAATAACTTCAAGGCCTTGGGCAGTCCAGCCAAAAGGGTCGCTTATAGAAACACCTATTGTTTTTTCGCCAAAATCTAATCCAAGTATTCTCATAGTGTTTATAAGGAGTTTAAGTAGCTTTTAACAATTTGCTCCAAAAGCTCATTTTTTTCTATTTTGCTGATAGTGCTTCTTGCTCCTTTATGGCTTGTTATGTATGTTGGATCGCCAGATAATATATACCCAACAATCTGGCTTACAGGGTTATAGCCCTTTTCAAGCATAGCTTCTTTAACATCGTTTAATATGCAATCTAAGCTTTTGTCATCGAAATTATTTTGAGCAAATTTTTGGGTAAAAGATATATCGTTTTTATCCATAGATAAGCCTCCTTTTATAAAAGTGTATCCGAACAATCATTTAATAATATTTTAATATAAAAATTAAATATTTGCAAACATTTTTTATTTAGATTCATCTTTATTTTGAGGAGCAGGAGATAGCGCCGTATCATCTTTTGCCATAATTCTTCTTTTAAGTACCGGTACTAATATTGTTTTGTTAGTGCCAAGCTCTATTATAAAAGTATCTTTATCTATAGAAGAAATTTTGCCGTATATACCGCTATCTAATAAAACATTATCGCCAACTTTAAGCTCTTCTTGCAAGGCATTAAGCGCTTTTTCTCTCTTTTTTTGTGGTCTTATGCCGAAAAAATAAAATAATATTAAAATAATACCTATATATATAAGTGTACCCCATATAGAAGAACCGCTACCCCCTGTAGAGGTTACACTTTGGGCTTGTGTTGCTTGTTCTGAAATAACGCTTTGACTTCTAATAACGCCATCTAATAAAAAATTCATTTAAACACTCCTAAATTTTAATTTTATTATATTATATAATAATATTAAAACATAGTCAATACAGCTAAAAGTTATTAATTATTAAATGCTTTCTATAATAATAGCGTGGGCAATACCAGCTATGCTTTCTCCTTGCTGGACGCTAGTAGGGCTCATTAAAGCCCCTGTTGGTACAAATAATATTCTTTTTAGCTCTTTATTTTTTAATTTTGAATATATCATACCAGCAAAAGTAGTACCGGAACAAGCACAGCCACTTCCTCCAGCGTGCGTATCTTGAGTTTTTTGATCAAATATTTCTATTCCACAATCTGTATAATTTTTGGAAATATCAAAGCCCTCCTCTTTTATAAGCTCTATTATAAGCTCTTTACCTACATAGCCTAAATCGCCTGTAAAAATCATGTCATAATAAGAAGGGTCAATATTAAAATCTTTAAAATTAGATACAATTACATCAGCAGCAGCTGGAGCCATAGCTCCGCCCATATTGTTAGAATCTTTTATGCCTAAATCTACTATCTTGCCTGTTGTTATACCACTTATTTTAACATTACCTTTTTTCAAAGAAAGTAGACAAGACGCAGCTCCGGTTACAGTCCATGTAGATGTTTTTGGGCGCTGTGTACCAAGATTTAAAGGAAATCTAAATTGCTTTTCAGCTGTACAAAAATGGCTAGATGCTCCAACTAAAATATTTTGCCCTATACCGCTTTCTATGTTAATAGCGCCAAGCGCCATAGCCTCGCCCATTGTGGAGCAAGCTCCAAAAACACCAAAAAAAGGAACTCCAAGCTCTCTTATAGCATAATTAGAGCCACAATTTTGGTTTAATAAATCGCCAGCGTATATATAATCTATTTCATCAAAAGACATATTTGCCTTTTTAAGGCATAATTTAAAATTGGAATTAACCATCTTGCTTTCTGCTTTTTCCCAAGTATTTTCTCCAAAATAGTCATCTTTAGATATTGTATCAAAATATTTTGCTAGTGGGCCTTCGCCCTCTTTTTTGCCGACAGTAGACGCTGTTTCTAAAATATAGATGTCTTTTTCAAATTTAGCTGATTGTTTTCCTACATGTTTTCCCATAAAATTCTCCTATTTTACAAAATAATAGACTATACCAACAATAATAGATGTAAGTGTACCGTACAAAATAACAGGACCAGCAACAATAAAAATTTTTGCACCAAGCCCCAAAACAAACCCCTCTTTTTTAAACTCTATAGCTGGAGCAGTAACAGAATTAGAAAAGCCGGTAATAGGTACAATAGAGCCAGCCCCAGCAAATTTGCCAAGCTTTGCATATAGCCCAAGCCCGGTTAAAAGAGAAGATAAAAAGATTAATGTTATAGAAGTATATAAGCTTGCGTCCTCTTTAGGATAGCCGTTATTTACAAAAAAATTTGTTATAAATTGCCCAATACAGCAAATAATACCTCCTACAAAAAATGCTTTAATACAATTAGTAAAAATAGCACTATTAGGCGATGCCTTTTTTACCATATTTTGAAATTTTGTTTTTTCCATAAAACCCCTCCTACAAACTATAAAAACCTGGTATTACATAATATAAAATAGAGCCAATTAATTTGCCTATAGCGATAGCAACGATAAAATATTTAAGCCCCTTTTTTATATGAGAACGCCTTGTTAATATAGGTATAACGTTTAAAATTTCTGCTAGCGATACAGCAAGACAACCAAAAAATATACCTATACAAAAAGCATACAAAATAGCTAAAAATTTTCCTATAGGTAGATGCACTGTAAATAATATAGATAGGCTACCTAATATACCACCAAAAATAATAGCCTCTTCGTATATTTTTATTTTTGATTCTGTTTTTGTTTTTTGGGCAAGTCGAGGTACAATACCTATAATAGCAATAAAAGCAAAAACAGCTCCAGCTATAACAAGTCCTGAAGAAAATGATATTAAAATACATAAAAATTTTTTAAGAATTTCCATTTTTCTTTCCTTTATTTTTATTTTTTTCTGTATTTAAAGTGTCTATTATATTATCTGTAACATTTGCCTCATAATTAGACATTTCTACCTCTATAGGAGTTGGGTCTGATGTAAGCTTTTTGCCGCTAAAATGGTTAAAAAATACAATTATCCCAACTGCAAGCCCTATAGAATAAGGCAAATCTAAAATAAGCGGGTTGTCTATCCTTTCATTAAAAAATATATAGTAATAATTTTCAAACACTTTAGAAAGCTGAGCGTCTGAATGAAAGCTCATAATAGCTGTAGAAGAGCCAGCTATTAAAATTATTGTTATAAAAGCTATTTTCAGATTTTGTATTAGCTTATTTTCTTTATCTTTTTTATAGTTATATTCAATTATTGTATCTATTTCTCCAACATTGTTTATAGTATGCCCTGGTAAAGATTTATCTATACAATTAATAATATCTATTATAGATACAAGATAATTTTTGCTGGCATTTTCTTCTATTTGTAATATTTTTAAATTTTTTATTTTTTTTAAAATATTTTCTGGCGCATATACTTCGCTTATATCTTTAATATACACTTCTTTACTATTTAAAGATGCTTTTTTTATAGGCTTAATATAAATATCCATTTTATCACCTTCATAATTAAAATGACTAATTTTATTTTTTGTTAATTATTATTTTTTATTCAAAATTATTTAAAAATAATAATTAGGACTTGATATATATTTTTTGTATGGTATAATGGTTGTAAAACAGGGGTGCTTTTGTAAGCTGAGAAAACTTTTGTTTAACCCTCATACCTGAACTAGATAATGCTAGCGTAGGAAGTTTTTGTTTTTATATTAAAATTTATAAATACAAAGGAGCTTCCGTTGTATTTTTTTTATGTTTAAATATAATTTTATATTAGGAGGATATATGGATAACTTTTTTGAGGCAAGTATGGCAATACAAATTTTGCCAAAAATGGATAAAGAACAAAACTTAATGATTATAGACAAAGTTATAAATCATATTAAATCAAAAGGGCTAAATGCTATAGTATGTCCTTTTGAAACAGTTGTAGAAGGGGGGCTAGATGATATACTAATGTTATTAAAAGAGTGCCTTATTTTGGCAAATAAAGAAGGGGCAGAAGATATATTATCTTATATAAAAATAGCCTACAGCCCAAAAGGAGTATTAACTATTCATGAAAAAACTAATAAATACAATAAAAAATAAAATAACAGCATATTTATTAATATTTATAATAATAGCTATATGGTATATAGTTACTGCTTTAAATATTGTGCCGAGCTTTATATTACCGTCGCCTATAGATGTTATAAAAGCGTTTTTTTCAGATTTTTATTTAATAATAAGCCATTTATGGGTAACTATTATAGAGGCTTTTTTAGGGCTTGTTATAAGTATTGTTATAAGCTTTTTTATAGCTATATTAATGGATAGATTTAAATTTTTTGAAAAAACGGTATATCCTTTAATTGTTTTAACACAATCTGTACCGACTATAGCTATAGCCCCTTTAATAATATTAATATTTGGGTTTGGCTTAATGCCCAAAATATTTTTGATATTTTTAACTTGCTTTTTTCCTTTAACAATAAGTATTTTAACAGGATTTAAAAATATAGATAAAGATATAATAATATTTATGAAGTCGTTAGATGCGTCTTATTTTAAAATATTATTTTTATTAAAAATACCTTATTCTTTAAAAAGCTTTTTTTCTGGCTTAAAAATAGCGGCATCTTATTGCATATCTGCTGCTGTTGTATCTGAATGGCTAGGGGGAGAAAAAGGGCTAGGAGTATATATGATAAGGGTAAAAAATGCTTATGCATTTGATAAAATGTTTGCTAGCATTATTTTAATAAGTCTGCTTAGCATATTGTTTGTACAGTTTATAAAATTTTTAGAAAATAAAGCCGTTTATTGGAAAAATTAATTAGGAGGTTATATGAAGTACATATGTAAAATTTTTTTAACATTTAGCTTGATATTTAGCTTAATATTTTTATTAACTGGTTGTGATTTAAATAGCAATAATGAACAAACAAATCAAAAAGTAACTTTTATGCTAGATTGGCTCCCTAATACAAATCATACGGGTATATATGTAGCAAAAGAAATGGGCTTTTATGAAAAATATAATATAGATATACAAATATTAAACCCATCTGAACAATCAACTATAGCTTTAGTAGCAGCTGGTAAGGCTGATTTGGCTATATCTTTTCAAGATAGCCTTGCTATGGCTTTAGACAACAGCCCGGATATGCCTATAACAGCTGTAGCTGCTGTTATCCAGCATAATACAGCTGGGCTTATGTCTCTAAAGCAAAATAATATAACATCTTTTAAAGATTTAGAAAATAAAACTTATGCAACTTCTGGAGAAGAAGTAGAGCTAGCGATATTAAAGCAAGTTATGGAAAATGAAAATGCTGATTTTGAAAAAGTTAATTTATATTACAGCACTGTAACAGACGCTATTTCTGCATTACAGACAAATGTTGACGCTGTTTATGTTTTTGAAGGATGGGACGCTATGAAAGCAAAAGTAGCGAATATAGAATACAACTTTTTAAAAATTGCTGATTATGAAACCGCTTTAGATTTTTATACCCCTATTATTATTGCTAATAATGATTTTTTAGCAGAAAATGAGAGCCTAGTAAAAGATTTTTTAAAGGCAACAAAAGAAGGGTATGAATATGCTATAGAAAACCCAGAAGAGGCAGCAGAAATTTTATATAAATATGCTCCAGAATATGATTTAGAAATGCTTATAGAAAGTCAAAAGTTTTTAAATGAAGAATACAAAAAAGATGAAGAAAGATGGGGCTATATAGATGAAGAAAGATGGAATTTATTTTTTAGCTGGCTTTATGAAAAAGGGCTAATACAAAACGATATTACAGGGTTTGGTTTTACAAATTTGTATTTAGAAGATTAGGAGTTTTTATGTATTATGAAGTTATAGATTTTAAAAAAGTTTATAAAGATAAAATAGTGCTTGAAAATATAAATTTTGCTTTAAAAAAAGGCGATATTGTATCTTTTGTTGGCAAAAGTGGGGCAGGTAAAACTACTTTATTTAATCTATTAGCAGGTTTTGAAAAGCCAACAGAGGGTAAAATTTTATTAAATAAAAAAGATATAACAAATGCAAAAAAAAATATAAGCTATATGATGCAAAAGCCCCTTTTGCTAGAGCATATGACTGTTTTAAAAAATATAGAGTTACCTCTTTTTTTAAAAAAGATGGATAAACAAAAAATAAAAGATATAATAACCCCTCTTTTAAAAGATTTTGAGCTTAATGAGCATTTAAATAAATATCCTAACCAGCTTTCAGGAGGGCTAAAGCAAAAAGTAGCTTTTTTGCGTGCGTATTTAAAAAAAGGAGATATAATGCTTTTGGACGAACCTTTTTCTGCCCTAGATAGCATAACAAAACATTATATATACATATGGATAAAAGAGATTATAGAAAAAAGAGAAAATACAATAATTTTTATAACACATGATATAAACGAAGCGATACTTTTATCAGATAAGATTTTTGTAATAAATAAAACTATAGTATATTCTTTAAATATAGATAAAAACAAAAGAAATGAAAAAAAAGAAGAATATTATAATAAAATAATAAAGCTTATATAAAAGTATATAAAAAAAGATAAGATTAAATTTCTTATCTTTTTATTTTAGTTTTTTTAATGCTTTAATAAATTCATTGTTATTTTTTGTATTTTGCATACAGTTTATAATTTTTTGAGTCATGTCTAAAGCTTTAGCGCTATTATTTTCTAACAATTTTCTAATATAAAATGACGCATCTAAAAATTTTTGGCTTAAAAGCAGCTCTTCTTTTCTAGTGCTAGATTTTGTAATATCAATAGCCGGAAAAACTCTTTTTTCTGCTAGCTTTCTATTTAAAACAAGCTCCATATTGCCGGTGCCTTTAAACTCTTCAAAAATAATATCGTCCATTTTGTTGCCTGTATCTATTAAAGCAGTTGCAATAATAGTAAGGCTACCACCGTTTTCTATATTTCTTGCTGCGCCAAAAAATTTTTTGGGCATATATAAAGTCGCTGGGTCAAGTCCACCGCTAAGGGTGCGCCCACTATAAGGGGTTATTAGGTTATATGTCCTTGCGAGCCTAGTTATACTATCTAAAAGGATAACAGCATGCTTGCCTGCTTCTGCAATTCTTTTTGCCCTTTCTAGCACAATTTCAGAAATCTTTCTATGATGTTCTGGTTGTTCATCAAATGTAGAATAAATAACATCTGTATTTTTGCCTTCGATAGATCTTTTAATATCCGTAACCTCTTCTGGGCGTTCATCTATTAGTAAGACTAAAAGATGGATATCTTGATGATTTTTTGTAATAGAATTAGCAATAGATTTTAATAAAGTTGTTTTGCCTGTTTTAGGAGGAGCAACAATTATACCACGTTGCCCACGCCCTAAAGGGCATATTATATCTATTATTCTTGATGAAATAGGAGCATTTTCAAATTCGAGCGTTATTTTTTCTAAAGGATATATAGGGGTTAATTTTTCAAAGTTTGTTCTTTTTATAGCTATAGAAAAAGGGTCGCCGTTGATAGAATTTATAAATAATAAAGCAGAAAACTTTTCTGCATCTTTATTTTTTTTAGCATTACCTATTATGTAATCGCCAGTTTTTAGATTAAACTTTTTTATTAAAGAGCTAGAAACATAAATATCAGAGGAAGAAGAAGAAAAATTTGCTCCACGCAAAAAACCATAACCTTCAGGCAAAACTTCAAGCACCCCTTGCCCTATTGTTGTATCTTCTTCTAAAGTTTTGTTTTTATTGTTTATGTCTTTTAAAATATTTATAAGCTCTTGTTTTTTATATTTTGATATGGATTTAATACCTTGTTCTGCTAGTATCTGTTTGAGTTGTTTTAAAGTTAAATTATTATAATCCATCCTTTCCTCCTAATCAATTGCTGGTATTATTAACGTTTCTCCAGGGATTAGCATATCATCTTCTGTCATATTATTTGCATCCAAAATTTTTTGATAATATTCTCCACTGCCGTATACTGATATGCTTATCTTCCATAAATTATCGCCCTCTTGTATAGTATATTCAGTAGTAGTGGTATTATTACTATTTGTTGTAGCTGTTTGTGTAGTAGCTGTAGTAGTCTGTGTTGTAGCCTCTGTAGTAGCTGTAGTAGCTTGTGTTGTAGCCTCTGTAGTTGTTTCTATAAGTTCTGTTGTAATTGTTGTATCTATTGTATCTGTTGTATCTACTATATCTGTAGCTAGATTTGAGGAATTTAATATACTTTCATTTAATAATACTTCTTTATTATCTAGCTCAATTTTCAATGTATTTAAATCTTCTTTTAATGATTTTAAGCTTATAGTTAAAATTATTATTGAAATAATAAGTATTAAAATAACAGAAATATTTAAAATTTTTAAAATAGGTGGCCTAGATTCACTATCTTCTTCATCTTCTTCATCTAGTTTTTCAAAAAAATTATTGCTTGTATCTGTATTATTAATAGTTGTATTTATGCTTGTATCTGTATCTATATCTATATTATTATTTGTATAAGTATCATCATTTTTAGGGTTATGGTAAAAAATAGTATTATTAATACTATTAATACTATTTTGGTTAATACTTTCGTTATCTAAAGAAGAATTTTGAAGTTTTTCTTCTTCTAGAGTCTTTTTGAAAAGGTTTTTTGTAATATTTTCTAAAGTTTTGTCTATATCATTTATATCATTGTCTTTTTTTGACATAACCTGCCTCCTTAAAATATGTCGTTATATTTAATTTTAAACTATTTAAAAAAAAAGTCAATAAAAATTTAAAATTGTAAAATAATAAACAAAATATTGTTAAATTACCAACATTTATGCATAGCAAAAGTACAAATTATTTTTTATAATATAAATATAAAATGTAAGCTTAGGGGGGTAATAAGTATGGGAGAAGATTTTTGTAATAAGCCAATATGGGATATATATATTAGCGCAATAAAGCCAAAAATAGAGGAAATAGATATAAAGCTAAAAGAAAAGAGAGAGCTATCTATAAAGGAAACTTGCGAAATGCTAGAAATTACGGAAGAGGAGCTTAAAGATATTTTAAAAAGGGTACATATTAAAAAAATTGATTATAAAAACATTTTTGAAATAATGCTAAATGCAAATAGCTATATTTGTAAAATTTTTAAAAGAGAGCTAGAATGTGGCACACCTTATTTTTATACACCGCAAAATATCGCTTATATATATGATATTGATGAAAAAGAGGTTGTAAACGCTTTTAATTTTTTAGATTTAAAGCTTATAACAACAAATCAAATACCACTTATACTTAAACAAATTGTATAGCGATATGCCTTTAATAAAAGTGCTTATAAAAGCAATATCCTCCTATATATGGAGGATATTATTTTTATAATTTATATACTTTTAAAGATTCGGTAACTTGTAAATTAGGGCTATTATATCTTAAATATGAAGCTAATTCTGCCTTTTTTTCACAATTGCACCCTAAAATTATTTCTTCGGTACATTTATCTAAATCAATGTTTAAATTTGAATAAAATCTGCTGATTTTTTCATCAAAATTTTGTTCGATAAGAGGAACGATATTTATAGCTCTTACTTCTTCTTCATAATCATAGCTTTTATCTTTAAAAATAAATCTTACGCTGTCTATCAGAGTTTTTACTAGATTTAAATCGTGTTCATCTTTATTCTTATAAATGTCTTTTAAGCATTTAATTAATTTTTGTAAATACTCTTTTAATTCTGCATTTTCCGGTTTATTTAATTCATCAGATAATT
>CBCPNA010000042.1:0-12459 GCA_965120415.1 uncultured Bacillota bacterium | reverse complement strand
TTGTGCAATGAAAATTAAGCAAATTTAAAACGGTCATGTTTAATAAACTTCTATCTGTATTATAGCATTTTTGGAATACAATGTAAGTTTTATATAGGTTGCTATTTTGTTCTAAAAGTATATAAAATTTACAATAATTTAGCATATTGCTATACTTTTGCTTTTTTACCAAACAATTGCTATAAACAAAAAAAGGCGCATAAAACGCCTTTTAACTGATAACCTTTTGTATTGATTTTTGCATTAAATAGCCAAAAAATCACAAAAGAGCATTCAATATATTATGTTGATAGTTATTCAAACGTTATTATACCATAATTTTTATATTTTGCAAGCTTTTTTAAGATAATTATTGATGAAAATTTGTATATTTTATCTTTCTTATTTGCCATAAGAGAAAAATATATATAATAATCATTTTATCAAATTAAAAACTGCTATCAAAAATGATAGCAATTTGTATTATAAATAAACCATAGAAAAAATCTTCCAAGTTTATTTTATCATAAAATTTATTAAAAATAAAGTATTTTAAAATCACAAAAACTTATGATAGCTTTAAATTGCTTTTTTATAATATATTTCTTAATTTTTTTTAAAGTGTAACGCATCATTAACAAGCTTAAATTTTTAAAATTTTTTTACTTGACAAAAATCAAATTTTAGTATACCATCTGATCGTTATTTTTAAATTTTTATTCTTTTATAAATTTATTTTTTAGTTTATGATCTTATCGCTTTTGTGGTAAGGTCTGTTTCTTATTTTTAAAGCCTTTCTATTTTATTTATCTATTATTCTGTAAGCTAGAACCTTGCAAGATAATTTTAATTTTGTAGGGCTTTTTACGCTTAAACTAACTATCTAAATCAGAAAATAATAAAGATTATAATTAATTTTAATATTTTTATAAAAAAATCTTGACAAGAATAAAATAATGTTGTATCATAAACATGGTTTTAATACCATCGTTTAATTTTATATTTTTGTTTTGATTGCAATAACTTTAAAATTCATATAGTGGTAAATTTTACCCTATAATCAATGTAATCAAAAGGGATAATATCCGTCCACTTCCTGTTTGAGGTGGGCTTTCTTATTGCTGTTAACTATATATAGAAGAAAATAACAATTTTTTTTAATTATTAAAAGTAACTATAGATAAAACCTTCTTTTATAATAATTATAATAATTTTACCCTTATCTATAGCCCTTTCTGCTATATTTTTAAATATTTTATTTAATTATAAAATTTTACAATAAGATACAAATTATTTTAATAAAAATGATTGACAAATATTATATTAAATGATATACTAACTTAGGATATTTTTGGCGGACATGGCGGAATGGCAGACGCGCTAGACTTAGAATCTAGTTCCTAGGAGTGTGGGTTCAAGTCCCACTGTCCGCATGGTAGCACATTTTTGTGCTTTTTTTATATTTTATGAAAGGATATTGCAATGGATAGTTTAATACATGGGGGCGATTTAGATTATATAGCAAAATATTTTAACAAAAATATTAATGATTTAATCGACTTTTCTTCTAATATTAACCCTTTAGGGCTTTCCCAAAATATAAAAAATATTTTATTAAATAATATAAATATAATCGAAACATATCCAGATAAAAATTATGCCAAATTAAAAAATTGCATAGCTGTTTATACAAATACAAATCATAATCATATTTTAGTCGGCAACGGTTCAACGGAAATGCTATCTATATTTTTTAATATTTTAAAGCCTAAAAACGCCCTTCTTTTAGCGCCATCTTATTCTGAATATGAAAGAAATTTAAAAAATATTGGTTGCAACATATCTTTTTTTTACCTAAAAGAAGAAGAAGATTTTATCATAAATTTAAACGAACTTTTAGAAAATATTAAAAATAAAGATTTGCTTGTAATATGCAACCCAAACAACCCAACTGGTTCTGCTATATATATAGATAAAATAAAGCTTATAGCCCAAAAATGCCAAAAAGAGAATTGTTTTCTTATAATAGATGAAACATATGCCGAATTTGCAAAAGATAGTATATCCGCTATCCCTTTAGCAAACGCTTTTAGCAATATGTTTATTATAAGAGGCACTTCTAAATTTTTTTGTATACCGGGGGCAAGGCTTGGCTATGCTATTTGCTCTAACATGCATATTTTAAGCAAAATAGAAAGCATTAAAGACCCATGAAGCGTAAATTCTTTTGCTAATTTAATAGGCATTAATATTTTTAACGATAAGCATTTTATTAATAAATCTAAAAATTTTATTAATAAAGAAAGGCAAAATATATTAAAAAAGCTTGAAAATATTAAAAATATTAAATTTTATAAATCAGAAGCAAATTTTATATTATGTAAAATTTTAAACAGCAAGACTTCTTCATATCTTTTTGAAAAATTGCTGGATTATAATATTGTGATAAGAGATTTGCAAAATTTAGATTTTTTTGATAATTTTGATAATAAATTTTTTAGGTTTTGTATCTTAGATAAGCAAAATAACGAACTTTTGCTAAAATATTTGAAAGATTTAATTTAAAAGGCTAAATTTAATTTAGCCTTTTTTATTATTCATAAAGTTTAAGGGTAAATACAAATTCGCTCCCTTTATTAGGCTCGCTATTTAGCGTAATGCTTTCTTCATGAGCCAAAATAAAATCTTTAACTATAGAAAGCCCAAGCCCACTCCCCTTTTTATCTTCTCCTCTTGATGTATCTACCTTATAAAATCTATCAAAAACTCGTGCTTGCAAATGTTTTGGTATACCTTTACCTTCATCTTTTATAGATATTAAAGCTTTTTCTCCTTTTGTAGATGTAGAAATATATATACCTTTGCCATCATCTGTAAACTTAATAGCGTTATCTACCAAATTATATATAATCCTCTCTACCTTTTCTATATCTGCCAAAACAATAATTTCTTTCTTTTCAAAAGATAGATTTAGCTTTATTTGCTTTTGGGTAACCCTTGTTTCAAAACTTAAAATAATATTTTTTATTAAAGTATTTATATTAAATTTAACATTTTTACATTCATTATTTATATCTTGTAAGTTTATATCTAATATATTGTTAGAAAGCCTTGTGAGCCTTTCTGTTTCTTCTAACACTATGTTTAGGTATTTTTCTTTTTTATTTTCTGGTATAGTGCCGTCTATTAAAGCTTGTAAAAAGCCCTTCATAGATGTTAAAGGAGAACGTATATCGTGAGAAATATTTGATATAAATTCTCTCCTGTATTTTTCTTGTTCATTTAGCTTTTTTGCCATTTCATTTAAAATATTAGCAAGCTGCCCTATTTCATCACGGCTTTTTATATCTATTTGTTTTTCAAAATTGCCTTCTGACATTATTTTAGCTGCATTATTTATTTTAATAAGTGGTATGCTTATTTGCCTAGAAAATAAGTACACCAGCACAAAAGATGTCATAACAGCTATAAGCATAAAAGGTATTATTATTTTGTAAGCCTGCTCTATACCAAAAAGAAGACCCGTATTAAGCGACGATACAATAACAAGCCCCGCCCTAACATTATTTATAAAAACTGGATACCCTATAGTTGTTACAGATTGTTTGCGTATTTCAAAAAAGTTATCTTTTATATGTAAAATTTCTCCTTCTTCTAAATAATTTAGCATTTCTAAATCTTCTTCTTTAAAGCTAAGCTCTTTTTTTATGTCTGAAGATGTAGCGATAACAGTGTTATCATAGCTTAAAATAATAAAACTGCAATTTAAATATTCTTCAACATTTTTTATATTTTTTTTAACATTATCTCCAAAAAGTATAGAAGTTTTATACAAATTTGCTATCTTTTCTGCCTCTTGCACTAGTACACTTTCTTTTTGGTTTATAAAAAGGGTATTAAAAACTTTTATAAGAGCTACCCCAAGAAAAGAAAAGCAAATTATAAGTGCAATTAAATGTATAAAAAATTGTTTTTTGAAAATAATTTTCATAAAATCACCTTGTTCTTAAACAATAATTTAAATTTATTTTAATTATATCATAGTTTTTATTTATTTAAAATATAATTTTATTTAGGAGGTGGCAAATTTGAAAAATTTGATTAAAAAGGGCATAAAAGAAGAATCTATAGAAAATTTAAATATCCCGGCTTCTGTCGCTTTTAATCTTCCTCTTATAACTATTGTTGGCAACTTAAAAATTAATATAGAAAATTTTAAAAATATGTTAGAATATTCTAACACTAATATAAAAATATTAACCACTTGTGGAAAATTAAACATAGCAGGAGAAAATCTTTTTATAAAAGAGCTTTCTAAAGAAAAGATTTATATAAAAGGAAATATTATAAAAATAGAATTTATTTTATAAAAGTTGGTGAAAATATGAAAAACCTATGGAATTACTTTAAAGGATATGTTATTATAGAAATAAGTGGTTTTTCAATAGAACGCTTTTTAAGCATGGCTATAAAAGATAATATAATCATATCTTCTATAACAGAAACAAAGAGCGGCGTTAAGTGCGAAATCAGCTTACATAATTTTAAAAAATTAAAAAAATTTGCCAAAAAAACTGGTTGTAAATTTAAAATAAATATTAAAAAGGGATTACCTTTTTTTATACATAAAAACAAAAAGAGAAAAGGCTTTTTGATAGGCATATTTTTATTTATATCTATAATATATTATTTATCCTCTTTTGTCTGGAATATCGAAATAATAGGCAATGATACCCTTAATGATAGCCAAATATTAGCTTTTTGCGCTGAAAATAATTTATATTTAGGCGCTTTTAAAAATAGGCTTAATCTTAAGCAGCTCCAAAAAGATTTAAAAAATAATTTTGAAGAAATTTCTTGGGCATCTATATATTTAAAAGGTACTAACGTAATTATAAATCTTTCTGAAAATATAGAAGAAAGCTCTTTTGAAACAGACGCTAGCGCTAATAGCATCATAGCTGATGAAGATGGTATAATAACAGATATTGTAACAAGAAAAGGGACGCCGCTTGTAAAAAAGGGCGACGTTGTTTCAAAAGGCGATATCCTTGTTTCTGGCGAAGTGTTTTTAAAAGATGGCGAAGAGATAAAAGGCTCTTATTTAACAAACGCAGATGCTGATATAAGAGCAAAAGTTGAAAAAGAAATAACCGTTTCTGTATCTTTTATACAAAATGTTAAGCAATATACAAATAAATCTAAAAAACAATATTCTTTAATAGCTTTTAATAAACAATTTACTCTCAATAACCCTAATATTAAATATACTAATTATGATAAATCTATATCCAGAAAACAGCTTAAAATTTTTAATAATTTTTACTTACCTTTTATATTTATTAAAACAGAATTTAAAGAATATAATAATAAAACTATAACCCTATCTTTAGAAGATGCTAAAAAATATGCTAATAAATTAATAATAGATGAAATTATATCTAGCGTACCCTTTTCTTCTGATATAATAGATAAAGAAGTCTATTATACACAAAAGGAAGATGCTCTTATAGCAACAGCTAAAATAACCCTTATCCAAAATATAGGAGAAAAAGCGCAAATAACACAAGTTGAAAGTGAAAGGACTAACTTAAATGCAACAAATTAAAATACAAATAGAAAATAACAACATAGCTGCTATTTTTGGTAGCTATGATGAAAATATAAAAAAAATAGAAAAAGCTTTTTTAGTAAATATTATTAATAGAAATGAAGATATTATAATATCCGGCAATAAAGAAAATATAGAAAAAGCATCTAAAATACTAAATTCTTTAATAATTATGGCAAATAAAAATGAAATAACTGCCCAAACTTTAGATTATCTTATATCTGAAGTATCTAACAAAAATTTTGAACAAATAAAAAATATGAGCGATAGCTTTATTTGCTTAACCCTTTCTGGCAAAACAATTAAAGCAAAAACTCTTGGGCAAAAATATTATATAGACGCTATCAAAAAAAATACGATAGTTTTTGGTATAGGCCCTGCTGGTACGGGCAAAACATATTTAGCTATGGCTATGGCTATAACCGCCTTTAAAAACAATGAAGTATCAAGAATTATTTTAACAAGACCAGCTATAGAGGCTGGCGAACATTTAGGCTTTTTGCCCGGCGATTTGCAACAAAAAGTCGACCCTTATTTGCGCCCCCTTTATGATGCCTTGTATGAAATAATGGGGAGCGAAAGTTTTACTAAAAATATGGAAAGAGGGCTTATAGAGGTTGCGCCCCTTGCATACATGAGAGGAAGAACGCTAGACAATGCTTTTATTATATTAGATGAAGCCCAAAATACAACAAAAGAACAGATGAAAATGTTTTTAACAAGAATAGGCTTTGGCTCTAAAGCTATTATAACCGGCGACCTTACACAAATAGATTTGCTAGATGGTAAAAAATCTGGGCTTAAAGATGCTATAAAAATTTTAGATAATATAGAAAATATAAAAATATGCAAACTAACTAATAAAGATGTTGTAAGGCATCCTCTTGTTCAAAAAATTATTGGAGCTTATGAAAAATTAGAAAAACAAAAACAATCAAAATTAAAAAAATTAGGAAAAATAGATAGGAAGAGGTTAAAATGATTTTTTTATTTAACAACAAAACAAAATTTGAATTTGATAAAGATTTGCTAGATTTAATTAAAAAAGTTATTTTACAAACTTTAATTTATGAAAATTTTTCTCAAGATATTGAAATTAGCTTTACTATCGTATATAATAAAGAAATTAAAAAGCTAAATTTTGATTTTAGAAATATAGATAAAGAAACAGATGTATTATCTTTTCCTCTTTTAGATTTTCCTATAAAAAATTTGGATAAAAATGCCCCTATAGGAGATATAATAATAAGTATAGAAAAGGCAATAGAGCAAGCCAAAACATATGAGCATACGCTTGAGCGTGAGCTTTGTTTTTTAACCGTGCATAGTATGCTCCATCTTTTAGGCTACGACCACCAGACAAAAGATGAAGAAGATATTATGTTTAAAAAACAAGAAGATATTTTAAACAGCTTAAATATTAAAAGATAAATTAAGAGAGGGTTATATATGAAAGAAGAATTTTATTCTGGTTTTGCCTCTTTAATAGGCGTTCCTAATGTCGGCAAATCTACCTTAATGAACAAGCTTATAGGAGAAAAAGTCGCTATTATGTCTAGTAAGCCTCAAACAACAAGAAATAAAATACAAGCTATTTTAACAAAAGAAGATTTTCAGCTTATTTTTATAGATACCCCCGGTATCCACAAGCCAAAATCAAAATTGGGTGTTCATATGATTAAAGAGGCTGAAACAACATTAAATGAAGTTGATATAATATTATATCTAATAGAGCCTTTTGAAAAAATAAAAGATACCGATTTAAACATAATTAAAAAACTATCTACTGCTAAAGCCCCTGTATTTTTAATTATAAACAAAATAGATAAAATACCTTATGAAAATGTTTTAAAAATTATACAAAATTATAAAGATTTATACAATTTTGCTGAAGTTATCCCCCTTTCTGCCTTAAAAAATAAAAATATTGATATTTTATTAACTACGCTAAAAAAATATTTAAAAAAAGGGCCTATGTTTTTTCCTGAAGATATGATAACAAACCAGCCTGAAAAGCAAATTGTAGCTGAAATTATAAGAGAAAAAGCTCTCCATATTTTGCAAGAAGAAGTGCCTCATGGGCTAGCTGTTGAAATTAATCGTATAAAAAAAAGAACAGACAAAAATCTGCTAGATATAAACGCTACCATATATTGTGAAAAGGACTCTCACAAAGGTATTATAATAGGCAAAAAAGGCGATACATTAAAAAAAATAGCATCAAACGCTAGATACGAGCTAGAGCTTATGTTTAAAACACAAATTAATCTACAAATTTGGGTAAAAGTTAAAAAAAATTGGCGTGATAATGACTTTTTATTAAAAAATTTTGGATATAATTAATATTTTGTACCATTTTTTTATAAGTATATAAACAATTATATTTCAAAAAATAAATTTATAAAAATATTTTATAGTTTTGGGGTGAAATATTTATGCAAAATTTATTTTGGGAAATTTTTAAAAAAAGTGGAAATATAGACGCCTTTATAGCTTATAAAGAATTTGCAAATTTAGATAATATAGATAAATCTAAAAAGGATTGATTTTTTTGAGCAAATTTACAGCAAGAGGAATTGTTTTAAAAGAAACAATTGTTAATGATAAAGATAAAGTTTTAACCCTGTTTTTAAAAGATTATGGCAAATACAGCGTTTGGGCAAAAAATGCTAGGAGCGCTAAAAGTAGCTTAATTGCTGGGTCTACCATTTTTTGCTACAGTGATTTTGTTATTTTTGATAGTGGCAAAAATTTAACTTTAAATGAAGTTAGCTTGATTGAAAATTTTTACAAATTAACTGAAGATTTAACCCCTTTATCTTACGGAACATATTTTTTAGAATTAACCGACAAAACTATACAAGAAGCTATCCCCGCTAATGATATTTTATTACTTTTAATAAAATCTTTATTAATACTTTCTAAATCTACTACAATACCTGCTAAATTAGTCGCTAAGATTTTTGAAATAAAGTTTTTGCAATTAAATGGCTATACTCCTATTATAAACAATTGTACCTATTGTAATACAAATATTAAACATTTTAAAAATATTTATTTTGGCAATATGGGCGCTATTTGTCAAGATTGTATTAAAAAAGAACAAAATATTACTAAAATAAATATTTCTATCATATATATTTTAAAGCATATTTTATCTTCTAATATAAATAATCTTTTTAATTTTAATACTAGCAATACTATTTTAGAAAAGCTTTCTGTGGTTAATAAAAAGCTTTTGAATGAACATTTGTATGTTAATATAAAAAGCTCTAGCTTTATAGAAAGTATAGAAAATATGCCAAAATAAGCTTGTATTTTAAAAAGCTACCCCTATAGGTAGCCTTTTTTATCTTGCTACTTCGCTTACTTTTTTAGCTGATTTTTCATCTTGATTTTCATTTATTATTTTATTTTGTCCTATTTTTGCTTCTGAGCCTAATTTTTGATTTATTTCATTTAATTTTACAAATTTTTCACTTAAATTTTCTACATCTTTTTCTACTTGTAATAAAACTTTTTCTATATTTTTTTTCTTTCTTTCATAAGGCTTGTTTCTATAGCCATTTTACTCCTTATCTCATCCATAATTGTATCAACCATGCTATCTCCGGCAAAGTCGATTTACCTAGGTTTTTTTCTTGCATTTTAACGTCATATATTGTATTAATTGTATGTTGAAAATCATGGCTCGTAATTTCTTTTGTTTTTATTTCTTTAACTGTTTCAACCTCATTATATACTTTTCTTAATAATATATCCAATTCTTTTAACAATTTTTCCTTTTCTATTTTTAATTCTATTATTTTCATTTTTTCTACTTGTTCATCTTTTATTATAACATCTATTTCATCATTATCTTTTATAATAACGTCTATGCTTTTATTTTTTAATTTTTTAACAAATTCTTCTGTTGCTATTTGAGAATTATTACGTAACTTAACCCAATTATAATCAGATTTTATAGCCTCTATCAATTTATTTTTATTTATTTTTAATTTTTCTTTTGCTTCTTTTAAGCTTTTTTCTAATTTTACTTTTTCTAGAAATATTCCTTTATTTTTTTCAATAAATTTTATTTTAGGTTTTTCTATTGCTTTTTTTACCGATATTAACTTCTTTTCTATTTTATTTACTTCTTCTTTATAATCAGTAAATCTACCTATTCTATAGTCGATATCTTCTTTTGAAGTCTTAACTAATTTTTCTATTTTATCTAAATGCAAGTCTGATTCATCTTGTTCCACACCGCGTTCAAGCTTTAATTCATTTAGCTTTTTAAGTTTTGTTTCATATTCATCTATTAATTTCATGGCTTGTAATTTTTCGTTCATTGCTAATGCAAGTTGTATTTTAGCTTTTTTATTTCTTGATATTCTTATTATTTGCCTATCTGATATCTTTTTAAATATTTGATTTTTTAGATTTAATCTACGTATTTTAGAAAGATTTTCTTTTGTTTTTTCAGAAAGTTTATTTATTTTTTCATTCCTTCTTACAATTCTTTCTTTATGGACATTAGGATAATATGGGTTATCTATAATAAATCTTTCCTTAAATAGAATATTATCTATATCTTTTATATATCCATTTATTAATATCTTTAATTTATAAATATCTTCTTTTAATTTTAATTCTTCTTCAGTTGGACGTATCATTAAAAATCTCATATCCTTTCTTCTATATTTAATAATAATTAATTATAACAATAAATGCAAAAAAATGTCAATAAACACTTTTAATCATTATATATCAATAAATTACAACTTTATTATTTTTTAAATAATTTTATTCTATTATTTTACTTAAATAGTTTTATAAATTTTGCATTAAAAAAAGCTATACATAATATAGCCTTTCTTATTTTAATGCTTTTTTTGCTGTTTCTGCAAGCGCTACAAATGCTTTTTCATCATTTACAGCAAGATCTGCTAGCATCTTTCTATTAATTTCTAACCCTGAAAGCTTTAGTCCGTTCATAAATCTGCTGTAAGATAAGCCATTTAGCCTTGCTGCTGCGTTTATCCTTGTTATCCAAAGCTTTCTGTAATCTCTTTTTACTTGCTTTCTGCCTATATATGAATGCGCCATAGCACGCATAACAGATTGTTTAGCTATTCTATATTGTTTACTCCTTGCCCCAACAAATCCTTTAGCCATTTTTAAGACTTTTTTATGCTTTTTACGTGCGTTAATAGCTCCTTTAACTCTAGCCATTTTAATTCCTCCTATATTATTAAAATCTATAATTTATATTAACTATAGGGCAATACCTTTTTAATTTGTTTTACACTAGATTTATCAACAAGATTAGTCTTTCTTAGCTTCCTTTTCCTTTTAGTTGTCTTTTTTGTTAATATATGTTGCTTATTAGCTTTTGTTTTTTTAATTTTGCCAGTGCCGGTAATAGAAAAACGCTTAGCAACTGCTTTTTTTGTTTTCATTTTAGGCATTTTAATTCCTCCTTAAAAATTCTAAAAAAATTATAAAAAAATCTAAAAAATTATAAAACTATGATTTAGGGCTTAAAAACATCGCTATAGATTTAAGCTCTAGCTTAGGCTCCTTCTCTATAATACCATATTCGCTAACTTCAGCTGCAAAATTTTGCATTATATCAAAGGCAATGTCTGTATGCCCAAGCTCCCTACCTCTTAATTTTATGATAATTTTAACTTTATCTCCATTTTTAAGAAATTCTATTGCTTTTTTTACCTTAACTTGCACATCGTGCTTATCTATGTTAGGGGAAAGACGCAATTCTTTAACAGTTACGACTTTTTGCTTTTTGCGTGCTTCCTTTTCTTTTTTGGCTTTATCAAATTTATATTTGCTATAATCCATTATTTTACAAACTGGCGGACTAGCATTAGGAGAGATTTTAACAAGGTCTAGATTTTTTTGGTAAGCTAGGTTTTGCGCATCTTTGTTAGACATAATACCAAGCTGTTCTCCATTTTCTCCTATAACTCTAAGCTCTCTTTCTTTAATTTGTTCGTTAATACTTAACTCGTTAATTGCGAGCACCTCCTAAAATTTGAAAAATAATTTGAAAAATAAAAAAAGCGTAAAAACGCTCTAAAATACATATTTAATAATATGATAACCCTTAATGCAAAAAGCTTTAAAGGTGAGAAGTAGAGCTTCTTCTTAAATTAAAGTATTATAAGCAAAAAGCTTATATGATAAAGCATAAAACATAGCGTTCCTAAAACGGAAACCTACTTTTGTTATAGTATCATAAAAAAATATTATTGTCAACAATTATTTACTAATATTTATGTATTTAAAATAATTATTTTTTTATTTCTGCTTATTGCGTAATTAAGGGTGTTTAATGTACCACCTTTTTTGCAATCTTGGTTGTATACACATAATATAATGTTGCAGTTATCCACCAAATATTTATTTCTTTTAAAATAGCAGTCTTTTGTATATTTTTCTTGTAATTTGATAACTTTTGTACAGCTATTTAGTATTTTTTTATATCTATTTTTGTATGATAAAGTCCAGTTTTTATCTTGATTATTGCAAGGCAAAATGCAAAATAGCTTTATATCTTTATGTTTTTGCATAAGCTGTAGGACAATTTCGGCGCACCATATATCAATGCCCATAGCGCATCCAGATAAAAATGTATCAACCCCTTTTATATATAGCTTTTCTATCTCTTCCATTAGCTTTGCTTTAAGCTTTATGCACTCTATATCTTCTTCATTATAGCCAAAAGAAAGCTTATGTGGTCTATTGCCGGTAAAAGAACATATTTTCATAAAAACTCCTTACAATAAGTTTTAACAAATTTTATTTGTTGATAATTTTATTATACAATTTTTATTTGTTAAATTCAATACTTATTTTATTTGTAT
>CBCPNA010000041.1:0-7483 GCA_965120415.1 uncultured Bacillota bacterium | reverse complement strand
AAAGTAATACTTCCGTCTGAATTTATCTCTACAGTTATTGTACCATCTGCACCAGCATTTGGTGTTACTGTATTTCCTCCTGGTAGTGTAATATTACCTCCACTTGGTATTGTCACTATACTTCCTTCTATTGTTGAACCTGCCAGTAAGGTTATGCCCCCTTCTTCGCCGTCTGCCGTCGTCACAGAGCCATCTATGCTAACTGTCCCCCCTGGTGGTACTAAAACAATCTCGCCACTTTCTGTTTCTATTATTCCCCCGCTAGGCACAGTAACACTGCCGTCTACATTCGGTTTTATCACTAAGCTTTCGTCTTCATCGCTTGGTTTTTTATGACTGTTCCCCCTGGCAATCTTACTTCCTCGCCTGCTGGTATTGTCATACTTCCGTCCATATCGACTTCTGTTCCACCTGGTACAGTTATATTACCCCCTGGAGTGATTATTTCGCTTTCTTGTGGTATTATTATTTTACCATCTTCTATTTCTATGTTTCCTGGTAGTTTTATTATTTCATCTTCTAAATTATTTTCATATGTATCATTTTGGGTGTTTTTTTCTTCATCTTCATTATCTATTTCTTCATCTTCTATCATATTTTGGGAGGTTTCTGCGCTACTTTCTGTGCTTTTTGCAAGGGTGAGCTTTTCGTTAGTAAGCCCAGAGGCACCAAGCGCCATAACATCAACAATACCTAAAGAAATCGCCTTTTTCATTTTAACCTTTTTTTCATAACAAAAGCCTCCTTTATGCACAAAATATACATCGTTAAATTTGAAAAATATTATCAAAAAAACATCATCATTTTGACAATTCTCCAAAAAATCGCACTCTGTATATAAAGACTTTTGCACATAAAGCAAGCTTTATTAAAAAAAGGTTGGTTAAATAATTAAATAACCCTCCCCCCTGACAATATTTGATAATTCATTACCTTTTGGCATATTTACCGATAAAAGCGCACTATCGTTTGCAATTATCTTCATAAAAATCACTCCTTTTCTTTTATACTATTTTATCACATCTCCCATATTTTGTCAATACCTTTTCCAAAAAATATTTTATTTTAAAAAACAAATAAAAAAAAGCCTAAAAAGACTTAATATATATAAACTCGTGCATCTACCCTCGACAATTTTTTACTAGCGTTACAATTATAAGTTAGCTCAAATCCAGCTACCTTACGGCACACAAGGCGCTACGCTTAGTGCTGCTTCCGCCAGGACCTGACACGGTTCACAAAGGCTTGTTGCGTAAGACTAAATCTTCAACACTAATTATAAAAGGCAGAGCCTAACAAAAAAGAGCCTTAGGTAAACTTCATCCCTACTATAGCGGATTGTAGGTTACAAGGCACCGCTACCTCCCCAACTAGCACGAGAAACTTTATGGCGTGTTAATATAAATATTATATACACAAAACAAAAAAATGTCAATGTAAAAATCAAATTTTTTATTTACAAAAAATCACAATATCATTTCTCTAAAATCTGTTATATAATCGTCGCAAATATCTAATATTTTATTTTTTTTAAATATATCATGTTCATAAACAGAAAACACTTTAACCCCTATATCTTTTATCTGTTTAATATAATTTATATTATTTTCAAAAGCGATACATTTTTTATTAGAAGTGCCTAAGCTATTTATGCATAGGTTATAAATATCTTTTATATTATTTTGGTTATCTATTTGCATAATAGTGTCAAAAAAATCGTATATTTTATTTTTCTTTAAGCAGACTTCATAAAGGCTTTCAGGGCAATCTGTTATTATAGCTATTTTTTTATTATTTTCTTTTAAATATAGCAAATATTCATAAATACCGCCTTTTAATCTAACATTATTTTTGTATTCTAAAAATGTTATATCGTTCCATTGCATCAAAATATCATCAAAACTTTCTTCAAAGCCAAAAAAGTCTATTGTATATTTTATAAGCTCTTCCAGCTGCAAAAGCTGTATGTTTTCTATATATTCTTTTGTTATGTGTACATTTTTCGTTTTAAAAAACTTTATATATATATTTCTAAAAGATTTTATAGTATCTAAAATAATACTATCTATATTTAATATAACAACTTCATAAAGCAATACCCTCACCTATTCGTTCTCAAATTTTTAAAAAAAAGCTTAATAAGCTCTTCGCACTCTTGTTCTAACACTCCGCTTACAATCTCTGTTTTATGATTAAAATTATTGTCTAATATGTTTAATACAGAGCCACAACAGCCCGCCTTAAGGTTAAAAGCTCCAAAAACAACCTTTTTTATCCTGCTTTGCAAAATAGCCCCAGCGCACATAGCGCAAGGCTCGATAGTTACATATAATGTACAATCTTCAAGCCGCCAATCTCCTATTATTTTGCAAGCTTTATTAATAGCCAAAACTTCTGCATGGTATAAAGCGTTTTTTTTAGTATTTCTTATATTGTACGCTTTTGATATTATTTTATCATTTTGTACCAAAACGCACCCTACCGGCACTTCATTTTTTTCAAATGCCTTTTTAGCCTCTCTAATAGCTTGTTTCATAAAAAAATCTTGCATAATAATACCAACTTTAATATTTTATTAACATTATATTAACATGTAAAAAGCCTTTTTTCAAGCATAATTAAATAATATAGTCTTTTAATTTATTTTCCATTTCATTATCAGCATAAATTTCAAAAAAAACTCCTTCTTCTTTATCTTCTTTTGAAATTACGTCGCATTTTTCATAAATCAAATTAAACAAACTCCCTTTTTCATAAGGTATTAAAATAGAAAGACTTTTTTTAAAGCTTTTTATAATATCTTCAACTGCTAAAAGCATATCTTCTATGCCCTTACCTGTTTTAGCAGAAATATTTAAAGTTTTTTCTGCTAATAAATCTTTAGGCAAAAGGGTATTATCTAGCTTATCTATTTTATTAAAAACTGTTATAATAGGCTTATCTAAGCACTTTAAATCTTTTAATGTATCATAAACTATTTGCATCTGATTTTCTCTAGAATTGTTAGAAGAATCTACAACATGTATTAAAATATCAGCATATTTTACCTCTTCTAAAGTAGATTTAAATGCTTTTATCAAATTATGTGGAAGTTTTTGGATAAAGCCGACTGTATCTATAAATAAGCATTCAAAATTGTTTTGCAAAAAAACTTTTCTTGTTGTTGTATCAAGAGTTGCAAAAAGCTTGTCTTCAGCCAAAATATTAGCATCAGAAATAGTGTTTAAAAGGGTAGATTTACCTGCATTTGTGTATCCTACAAAGGCTACAATAGGTATTTTATTTTTAAGCCTATTTTCTCTAATTACTTTTCTATGCTTTTCTATTTCTTTTAATTTTATATTTAATTCTGCAATTCTGTTAAAAATGTTTCTTTTATCTGTTTCTAGCTTTTTTTCCCCTGGTCCTCTTGTACCTATACCTCCGCCTAGCCTGCTTAAATTGCTGTATGTGCCTTTTAGATGGCTAAGGCTGTATTTAAGCTGGGCAAGCTCTACCTGCACTTTACCTTCCGCTGTGTTTGCTCTTTTAGCAAAAATGTCTAAAATAACAAGTGTCCTATTCATAATTTTTGTATCTAAAGCACTTTCCATATTTTTAATTTGCATTTGTGTTAGCTCATCGTCGCAAACAATGCCTGTAGCGTCTAGTGTTTCTATATATTCTTTAAGCTCCAAAAGCTTACCCTTGCCTAAATAATGCCCCTTATGCATAGCTTCTCTTTTTTGTATTAATCTAAATATCGCTGTTGCTCCTGCCGTTTTTACTAGCTCTTCTAGCTCGTCTAGACTATCGTTTATATCAAAAGTATTTTTGTCATTTTCTATACCAACCAAAATAACCCTTTCTTCCTGCTCTTTTGTTTCGTGCAAAATAACCCCTCCTTTATTGCTCTAAATTGTGATAAACATTTTTTACATCGTCATCTTCTTCTAATAGGCTTAAAAGCTTATTCATCTTTTTTATATCTTCTTCTTCTGTTAGTTTTACATAAGTTTGTGGTATCATACATATTTCTGCTTGCAAAATATCTATATTTTCATCTTGTATTTTTTTACATACACTTTCGAAATGTTCAGGCTGTGTAACTATTTCATAAAATTCATCTTCTTCAAAAAAATCTTCTGCACCACTTTCTAAGGTCATTAGCATTAAATCATCGACATTTATTCTATCTACCTTTTCTATCACTATTTGCCCTTTTTTATCAAACATAAAACTAACACAACCGCTTGTACCCATATTACCGTTACCTTTTGTAAAGGCATTTCTTACATTTGATGCTGTTCTATTTTTGTTATCTGTCAATGTTTCTACAATAATCGCAACCCCTTTTGGCCCATAGCCTTCATATGTTATAGCTTCATAATCAACTCCATCTATATCACCACTTGCCCTTTTTATACATCTTTCTATAGTATCTGTTGGCATATTGTTCGCTTTAGCCTTTAATATAACTTCTCTTAATTTAGAATTATTTGCCGGGTCTTTGCCCCCTGCTTTAACCGCAACCGCAATTTCTCTCCCTAAAATTGTAAAAATTTTACCTTTAATTGCGTCGTTTTTTTCTTTTTTATGTTTAATATTAGCAAATTTAGAATGTCCAGCCATTTTTTATCCTCCTTAATATTTATATAATCTGATTATCCAAAAGCTTTAGCATAACATCTTCTTTAAAAGCTATATCTGCTGTATTGTTAGAAATATTTTGTATATAATTTTTTAAAAAATCTTCTTCATCTTTTTTTATATATGCAATAATTTCTACATTATCTGTATATATAATATTTGATAAAATACAGTTTTTGCTTTCAAGCTCATATTTAATCTTGCCTAAAATAGCATAATCACAATATATATGCATTGTTTTAAAAATATCTATTGTTATAATTTTAGCTTTATTTATACCTTCTTTTGTCGCTAAAGAATAAGCACGGATAAGCCCCCCTTTACCAAGAAGTATCCCACCAAAATATCTTGTTATAACCGCCACTATATTTTCAAGCTTTTTAGATATTAATATATCCAAAATAGGCTTTCCTGCTGTCCCTTGTGGCTCTTTATCGTCGCTAAAGCGCATAATAGGCACCTTACCGTTTATTATATATGCGTAGCAATTATGCTTTGCCGAAAAGTGCTGTTTTTTTATTTTTTCTATAAATTTTATTGCATCTTCTTCTGATTGTACCGGCGCTATATTAGCAATAAACCTAGACTTTTTTTCTATAATTTCAGCATTTGTATGTTCATAAATAGTTGTAAAACATGTTTTCATAAAATCTCCATTTAAAAATTAAAAAAATAAGTTTTTTAATATATCTAGCAAAAAATTAAAAAGCAAATTGTTATTAAAAAAATAATAAGCAATAGAAGAATCTTCTATATAATAAAAAAACATTAAAGCTGTTTTTGCTGGATATATAATAATAAAAATCATACTTATTATCCAAAACAAAAATATAAACTTTAGCCCACTAAATAAAATACCAAAAGCTTTATCAAATGTTTTAATAATAGGCAAATTTTTAAATATTTTTAAAGTTATTTTTAAAATATGTGAAAATATAAATATTATTATAGATAAAAACAAAAAGCTAACTACAGTTATAAAAAATGAAGATATAAAATCTACTATGTAATCTTTAGTAACGTCCGTTATATCTATATTTAACAGCATATTTTTTAAAAAATTTGGTATATTTAAATTATCTATATATTCTTTATATGTTGTAGCATCTTGTATTATATTATTAACATTTATTTTATTTTCAAAAAATAATTTTGTTTTTAAAAATAGCATAGAATTTGAAAGATAGCTATATATAAAAGGATATAATATTTTAAATGCACAAAATGTTACAACGATAGAAGCAATATCTAATATTTGCCCCAAAACTCCTTTAAAATAACCATATATTAAAAATAAAACAAAAATTATTATAAAAATAATATCTAATATATTCATAAAAAACCTTTCTTATTATTTATGTTTATTCAGTTGTATCTTCTAATGCATCTTCTTCTATTTCTTCTGTTATATCTACATCTTCTGATATTTCTTCTGTTACATCTGCATCTTCTGATGTCTCTTCTGTTTCTTCTTCTGATATTTCTTCTAATAAGTTTATAGTTTTTTTGGATAATTTTAAGATTTTAATTTCATTTTCTGTTAATATTAATAATCTATCTGTTGAGCCAAAAAACTGGACATCTTTTATATCCTGTGTCGCTTGATATTCAAAAACTTTTGTACCAGAGGTTGAATATCCTTCAAAAAAGCGATTTTGAGCAACAACAAAACCATAAGCATTAGCATAAATACCTGTTATATCTTTATCAAAGCTAATTTCTTTAACTTTACCTCCTAAAGCGTTATAAAGGATGGCGGAATTTTGATTAACAGCCGATTTATCTTGCCCTTCTAGCGCTGTTCCATATATTAACGCAAAATAAGAAGTATTTAAAAACCTTACAAAATCAATAGTATTCTTAAACTCTATATTAGACAATTCTTTAACGCTATTTGAGCTTTCTTTAACAGATATTATAGAAAGCTCTTTATCTGACAAAATGACTAAATTTTGATAATCAACAAATTTTATAATAGCAGACATTTGATTAGACTTTTTGAAAGCTGCTATTAGACTATCTGTATTTTCATCTTGGCTTAAAGAATATATAGCAATATTAGATTCTATATAAGAAGATTCTATGTTCAAAAAGCTTACAGCTAAAGATAAGTTATCGTTAGATAAAGCTAAATTGACCGGTATACCTTCGCTACTTGTTATATCTGAAAGATAAAATATATTTTCTCCTTTGTTATTAAAAACAAGTATTTCATATAAAGAATCTGTTTTGGATATAATAGCAGAATAGCCATTTTTATTTACGGTGCATGACAAAATGCTTTCAGAGTGATTTACATAATATAAAAGGGAAGAAGAATTAAATATACGTATAGTTTTACCACTAAAATCCCCTATCACAATTTTGTCATAAGAAGATACCATATAAGGGTTTTCCATATCAAAAGCTTCTTCATATATTAAATCTGTATTTTGATAAATTTTTATTCCACTTTTGCCATATATATAGATATAATCTTTGTATGTATATATATTTTCTCCTGAATTTACCTCTATTTTTTCATATTGGATAGCATCGCTATTTTTAGCAAATATATTTTTAAAAATCATAAAAATTATTATTATAATAAAAATAATTAAAATAGAAAAAAACTTTTTTTTATTTTTTAGCATATCTTTTCTCCTACCTAAATATTTTTAATTATAAAATATGTTTAGTTAGTTTGTCAAGATAGCTATAAAAAAAGGCTCCTTTAACCTTTTTGTTAAAGTGCCTTTTTTAATTATTTACCAATTGTTATTTATACTGTAAAGGCAAGAGTAAATTATACAAAAATAAATGGGAGAAAATCAAGAAACTTGTTTATAAAAAAAATCAATAGGAGATAAATAAT
>CBCPNA010000040.1:0-18663 GCA_965120415.1 uncultured Bacillota bacterium | reverse complement strand
AACAAAAACAATAATAACCAAAATAACAATAATAATAACAAAAACAATAATAACCAAAATAATGATAAAAACAATACTAACAGAAATAATAGAAATAATAATAACAAAAATAATATAAAAAATAATATTAATAACGGAAGCAACGCAGGTATCCAAAACAACCAAAATAAAAACAAAAATAATAATAAATACAATAGCTACAACCAAAAAAATAGCTCAAATAATAACGCAAATAACCAAACTAACAATAACAAATTTAACAATAACAATAAAAATAAAGCTAATAATAAAAATGATAATACAAATAGCAAAAACAACCAAAATTCTATAAATAATATAAACAATATACTAAATGCAAATAACAAAAAAAATAAAAATTATAAAAAAGCTAAAAAAGCTAAAAAGGCTGCACAAGAAAATGTAGCTGTTACAGAAAATGAAGATAGTATAAAAATTATACAAATCGAAAAAAATATAACCGTTAAACAACTTGCAGATAAAATAAACACAACTTCTTCAAATATCGTAATGAAACTTATGAAAAAGGGCATAATGGCAACATTAAATCAAGAAATTAGCTATGAAATAGCAACAGAAATATGTGAAGAATTTGATATACTAACAGAACAAGCACCAGAAATAGATATATTAGAAGAAACATTTAAAGATGAAATAGATGACGATAAAAACTTAATAGAGCGTCCTCCTGTTGTTGTTGTTATGGGGCATGTTGACCACGGCAAAACTTCTCTTTTAGATGCTATAAGAAAAAGCCGTGTTACAGAAAAAGAGGCCGGCGGTATAACACAACATATAGGGGCTTATACCGTATCTATAAATAATAAGCCTATAACATTTTTAGATACCCCAGGGCATGAAGCTTTTACCGCAATGCGTATGAGAGGAGCAAAAATAACAGATATAGCAGTATTAGTTGTAGCGGCTGATGACGGGGTTATGCCTCAAACTATAGAGGCTATAAACCATGCTAAAGCCGCCGGTATAGAAATAATAGTTGCTATTAATAAAATGGATAAAGAAGGAGCTAACCCAGATAGAGTTAAACAAGAGCTTACAGAATACGGCATTTTGGCTGAAGATTGGGGCGGAGATACTATATGCGTGCCTGTATCTGCTGTTAGTAAAGATGGTATCGACAACCTTTTAGAAATGATAATTCTTGTAGCAGAGCTTAAAGAATTAAAAACAAATCCTAATAAAAAAGCAAGGGGGGCTATTATAGAGGCTGAGCTTGACAAAGGGCGTGGACCTGTCGCTACAGTTTTGATACAAAGCGGTACATTAAAAATAGGTGACCCTTTAGTTGTTGGGAGCTGTTACGGAAAAATTAGAGCTATGATGAACGATAAAGGGCAAAAAGTTAAAACAGCAACCCCTTCTATACCAGTTGAAATATTGGGCTTAAATGCTGTACCATCTGCTGGCGATACATTTTATGTTGCTAAAAACGATAAACAAGCAAGGCAACTCTCTGAAGCTGTTTTAGCAAAAGGTAGAGAAGATATGATAAAAACAACTCTTCAAAAAGTATCTCTAGACGATTTATTTACACAAATACAAACCGGTAATATAAAAGAATTAAATATTGTTATTAAAGCCGACGTGCAAGGCTCTGTAGAAGCTGTTCGTTCTAGCCTTGAAAAGCTATCTAATGAAGAAGTGCGTATTAAAACAATACATGGTGGGGTTGGTGCTATAACAGAATCTGATGTAATGCTTGCTAGTGCATCTAATGCTATTATAATAGGCTTTAACGTTCGCCCAGAGCCCCGTGCTAAACAAGTATCAGAAGACCAAAAAGTGGATATACGCCTTTACAGGGTTATATACAACGCTATAGAAGATATAACCGCCGCTATGAAAGGGCTTTTAGATCCTATTTATGAAGAAAAAGTTATAGGACATGCCGAAATAAGGCAATTGTTTAAAGCATCTGGTGTAGGCACAATTGGTGGTTCTTATGTTACAGATGGTAAAATTATAAGAAATTCTAAAATAAGAATATTAAGAGATAATGTTGTTATATATGAGGGTGAGCTTGCTGCCTTAAAAAGGTTTAAAGACGATGTTAAAGAGGTTGCCGCTGGATACGAATGTGGCTTATTGTTTGACAAATTTAACGACATAAAAGAAGCTGATATTGTTGAAGCTTTTATAATGGAAGAAATAAAACAATAAAGGGATGGTTTTTATGAAAAATAAAAATAGGATGATAAGAATTAATGATGAAATAAAAAGAGAACTTTCTGAAATTATCCGTTCTGAACTAAAAGACCCACGTATTAGCGTTATTACAAGCGTCTTGAAGGTTGATACAAGCAATGATTTAAAATATTGTAAAGTTTATATTAGCGTTTTGGGCAACGAAAAAGAAAAAGAAGATGTTATGCTAGCTTTAAAAAATGCTTCTGGCTTTATAAGAAAACAAATAGCTTTAAAAATCAATTTAAGAAATACTCCAGAATTTAATTTTAAACTAGACAATTCTTTAGAAGATAGCTTCAAAATTTTTAAAATAATAGATGAAATTAATAAAGGAGAGCAAAATGTATAATAATATAAAAAATGTGATAAATGAAATAACAAAAGCAAAACATATCGTGCTTGCAGGGCATATTAACCCCGATGGTGACGCTATTGCATCCACTTTTGCTCTTGCGCTTTTTATATACAAAATAAAAAATATAAAGCCTTGCATTTTGATTGAAAATTATCCTAAAACATATGATTTTCTAATTTTAAACGATTTTATATATAAAAATGATATAAAAGATATACCTCTTGACCTTTTTATCGCCTTAGATTGTGGCGATATAGAGCGCCTAGGTAATTTTAAAAACATTTTTAAATCTTCTAAAATCACAATAAATATAGACCATCACGCTAGCAATAATCATTTTGGAGATATAAATCTTGTTAATGCTTCCGCCTCTTCCACTTCAGAAATTGTGTTTGAAATTATAAACAGCATGCAAGGTATTATGGATAAAGATATAGCAGAAAAACTATACGCTGGCATAATATTTGATACTTCGGGCTTTAAGCATAACTCCACAACCCCTCGTACACATGAAATAGCAAGCGCTATTTTAAAATATGGTATTGATTTTTCTTCTATCCAATCAAATTTAATATATAGTCATTCTTTAGAAAATGCAAAGCTTTTATCATGCACTATCCAAAATTTACAAATAGATAAAAATATAGCAATTTCTACACTAACTAAAGATGAAATATTAAAAAAATGTAACGCCAGCTATAACGATTTAGAAGGTATTTCTGCTTATCTTTTAGATATAAAAGGTATAGATGTATGTGCCTTTTTATATGAAAAATATGACGATACTATAAAAGTAAGCTTTAGAGCAAAAAAACTAAATGTTAATGAAATTGCAAATAAATTCGGTGGTGGCGGGCATATTTTAGCATCTGGAGCATCTTTAAAAGATACTTTTTTAGAGCAAGCAAAAGATGCTATATTGAAAGAAATTAATAATAAATTAAAGAGTTGATAATATGGATAATATTTACGGAATAATAAATATTTATAAAGCAGAGGGCTATACCTCGCACGATGTTGTTAATATAGTTAGAAAAAAGCTTAATAAAATCAAAACAGGCCATACCGGTACACTAGACCCTAACGCAACTGGAGTTTTGCCTATTTGTATAGGCAAGGCAACAAAAATTACAGAATATATAACAAATAGTATTAAAGAATATGTTGCTGTTGTTAAGCTTGGACAAACAACAACAACACAAGATATTTGGGGTGATATAACTTCTAAAAAAGATGTAAATGTATCTAAAGAAGATATAGTAGACGCTGTACATAGCTTTAAAGGAGAAATATATCAAATACCCCCTATGTATTCTGCTATAAAAATAAATGGACAAAAGCTCTATAATCTCGCAAGAAACAATTTAGAAATTGAACGAAAAAAAAGAAAAATCAATATTTATAATATAAAAGTAAATAAATTTATTAAAGATACAACTTTTGAAATAACCGTAACATGCTCTAAAGGAACATATATAAGGACTCTTTGCCATGATATAGGAGAAAAGCTTGGGTGCGGAGCTTGTATGGCTTCTCTTTTAAGAACAAGAAGCGGTAATTTTTATCTAAAAGATTGCATCACGCTAGATGATTTAGATAATTATATAAAAAATGATAATATAAAAGATATTATTATCCCTATTGAAGATGTTTTGTATAATTTTAAAAGAATAACTGTTTCGGCTCTTGCTAATCGTTTTTTATATAATGGTAATAAAATAAGCTTTTCTTATTTGCAAAATAAAGATTTAATATATAAAGAAAGCATATTAGCATATGATAAAGACGGTACTTTAGTTGGTATATATATCGTTTTAAAAGATTGTATAAAGCCTTTAAAAATATTATTGTAGAGGTGTTTTATTAAATGAAAATATTAGATAATTTTGATTTAAAAGAAGAAAAAGGTTCTGTCATAACAATAGGTAACTTTGACGGAATACATTTAGGACATAAAAAACTTATAAATATTTCTAAAAAAATGGCTTTAAAAAATGATTTAAATTGCATTGTTTTTTCATTTAATCCTCATCCTTTAAAAGTTTTAAAAGATATGGAAAATTTTTCATATATATTATCTCAAGAAGAAAAGATAAGAGAGCTTTTAAAAGAAGATATAGACATTTTTTTAAACTATCCTTTTGATTTAGCTTTTGCTAAAATCTCTCCAGAAGATTTTATAAATATTTTATGTCATAAATTAAAATGCAAAATACTTGTTATAGGCGAAGATTATCGTTTTGGCAAAAATAGAGCCGGCAATATAGATATTCTTTTATCTATTGCAAAGCAAAAAAATATAAAAATTTTTAAAATATCTAATATTTTAATAGATGGGCAACGTGTTAGCAGTACTATTATTAAAGAAGCTTTATTAAACAAAAATATAAAAAAAGCAAATCTTTTATTAAATAGACCTTATTCTATTTTAGGCACGGTTGTAAAGGGCAACCAGCTAGCAAGGATAATAGGCTTTCCTACAGCTAATTTATTGCCCCCTAAAGAAAAGCTTTTGCCAGCTGATGCTGTTTATATCACCAAAACTAAAGTTAATAACAAAATTTATAATAGTATTACTAATATAGCAAAAAATCCTACAGTTAATAATACAAATAGGACTATAGAAACATATATTTTTGATTTTAAAGAAAATATATATGATAAAGAAATAGAGGTTATGTTTTTAAGCTTAGTAAGAAATGTTAAAAAATTTGATTCTTTAAATGATTTAAAAAGTCAGCTTTATAAAGATATAGCTTTTGCTAATAAATTTTTTAATATTATATAAGGTTAATAGCTAATTTTTATAAAATATAGCTATTATCGCAAATTTATGCTATAAATTAAATATAATTAAAAAAAGAATTGCTTTAAACAATAGTTTAATTTATTTTAAATATAATCATAAACTTAAGTTTATGATTTTTTATTATATATTCTATTATATTGATTAATAGCGATGCCCTTTTGAACAATAGCTAAAATATTTTATAAATTGTTATTTGCATCCTTATCACCTCTTTTCTATATTAAAATAGAAAAAGGTTAAGCTAATTTCAAAGTATATTTACTATACTAAAAATCAATATTTTTAAATAAAAAATATGGCTATTTAAAGTATTTGCAAATAAATTTTATTATAATTTTTATACCATTTTTTACCTTTATATATAAAACTTTACTATATTTCAATTTAAATTACGTACATAACAAAAAAACTTGCAGCTTTCCAGGCTTTTATTATAAATTTTATATAATTAATAAAAATGTTGAAACTGTTGATAAATATGTGGATAACTATGTATAAATCTTAATAAATATAAAAAGCCAGCTTATAAGCTAGCTTATTTAAGATTATCTATAAATTCTCTTATGCTCTGTTCACAAACGCCACAACCAGCGCCACAAGAAGTCTTTTCTTGTATTTCTTCGTAAGTTTTAAGCCCTTCATTAAATGCATCCTCTATATCGCCAGCTGTTACGCTAAAACAATTACATAAAATCTCATCTCTATCCATATTAATACCCTCCTAATTTTACATTATCAATATTATTATACAACATTTATTTTTTTATGCAATAAACTTTTTAAATTTATTGCTCTATTATATTTGTTTCATCTGGTATAATAAAATTTATTATAAAATAGCTTAAAGCAACTGCTAAAAAGTTTATAAAAAAGCCTATAATAACAACTATCCTCACTATAATAGGGTCAATAGCAAAATAATTAGCTATGCCAGCGCAAATACCGTAAATAACCTTATTATTTTTTGATTTATATAACTTTTTCATAAAAAGCACTCCTTTTTATTTCAAAAATTTTATACAATTTAGTTACGTACTTTTTTAAAAAAAGTCTTATTTATATTTTAACCCACATAATCCTTTTTGAGCAAAACTAAAAGATTGTTCTCCACATATTATTATATGATCTAGCACTTTTATATTAATAAAGTTAAACGCATTAATAATTTTTAACGTAACCTCAAGGTCTGCATTAGATGGTTTTATCGTACCGCTTGGATGGTTATGCCCTAATATAACAAATGACGAATTATACAAAAGTGCATCTGATACTACCTTTTCTATATATATCGGCGCCGAATTAGAATTTCCGTCGCTTATTTTAACAACTTTTCTAAGCTTTTTATTTAAATCTAGACAAAGCATATAAAAGCTTTCAAACGCTTGCCCTATAAGCACCGCCTCAAAATAGCTTCTCGCCGTATTAAAATCTAAAATATAAGGATGCTCTGAAGAATTTAGCCCACTTGTTAAAAATTTCCTGCAAATAAAAGGTATCATAGTTATTAATACTGCTGTTGATTCTGATAGTTTGCATCTATTCATTATTTCTTCTGGTTTTGTGTTCATTAATGTAAAAAGGCTACCAAATTCATTTAAAAGCTTATGGGCTATTTCGTTTGTATCCCTTCGTGGTATTGCGTAAAATAAAAGTAGCTCTAAAACTTGATGTTCTTCAAAGCTATCTAAATTACCGTCTTTAATAAATCTTGCCCTTACCCTTTTCCTATGGTCTGTATGTAAATTTTTAGACATGTTCCACCTATAATATATTAATATTAAATATTTTGCAATTTTAAATGCTTAGGCAAGCCGTTTACTATAAAAGGGTAAACTTCGCCTTGTATAAGAGGTAATATATACTTCACAAGATTATCTTTAACATACCCATTTTTTGTATCTATCCAATCAAGTGGTACTAATTTTTCATGATTTGCAATATCAAAAACTGTATGTGTATCAAGCTGTATTTCATAAGGATTATCAGAAAGCCTTTTAAATATAACAACAACGCCTGTTTTATTTAAAAGAGCTGCTTTAAAAGCATGTTGCCCTGCCAAAAAGCTTTCGTCTAAATCTACTTTTGATACTATATGTGATGCGCAGCGCTGCATTGTATTAAGCTCTATTGCTCTTGTTTTAAGCCCTAATTGATTTTTTAATGTTTGAGCCAAAATACTAGAAGCCCCCCCTAAATTTTTATGCCCAAAACAGTCTGTCTGTGTTTCTTTTTGCAATTCACATATATTTATATTATTTTTATTTTTAAGCCCTTCAGAAATGGCTATAACTAAACTTTTTTTAGTTTTATTTAAATCGCTTACTTTTGATACAAATTCTTCTATATCAAAAGGCACTTCGGGCAGGCATATCATATCAACTCCGTCGCAATCATCGCCTTTTGCAAGCGCCAGAGATGCTGTAAGCCATCCAGCATTTCTCCCCATTGTTTCTATAATAGTAACGCTCCTTTTATCATATACAAGCGCATCTTTAATAATTTCTTTTGTTGTAGTAGCTATATATTTACAAGCACTACCAAAACCTGGCGTATGGTCTGTTATTAATAAATCATTGTCGATAGTTTTAGGTACTCCTATAAAGCAAATATCCTTATTTTTAAGGTTAGCGTATGTTTGCAATTTTTGGATTGTATCCATGGAGTCGTTACCACCTATGTAAAAAAATTTATCTATGCAAAACTGTTCTAATATATTAAATATAAGCTTATAAACATTTTCATCTTCTTCTATATTAGGTAATTTATACCTACAAGAGCCTAAAAAAGCTGCTGGAGTTCTTTTTAATATTTCTATATGTAAATCTGAAGTTATTTGGCTAGCAAGGTCTATAATTTTTTTATCTAAAAGCCCTTGTATGCCGTTTATCATAGCAAAAACTTTAATATTATTTTCAAATGCTGATTTATAAATGCCTGCAAGGCTAGCATTTATAACAGAAGTTGGCCCTCCAGACTGCCCAACTATAATATTGCCCATAACCAAAAACTTCCTCCTAAAAAAATTTTTATTAATTATATTATATATTATATCAAATTTAACTATGTTTTACAATAAAGAATTTTTGCTATGCAAAAATTGTTTCTTCTAGTGTTATTTAAAATGCTTTTAAGCATTTTAAATTCTTTCTTTACTCAAGTTGGAAATAAAAGAAGTTTTTCTTCCAGTGTTATTTAAAATAATTTTAAGCATTTTAAATTCTTTCTTTACTCAAGTTTGTAATTTCCCAAAAAATATTCACCCCTTGCTCCTTCTCTAGATTTTTTTAATATCATTTTTTATTATTAAAATTCTTAAATAAAAATTTTTTCAATTAACTTTTTTTAATGATTTTTACTTTTGTTATCATATACAAATTGATATGCCGTTATTATTTTATCTTTTAAATAGGTGTATCTTTTTGCTTCGTTATTATTATCAACCATAAAATAAAGCAAATTTTCAAGCCCTATAATAACAACAAGCTCTTTTGCTCTTGTTACCGCTGTGTATAGTAAATTTCTGTTTAAAAGAAAGTCTGATGAGGCATACAAAGGCAAGATAATCGCCCTATATTCGCTCCCTTGGGCTTTATGTATGGTGGTAGCGTAAGATAATTCTAGCTCGTTTAAATCGCTGAAAGTATAAAAAGCCTTTTTATACTCTTCAAATGCGACAATAAGCCCTTCATCATCTATGCTTGTTATAACCCCTATTTCTCCATTAAATACTCCGTCACCTTCTCGCATTTCTCCATTTTCAAAAACAGCGCAAGTAAGGTCATAGTTATTTCTTGTCTGCATAACTTTATCCCCTTCTCTAAATACAATGTTTCTAAAAATTTTTTCTTTTTTGTTTATATCTGGAGGGTTTATAGCATCTTGCAAGGCAATATTCAGCTCTTTAACCCCAAGTATACTATTTTTCATAGGGCAAATAACTTGTATTTCTTCTATATTTTTGATTTTTAAAAATGTAGGAAGTCTTTTTGTTATTAAATCGATAATTGTTTTTATAATAACTTCTCTACTATTTCTTTTTAAAAAGAAAAAATCTTTGTTATTTTCGCTTAATATAGGGTACTGCCCACTATTTATCCTATGAGCATTTGTAATAATAGCGCTTTCTTTTTTTTGCCTAAAAATTTTGTCTAGCTTAATAGTTTTAATGCATTCAGACGCTATCATATCTTTAAGCACATTGCCGGGGCCTACAGCTGGTAGCTGGTTTGCATCGCCAACTAATATTAGCCTTGTATCTTCTTTTATCGCCATTAATAGATTGTTCATTAAAATTATATCTATCATAGAACATTCATCTACAATAACAAGGTCAGCATCTATCAAATTAATATTAAAATCAAAAGCTGGCTTCGTACCCGTTCCTATATATGTTAGCCCCAAAAGCCTATGTATCGTTTTTGCTTCATAGCCTGTTGCATCAGCCATCCTTTTTGCTGCTCGCCCTGTAGATGCGCATAGCTTTACCTCTTTTGCTAAATCATTTTCAAGCAATATATTTATTATAGCTTTAATAATTGTTGTTTTACCGGTACCAGGACCTCCTGTTATTATTAAAAATCTATTTTTTATAGCTTGTTCTATTGCCTTTTTTTGTGCGCTAGCTAATTCCATATTTTTATCTTTTTCAAATTTTTTAATTAATTTGTTAATATTTATTTTTGTGTCTATTTTATCGAAAGATAACTGAGCAATTTTTTTGGCAACATAGCTTTCAAGGTAAAAGTAATAGTTTAAAAATATAAAGTTATCTTCTTCATCTTCTTTTTTTAAAATATATATTTGCCTACACATTTGTAAATCTATAAGCTCATTTTCTATAAACTCTTTTTCTATATTTAATAATTTATGGACTTTTTCTATTAATATAGCTTGTGGCAAATAGACATTACCGTTTTTTGTTGCTGTTTCGTTTAATATAAAGTCTATAGCGGTGCCTATCCTGTCTTTATTTATTTTAGGAAAATTGTTTCTTAAAGCAATATTGTCTATTATTTTAAAAGGTATGCCAAAATTTTCTTTTAATAATTCATAAGGATTTTCTTTTATAATATCTAGTACATCTTTGTTGTAATAGTTAAATAATTTGATAGCAAAAACTTCTGAAATACCGTATTTAGCCAATTCTTCTATAACCTTTTGCAGAGCTAGCCTTGCTTCAAACTCTTCAGCTATTTTTTTGGCTGTGTTTAAGGTTATACCCTTTACTTCTGCTAGCTTTTCTGGAGCCTTTTCTAAAATATCAAAAATGTCTTTGCCAAATTTTTGTATAATTTTATCTATTCTTTTCTCGCCAACTCCTCTTATTTGCATAGCTAAAAGGTACATTTTTATAGCATCTTCTGTTTTAGGCAAATTTTTTACACATTTATTAACTCTAAATTGCATACCATGCTTTAGGCTACGGAAAAATTCGCCCTGTAAAGTAACGCTTTCTCCTTCTACTAAGTCTGGTATGTGGCCAACACATGTCAATTCTTCTATACCGCTATCATTTTCTGTAATAAGAGCAAAAACCGTATAAAAGTTGTCGTTATTAAAAAAAATTATAGCTTTAACTATACCAGATATAGTTAATATTCTATCCATTTCTTCTGACATATACTCACCTTTTAATTGCATAATATTAATTAAATTAAAAAATCTTTATCTGCTTTATATTATAAAACAAACAAGATAAAGAATTGTAATTATCGTACTTAAATAATAATCTAATGTATATATTATACCATAAAAATATTTTATTGTAAAGTTTTACTTTATGTATTATAGCTTAATTGACTTAAAATAGACTTATTTGTACTTTATTTAATATAAAATTAATCAAATTTTGTATTATTTATAATAGCCTCGGCGCACTTTATTCCGTCTACCCCAGCAGATACTATCCCTCCTGCATATCCACATCCTTCTCCACAAGGGTATAAGCCTTTTAATTTAACAGATTCTAAATTATCTTTTCTTATTATCCTGATAGGAGAAGAACTTCTGCTTTCTACTGCTGTTAATATTGCATCTTCTTTAGCAAATCCTTTTATTTTTTTATCCATTTCTACTACAGCTAATTTTAATGAATCGTATAAAAATTGTGGAAATACTTGTTTAAAATCTGATGGAGTTACCCCTGGCTTAAATGTTGGCTTTATATCTCCTATATTTGTTGTTGGCTTTTCATTTAAAAAATCATAAATTGTTTGTATAGGGGCAAAATAATTACTCCCTCCTGCTATAAATGCTCTTTCTTCCAGCATACGCTGAAAGGCTATACCAGCCAAAATATCGCCTGAGCCAAAATCTTCTGGATAAACTTCTATAAGAATAGCGCTATTTGCGTTTTCGCCTTCTCTTGCGTAATAGCTCATGCCATTTGTAACAAGCCTACCTTTTTCAGAAGATGCATTTACAACATAGCCCCCAGGACACATACAAAAAGTATAGCTTCCTCTTTTATTAGATAGTCTTTTTGCTATTTTATAATCTGCCGGGGGCAAAATAGGCGCAAACTTGCCATATTGTTTATTATTAATAAAATTTTGGCTATGCTCAACCCTAACCCCAACAGCAAAAGTTTTTTTTATAATAGGGTGGTTTATATTTTTTATCATTTCAAAAGTATCTCTAGCGCTATGCCCTATAGCCAAAACAACATTTTGGGCATTTATTTCAAAAATATTATTATTTTTTAAATTTTGAACGATAACGCCTTTTATAGTATCATTTTTATAAATTAAATCTATAAGCTTGTGCTTAAAAAAAATTTGCCCTCCTAAAGATATTATTTTGTTTCTTATATTTCTTATTAAATTTATAAGCTTATCTGTACCTATATGTGGCTTTGCATCGTACAAAATTTCTTTTGGGGCGCCTGCTTTTACAAATTCTTCAAGCAAAAAACGACATCTATAATCTTTTATACCGGTAGTAAGCTTACCGTCTGAAAAGGCTCCTGCTCCCCCTTCGCCAAATTGCACATTAGAATTTGTATCCAAAATACCTTCTTCCCAAAATTTTTTTATATCTTTTGTTCTATCATCTACATTTTTGCCTTGTTCTATAACGATAGGCTTTGCCCCGCTTTTTGCCAAAACAAGCGCAGACATAAATCCGGCCGGCCCAAACCCTATAACAATAGGGCTTGTTTTAAAGGGTTTCTTTTGTATATTGTAAAAAACTGTATTTACTTTTTCTACATTTTTTATATTTAAATATTTGTTTTCATTAACAACTTCTATATCAATAGCTAAAACATAAAATCCACCTAATTTTTCTCTTGCGTCTATAGATTTTTTAAATATTTTAACACTTTTGATATTTTCTGTTTTTGTATTTAATATTTTGCTTATCTTTAGTTTTAAATTTTCTATTGTTATTTGCTTGTCAAAAGGATATTTTATATTAGAAATTCTTAACATTTTGTTTCCTTTCTTACTTTTGTGAAAATTTAAGCAAATCTGCCTTTATTCTTTATTTTTAAAAATATTCACTTATTAATAACTTCTGTTTTACATATTTTTAAATAATTAAGTTTTTGATATTTTCTGCTTTTGCTATTCTGTATCTTCTGCTTTTTGTTCTTCTGTTTGATCTTCCAAATCTTCGTTTAGCTCTTCTGCCGTGCCTAATACTATTACTATATCGTATCCATATTCTTCTACTTTTTGTTCATTTACAACAACTTTAGCATTTGTGAAAAATTTAAGCAAATCTGTCCCTTGCCCTAATTCCTTAACATATATTTTAGTCTGTTCGGCTTTTTGCCCTGTATAGTCGCCTATTTCGCTTATTGTATAACCATTTTCTTCAAGCAAGCTTTGTGTTTGAGATGCAAAACCTTTTTTATAGCTTCCGTTTAAAATAGTTATAGATTTTAAAAAGCTATCTTCATATTCTGTATCTTCTGTTGCAGTTGGTTGTTTAAATATTTCATATCCAAAATCTAAAAGCGCCTCGGCATCTGTTTCTACATAAGATACACCGTTTATAGTTGCTGTTGTACAAGGTATTGTATAATTTTGAACAGCGTCTATATCAAAATATTCTAATTCACCAACATATTTTAGTATATCTACTATAGTTGCATTTGTGTCTATATATTCTGTTACAGTTTTAACATAAGCACTTAAATTTGAAATTATAGTTTTTAAATTAACTACTTTTTCAAAAAATGCTTTCATAAATTGTTGTTGTACCTCTATTCTTTTTAAATCGCCTTCTGGGTATGTTCTGTATCTTAAAAGTTGTTCTGCTTTATCTCCGTCTAATAGCTGTAGCCCCGGGTCTAGGTATATATCTGGGTCTGTATGTCTCATTGCTTGTGGTACATCAAATTCTATCCCCCCGACAGAATCTATAATGTATCTAAACCCTTCTAAGTTAAAATGTGCATAATAATCTATTTCTATACCTAGCATATCCTCTATATATTCTTGTAAAAACTCCATACCCCTTTCTTTGCCATAATTGGGTATTGCGTTTATTTTTTTATAGCTTTTGTCATCGCCAGCTATTTCCGGAAAGTTTTCTACCATAACCTCCCACATATAGTCTGGTATATCAACCCTTGTATCACGTGGAATAGATACTAAAGATATAGCTTTGCTAATAGAATTGTAGGAAACAATCATGATAGCATCTGTTCGCCCCTCTCCTTCATCTGTACAAGCCAAAAGCACATTTGTATATTCGGGCAAATTTGAAGTTTTATCCGTGCTTAAAGTACCTTCTTCATCACCTTCATTAAAGCTAAAGTAAGAATAGGCAAATAAAACGCCAACAATAATAAAATAAATAAAAAGTATAGAAAACACTATCCTAAAAAATCTAACTGCCGGTATATTTTTTTTCTTTTTTTTAGATTTTTGTTTAGAAGCTTTTCTTTTATTTTTATTATTTTTCATAATTCCTCCTTAAATATTAATTAGGCTTAAAAGAAGATTTTAAAGAAACAATACGGTTAAAAACTAAATGTTCTTTTGAAAAATGTTTATTATCTGCAACAAAATAACCATTTCTTATAAATTGAAATCTGTCCATTTTATTAGCATTTAATATATAAGGCTCTATAAGCGCATTTTTAATAACTAAAGAATTAGGGTTTTCTAAAACTTCACCTTTTTCATTTGTTAATACTAAAGGCTCATATAAATTGACTTTAGCTTTAACACAATGTTTAGCACTAACCCAATGGATAGTACCTTTAACCTTTCTTTCATTAAAGCCTGTACCGCTTTTTGTTTTTTTATCGTATGTGCAATGAAGCTCTTTAATATTGCCGTTTTCATCTTTTATAACTTCGTTGCAAAGTATAAAATAAGCCCCTTTTAGCCTTACCTCTTTACCTTTAGTCAGCCTAAAAAACTTTTTTGGCGGGTTTTCTAAAAAGTCATCTTTTTCTATATAAATTTCTTTAGAAAAAGGTACTTTTCTGTATCCTAAGCTTTCATTTTCTGGGTTGTTTTCTATTTCTAAAAATTCTTCGCCGTCTTCATAATTTGTTATAATAACTTTAATAGGGTTCAAAACAGCCATAACAACGTTAACCTTGTCTTTTAAATCTTCTCTAACGCAATATTCTAGCTGTACTGTATCAACAACGCTGCTAGCTTTAGATATACCTATCATATTACAAAAATTTTTGATAGAAGCTGGCGTGTAACCTCTCCTTCTTATGCCAGATAATGTTACAAGACGTGGGTCGTCCCAACCGTCAACTTTGCCCTCTTCAACTAAAGCACGCAAATTCCTTTTGCCCATAATTGTGTTAGAAAGGTTTAGCTTAGCAAATTCTATTTGTCGTGGCTTTATTTTGAATTCTAGCTCATTTATAACCCAATCATAAAGTGGCCTATGGTCCTCAAATTCCATCGTGCATAAAGAGTGCGTTATATTTTCAAAAGCGTCTTCTAAAGGATGCGCAAAATCATACATAGGATATATGCACCATTTGTCTTTTGTATTATGATGGCTTACATGTGCAATTCTATAAATAACAGGGTCTCTCATATTCATATTAGGAGAGCTCATGTCTATTTTGGCTCTTAAAGTCTTTTCTCCATCTTTAAATAAGCCGTTTTTCATATCTTCAAAAAGCTTTAAATTTTCTTCTATAGTCCTATTTCTAAAAGGGCTTTCTTTACCTTTTGTATTAAGCGTACCTCTGTATTCTTTAATCTCTATAGGCGTCATGTCGCAAACAAAAGCTTTACCCTTTTTTATAAGCTTTATGGCAGCATCGTACATTTTATCAAAATAGTCTGATGCAAAATATAATCTATCTTCCCAATCAAACCCAAGCCATTTTATATCTTCTTTAATAGATTTTACAAATTCTTCACTTTCTTTTGTTGGGTTGGTATCATCAAATCTTAAATTGCATTTGCCGCCGTAATGCTTAGCAAGCCCAAAATTAAGACATATGCTTTTTGCATGCCCTATATGGAGATATCCATTTGGCTCCGGCGGAAATCTTGTATGCAATTTTGTTAAGTCGCCTTTTAAATCTTCTTGTATATAACTATGTATAAAGTTTGCCGTTGTAGCAAAATTATCTTCTTGTTTATTGTTTTCCATATAACCCCTCCTAACTAAAGATATATCAGATATATTAAAAAAGATAAATTTATTATTACCATATTTTTTGTAAATATGTAGTTTATAATATTTTACAAAATATCTAAAAACAATAAAAACATTTCCAAAATTTAAAATCTTAAAAAATTTATACAATTATCTACTGTATCTCCATCTTCTATATATACATTAAGTCTTGCGCTTTTGGGCATTTTGCTTATATATATTATTATGTATCTATATATTTAATTTTTACCTATTATCATTTTTAATACTTCAAATACATATTTCTTTATCTTCCATATACTTTGCAAAACATAAAATCATCGGTTATTGTTAATTCTTTTAGTATTTTGGCGTATTTTTAGTAATTGTTTCTTCTTTCACTTTTAGCTCCTTAATTAAAATAGTCAAATTTATATAAATTATATCATATTTTTTCTAAATTTGCAATATTATTATGCTTAATCTTATATAAATAAGTATAAATAAGCTAGTAAATTTACCAGCTATTGTTTAATTATTAAGGTAAAAATTCGTCACACGCTCTAATTTCTATCTATGTTATAAACAATAATCTTTTGCTAGTTTTTCAATGCTTCTTTTCATATTTTATCTTACTTTTACTATAAATATCTGCAATTGCTGTATAAAGTACATCTGTTGAAGAATTAATTGCTGTTTCACAAGAGTCTTGAATCACTCCTACAATAAAACCAATACCTACAACTTGCATCGCAATACTATCAGAAATACCAAATAAGCTGCAAGCTAAAGGTACAAGAAGTAAAGAACCTCCAGCTACTCCTGAAGCACCACATGATGCTATAGTAGATAAAAGACTTAATATGATAGCAGTCAAAATATCGACTTGTATTCCTAATGTATGTGCTGTTGCTAAAGATAGGATAGAAATTGTAATTGCTGCTCCACCCATATTAATTGTTGCACCTAAAGGAATAGATACTGAATATGTATCTTTATCAATACCTAATTGTTCACATAAACGCATATTTACAGGGATATTTGCAGCAGAGCTTCTTGTGAAAAAAGCTGTTATTCCACTTTCTTTTAAACACTTTAAGATAAGTGGATATGGATTTTTTCTAATAAATATAAAGGCCAAAATAGGATTTACAACAAATATATCAATAAGCATTGTACTTACAAGTAAAATAAGCAAATTTCCATAAGTTAATAAAACTTCAATTCCTTGCTCAGAAATTGATTCAAATACAATACCCATAACTCCAAATGGCGCAAAATTAATAATCCATTTAACTACTTTGGTAATACCAGCTGAAAAATCTTCAAGCATCATTTTTGTAGAATCAGATGCCTTACGTAAGGCAAGCCCTAATACTACAGCCCAAGCTAATATTCCTATATAATTTGCATTTACTAAGGCGTCTATTGGGTTTGCTATAAGATTTAATAACAATGAGTATAAAACTTCACCTATTCCGCCCGGCGCTACTGTATCGCTAGTTATTTCTTGTAATGTCAATGTTATTGGGAATAGATAACTCATTATTACTGCTAAAATACTTGCTAGAAAAGTACCTAATAAATATAATAAAATAACGATATTCATATTTGTCTTTTTGCCTTGTTCATGTTTTGATAACGCAGACATTACTAAAAATAAAACTAAAAGTGGGGCTGCTGCCTTTAATGCACCAACAAAAAATTCTCCAAATATTGTAATCACAGTTATATTAGGGACTAATACTCCTAATATAATACCTAATATTAAACCTAAAATAATCTTTTTAACTAAGCTAACTTGATTCCAAAATTTTATTATACTCTTCATATTTTAGCCCTCCATAATCTTTTCATATATTCATAAATATAAATTAAGTATAACAAATCTTATTCATTAATTAAAGATAAATTTATTTTTATTGATTATTTATTAAAAAATGTATCGTTTTTTTATATTATATAAGTCTTTGTTTTATTAATTAGCTAATTTTTTAAAATAAAGTTAGCGCTATACTTTATAACGCTTTTATTAAAAGTTGCAAACAATATATTTTACAATATAAGATTATTTTTTTCTACTCATAGATACAGGCTTTTTTTAAGCCGCGTGTAAAACACATGCTATTCTTTACATAAGAAAAAGTCATCAGCATAAAGCCAATGACTTTTTAAAGTTTTATTTGCTTTTCTCATTTATATTAACATTTGGACGACTAAATTCGCCTTATTCTACATATTTCCATTGTAAAGGAGAGTTTTGATTTACACCCCTATGTGTAAATAAATAGCTTTTTTATTTTTTTAGGATAGGATTTTTATTTTTTATATTTCAAACTTTTAAGGCACTCGCTCTGCAATAAAAGTTTGTTTAATTTTACACCCCTATGTGTAAATATACAGTTTTTTAATTTTAAAAATAAGCCCTTATATTATTTTATTTAACTTTTGGAGAGTGATTTTATAACTTTTTTACACCCTATATGCAAATAGCAGTTAATTTTATTTACTCTCGCTTTTAGGAGCTAGGAGAGTTTATATTTTTTATAATTATCACCTCTGTTTATAGAAAAAATTTATTTTAAATAATATTTTTTTCTTTTGTAGACAAAAACATAGCCTAACCCAATAAATAATACTATTACATAAGGTAAAAAATATAAAAGTTCTGTTTTTATATTTTGGCTTGTCATGCCTGTGC
>CBCPNA010000039.1:0-16336 GCA_965120415.1 uncultured Bacillota bacterium | reverse complement strand
CTTATTTCTTTTTTAAGGTTATTAGATAAGATTTTTAAATTTTCAACAATAAAAGATTTAAACAATATGGTATCATTATTTAATTTTGGCAAAGCATTAGATTCTAAAGACTCTATAGCATAGTTTAATCTATTATTTATATAATTATATTGTTTAAAAATTTCTTTAAAAGACCATTCTAAATTTTTTTTAGCAATATCTGTATTTTGAATTTCTTTAGGGTTTGGGGGTGTTTTTATATTATCCATAGGTTTCTCCTTAAAATTTATTACAATGACATTTCATTGTTGTAAAACTATTGCATAAATTATAAAAATATTCTAACATTTTGTCAATACAAGCATTGTATTAAACATTATAAAATAATCTATAATAACGTAAATTAAGGATAATTTTAAGATAAAATTTTAAAAATCCTTTTTAAATTTAAAAAAAATATATATTATTTTATTTTTATATAATAATATTTTGTTTATAAGCAAAAAAATAATTTTTCTGTTTAAACATTTTATATTTTTATTTTCTTTTAAAAAGCTTAGCCATAGCTGATTAAAGTTTTTATTATTTTTTAAATTAGCTATATCTTTTTCTAAATATGTTATTAAATCTTCTTCTTTATTTAGCTTTTTTGTATATAATTTATGAAAATATTCATATTCATTTTTATTTAATATTTCTTCTTTTAAATCATTTACTATTTTTTTATTTATATTTTTTAAATTATGCACTATATCTTTTTTTTGTTCTATTGTGTTTAAAATTTTTTTTATTTGATTATTTGTATATTCTTTTTGTATATTAGTTAAAGCATCTTTTTTTATATTGGTAAAAAATTCTATTTCTTTATTTATAATATTATATATTGTATCTTGCAAAATGTCTTCTTTTATTATAGGGTTTTGGCAACCATTTTTTTGTTTTGCGCCGTTACAAATATAATATATGTATTGTTTTTTGCTTGTACCGTTATTTTTTCTTATCATATTATTGCCGCATATACCGCAATAAATAAGCCCCGCAAAGGGGTAAACTTTTTCTTTTTTTGGCGCTGTTCTTGTATCTTTAGCTAGCATATTTTGGATATTTTCAAATAGAGCTTTATCTATAATAGGTTCATGGTTGTTTAAAATGGTAATGCGTTTATCTTTAGGTACTATTATTTTCTTTTTTGATTTATAGCTAAATGTTGTTACCTTTTTTTGCTCTAGCGTGCCTATGTATATTTTATTTTCAAGTATTCTTAAAATAGCTTTAGGGCTCCAGCTAGCCTTTGCTTTAGTTTTAAAGCCAGATTTGTAATTAAGGCCTATTAATTTTTTGTATTCTAAAGGTGATGGTATAGAAAAGTCATTTAGCTTTTGGGCTATTTTTTGATTGCTATAGCCTTCTATTTTTAGCTTAAATATTTCTTTAACAACATTGCAAGCTGTTTTATCTATTATAATTTTATTTTTATTTAAAGGGTCTTTTAAATAGCCGTATGTTACAAAAGCACCAGTAAATTCACCATTTTTTCTTTTTATATCAAGGCTTGTTCTTATTTTTAAAGATATATCTCTTAAATAAGAATCGTTTACTAAATTTTTAAAAGGTATTAGCAAATTATCTATATCTTTATGTTTAAGGCTATCGTAATTATCGTTTATAGATATAAAGCGTACTTCTAAAAAAGGAAATATTTCTTCTATATATCTAGACATTTGAACAAATTCTCGTCCGAATCTTGAAAAATCTTTAACAATTATACAATTGATTTTTCTATTTTTTATATCTTCTAGCATCTTTTTAAAGGCCGGTCTTTCAAAATTGCCTCCAGAAAAGCCGTTGTCTGTATATGTAAAGGTAGTGCCGTTTTTTAAATCTTTATCATTTTGTATAAAATTTTCTATTATACGTCTTTGATTTGTTATGCTTTCATTTTCTATAGTATTTTTATTTTCTATAGATAATCTTGTATATATTGCTATTTTGTATATTTTCATTAAAAATACTCCTAAAAAGTTGTTTAATAATTAATATTAGTTTTTATAATTATTATTCTAAAAAATAAAAAAATGCAGTTAAAAACTGCACTTTAATTAAGAATTTATGTCGTCAGCATTTAAATCTTCAGGCATGTCATCTGGAAGGTCATCAAAAGTATCTTCTTCAAAAATGTCTTCAGGCATATCTTCTGGAAGGTCATCAAAAGTATCTTCTTCAAAAATGTCTTCAGACATATCTTCTAACATATCCTCTGTTGTATCTTCTGTAAAATCTGTAGTGTTATCTAATTCGTCTGTTACGTCTGTGCTTGTTGTTTGTTCCTCTGTAGTTGAACTTGAGCTGCTAGAGCAAGCAGTTAATAACATAGCACTTAATAAAACTCCTAGAGTTAATTTTTTTTTCATAATAAAAAATCTCTCCTTTGAAAAAATTGATACAACAACATAATACACTAAAATATTTGTTTTGTAAACAAAATAATTAAAAAATAATATATTTTTTTACAATTAATAAAAATATATTATAAATTGAATTTATGCATAATTTTTAAAAATATTCATGTATTGTATTAAAATAAGGTTAAATAAGCTGATTTTAGGTAACTAAAGATTTTTATAAAAATATTTTAAAAAAATATTTAATTTTTATTTTATAATAAGGCGTATTAAATAAATAAAAAAGTCAACCCATAAAGAGTAGACTTTTTAATTTTTATTATAAAAAGAAAAAATAAAGATTATTCTATCCATTTGATTAATAATTTTTTTATCATATCGCCAAAATTTGCTTTAGCAACATTTTGTGTAGCAACAAGGTTAACTCTAGCTATTTCTTCTCCATTATTTTTATAAATGACTTCTCCTAGCTTTGTACCGGCATCTATAGGGGCTTTTACATTTTCTAAAACTTCTATTTCAGAAGTTATATTTTTGTCTTCTCCTTTTTTTAATACAATGTTAACAGATTCGCTAGTTACTGCATCTACAAAATCTGAATCGCCTTTATAAACTAAAACGCTAGCTTTTTTTACCCCTTCTTTTTCTATTTCTACAGATTCATAATTAGAAAAGCCGTATTCAAACATTTTTACTGCCTCTAAAAATCTTGTTTTGGCATCGCTTGCTCCCATAACAACAGCTATTAAAGATAAATCATCTTTTGTTGCAGTTGCGGATACACAATATAAAGCCTTTTGTGTAGAGCCGGTTTTAAGCCCGGTTGTACCGTCGTACCATTTTAAAAGTTTATTTGTATTTGTAAGCCCAAATTCTTCTTCTCCTTTACTTGTTTTATGGACTATAGTATCTTGCCATTTTGTAGTAAATTCTTGTATTTCTGGATATTTTAGCATTATGTTTCTGCTTAAAATAGCTATATCTCTAGCGCTCATATAATGATTTGTTGTATCTTCATCTAGCCCACAAGCATTTTCAAAATTTGTGTTTGTAAGCCCTAATTCTTTTGCTTTTTCGTTCATTAGCTTAACAAATTCTTCTTCAGAGCCAGCTATATATTCTGCCATAGCAACAGCAGCATCGTTTGCAGACGCTATAGCAATAGATTTTGTTAAATCTCTTACTGTTTGTACCTCATTAGCTGCTAAAAATATTTGTGAACCACCCATACTAGCAGCATGTTCGCTAATAGTTACCTCATCTTCAAAAGAAATTTTGCCTTCATTTATGCTTTCGTATATTATAAAAAGAGTCATTAATTTTGTAATACTTGCTGGAGAAAGCCTTTCATTTGCATTATATTCAAACAAAACTTCGCCACTGTTTTGGTCTATCAAGATTGCAGCTTTTGCCGCAATTTCTAAACTTTCATTATTTTGTGAATTTTCTTCTGTATCATTTGCAAAAATATTTATAACATTTATTGTAAAAATATTAAAAATAAAAAAAATTATGAATATTTTTTTTAACATTGTTTTTCCTCCAGATATTTTTATTGCTAACAATATATTTAGCTAAAAAAATTTTTTTATGCATTTTAAAATTTTTTGGAAAGGGGGGCTTGGATATATAAAAATAGAAAAGATAAATTGCTAGACAAAAAATTTCAAAATATTAGTTGTAACTATTGAAATTATCTTTTAATATAGCTATTATTTTAAAAGAAAGTATTTTCAAATGCTAAAAAATATGTCATAATATATATAGATTAAATAAAACATATAGGAGTTTTTATGAAAGATTATTTTAAAAAAGTAAAAAAATTTATATTTATTTCTATTATACTATATATATATTATAATATATATAACATATATCGCCCAAAAGTACAAAAAGTAGGGACTGGAAATATAAAAATAGCTTGCATTGGCGATAGTATAACCTTTGGGTTTGGAGTTTTATTTTTCAGAAGGCTTTATTCTTATCCAGCTATTTTAGCAAAAGTTTTGGGCAATAATTATACAACTTTAAATTATGGTGCAAGCGGCAGGACACTTTTAAATTTTGGTAATAAGCCTTATTATAAAACAAATTTTTTAAAAGCCTCTTTAAAGCAAAAGCCAAATATTGTTATAATAATGCTTGGTACTAATGATTCTAAATTAATAAATTGGAACAAAACAGAATATGAAAAACAATATTTATATTTAATAAAAAAATATAAAAGTATGCTAAAATCTTCAAAAATCTATATCATGATTCCGCCGAAATCTTTTAATAAAGTTAAAAATAATACGCATATAAGAAATAAGATTATAAAAAATGAAATAAAGCCTATTATAAAAAATATTGCTGAAAAAGCAGATGTAAAAGTTATAAATTTATATAAGCTTACAAAAGATAACCCTAATTGGTTTATAGACGGTATTCATCCTAACAAAACAGGTAATATTGCTATCGCAAATCATATAGCTAAAGCTATACAACAAGATTTAGATTAAAATAATAATATTTGTATATAGCTTATATTTTTATTTATAAAAACTTAGAAAAATCTACTCTATTTTGGGTAGATTTTTTATTTTTCTTATTAATTTTTTCTTATTAATATAGAAAATATTATAAATTTAGCATATCATTTAATATATAATATTGCTTATGCAAAACATAAGCTTGATATATAAATATATAATTGGCAAAATGATGAAATTAAAGAAGAATATAAATAAATGTAAAAAAATAGATATTATAAAGCTTAATATAATTTTTTGGCTTGATAAAAAAGTTTTTATATGATATTATTTTATAAAATATATATTATAAAGGAGCAATTATGCCTTTAATAGACAATGTTTTAAATAATTATTTACAAAATCTATACCATATGCAAGAAGGTAAATTAGGCAAAATACAAAAACAAGCTTATGAGCAAAATATACCTATTATAAAAAAAGATGTTATTAGCTTTTTAGCTGTTTTACTTTCTATCAAAAAGCCAAAATATATTTTAGAAATAGGTTGTGCCGTTGGCTTTTCTGCTATATTTATGTCAAATTATTTAGACAAAGAGGGCAAAATAATCACTATAGAAAGAAATCCCTCTATGATACAAGAGGCAAAGCAAAATTTAAAAGATTTATGCCTTGAAGATAAAATAATCCTATTAGAGGGCGATGCAAATGATATTTTAAAAAATTTAGATGAAAAATTTGATATTATATTTATGGATGCGGCTAAAGGGCAATATATAAATATTTTGCCTTTTATATATAAAATGCTTAATAAAGAGGGGCTTATTATAGCAGACGATGTTTTGCAAAAAGGCACTATAGCTAAACAAAAACAAGATATAGAAAAAAGGCAAAGAACGATACATTATAGACTAAATAATTTTTTAAAAGAAATAACAGAAAATAAAAATTTGCAAACAACTGTACTACCTATAGGAGATGGAGTTAGCATAAGCTATAATAAAAATTAGATTTTTATATTTATATTAAAATAAAAAGTATTTATAAATAGCTTTTTTGAAAATTATGATTTATAGATTGCAATTATATAAGCTAAAATATTAAAAGAAAATAACATTGTAAAAAGGAGTAAATAATAAGTGACATCTTTCACCAGTTTTAGGCTGGAGAGGATGTCACTTAAAAATTGTAATTATGTATATTATCTTGGGGTAACTTGAAGTTTTTGAGCTTGTTTTTTTGTTTGTAGTTGTTCACGTTGGATTAGTTGTTTAAATTGTTCTCTCATAGTTCGAGTTGATTTTGTGCTTTTTTCTTGAGAAGTTATACCATTTTCTTTATTTATTTGGTGTGTTTTAATAAATTTATCTAATTCAGCTTCAGTTGGTAAAGCTTCATTATCATATTTTGATGCAATCACAATAGCACCTATAGCATTACCTTTTATAATAGCTTGCTCAAGAGATTGCCCATTCAAAATACCACTTAAAACACCAGTTGCAAAGCCATCTCCAGCTCCAACAGTATCCACAATATTTGCTACCTTAAATCCAGATATTTCTTTTTCTTCATTGCTTGGTATATTAAATCCGGCTATTTCTTTTCTTTCAGAAGCTGTTTTTAAATAAGCACCTTTTTCTCCATCTTTTATAATAACAGCTGTAGCTCCATTATTTAAATAAAAGTCTGCCATTTCTCTTTTGGTATCTTTTTTTGTTAAAATATTAGCCTCTTTAATACCAGGAAGTATTATGTCACATTTGCTAGCTATGTCATTTAAAACTGCTCTCATTTTTTCTTCATTTTCCCATAATTTTACACGTATATTAGGGTCAAAAGTAACTAGCATATTATGTTTTCTAGCTTTATTTATGGCATAATAGGTAGCCTCTAAAGCACTTTTTGAAATTGCTGGAGCTATACCTGTTACATGTAATATTTTTGCATTTGTAAAATCTGCTTTATCTATGTCTTCAGAGCTTAGTAAAGTAGCGGCAGAGTTTTTTCTAAAAAATTTCACTTCTGGGTCGCCTTCTGCAACCTTTGATTTAAAATAATGTCCTGTACTATTATTTTTTTCTCTTGAAATAGTGCTTGAAATATTTTCTTTTTCAATTGCATTTGCTATGTAGTCACCAAGTTTATCTTCACCTAATCTTGTTATGTAGTGTGCTTTATGCCCAAGCCTTGAAATACCGATGCCAACATTAAGCTCTGCTCCTGCTAAACCCTTTGAAAAATGTTTAACATCTTCAAAACTTCCTTCATTTTCTGCTATGAATACAACCATAGCTTCTCCAAATGTTATTAAATCACTCATTTTAAAATTCTCCTACAATATTAATTTATTTTTTATCTTTTCTTTAATTGCTGGAAGTTGGAAGCATATGAAATAATATAAAAGCCGACCATAGTATTTAAAATACTTTCCATCACTTTCCCTCTAAGAAAAGTTTTAGTGTAATGACTTATATTTTAAAGTCAAAACATTAATAAGCGCTGTATTAATGTGAACATTATAACATACGCCCTTTATTTAATCAATACATAAATTTTAAATTTTTATTATATAAAAGTTATTATATATTGTTTTTTTACAATAATGGGTATATTTAAATTTATTTTTTTTAAAATAGATTAAAATAAATTATAATAAAAAAATATTTTTATTTTTAATACAAAAATTGATTTTATTATTATAATACAACTGTTTATTCTAATTATTTTATATAAATAAAAAAGTAATAATAAAAAAAGTCTTTGGTTAAAAAAGACTTTATTTACCACTACTTCCTAATTTACCATCGCCTCTTTTGGAAGGTATAGCCGCTATCTTATCAAAATTTATTTCTTCAGTGCTAATTTCATTATGTACACAGTGTATAATAGCTTGGAACAAAGCTTTATTATAAGGGTAAATTATAAAGCTTTCTTTTATAATGCTTTTAACAGTATCTTCAAGGCTATCGATATTAAGCTTTGTTATAATAAGAGGTTTTGTGTTTATATTTGTTGTTGCTAAAAACCACTCGCCCCTATAGCTAGAATCTATTACCCCGGCGTTATATTTAATTCCTTTAGAACCGCTAGAGCCTCTTTCTTGTATTTGCATATAAAAGCCTTCTGGTATTGCGCTTGCTATACCAGTCGGTATTAATTTTGTTTCATTAGGCTTTATTATTATATAATCTTGTTCAAAACAGGGGTATATATCAAAGCCAGCGTTATAATCTTCTTTTGTTGGTATTATAGCGTCTTTTTTTATTTTGGCAAAATATATTTTCATAAAAAACTCCTTAATCTATAGTATATAAAACTATTTTATTTTTATTAATACTATTTTTAACATCTATAACTTTTTGGTTAGATGAGCCACGCCATAGCAAATTATCATTTTTTAAATCTTTTTTAAATTTGCCGTCTATTAAAATATCTATATATTTGATTATTTCTAAATCTTTTATTTCATGCCATGTATAGCCGGTATAAAGCCATATATCTTTAGTAGGAAATAATGCTTTTATTTCTTTTGCAAGGGTTGTTATTTCGTTAATATTGCTAGCATAAAGAGGGTCGCCCCCACTAAATGTTATACCTTGGATATAAGGCTTTTTTAAGCTATCAAAAATTTCTTCTTTTGCTTTTTTATCGAACAAAAGCCCTATGTTTTTATCCCATGTGATAGGGTTTTGGCAGCCTAAGCACCGATGCTCACAGCCAGAAACCCAAAGCACAACACGTAGCCCCTCTCCATTTAGCATATCGTCATGAGTTATATTGTGATATTTCATAAAATTACCTCTGTATTTTACATACTTTTTCTGTCTTTTAATTCTTGCATTTTGGCATTATTAAGCCTTGTATCTCCTTTTATTCTGGAATAGCTTAGATAGCCGTTCATCCTATCTATTTTGGTTAGATTAGTGCTGCCACATTTAGAGCATTTTTCCATATCAAGCTCTCTATGATAGCAGTTATCACAATAAGATAAATTTAGATTAACCCCTTCATAAAAGCCAAAATCCATAGCACGTTTTATAAGAGTTTTCATAGCGTTTTTATTATAATTTATAGGATATTTTACATATTGTATTTTGCCACCGTTTAATAAATTCCAAAATTTTTTTTCGCAATCTTGCTTTTGGATAGGAGTTATATCTTCAGAAACATGTGTATGAAAAGAATTGCTAAAATATTGTTTGTCAGAAACATTTTTGATTATTCCATACTTTTTCCTGAATTGTTCTACTTGAAGCCCACAAAGGCTTTCTGCTGGGGTACCGTACACAGCATATAAAACATCATCTTGGTTTTTAAATTCTTCTATTTTTTTGTTTATATGCTCCATTGTTTTTAAAGCAAAAGTAGAATCTTCAAATATAGATTTTTGGTTATAAAGCCTAGAAAGCTCGTTTAATGCGGTTATACCAAAGCTTGCTGTAGCAGATTTTAAAAGAGGTTTTATATTATCATAAGGCTTTAAATTACCTCCATAAAAGCCACCTTCACAAAATGCAAGAGGGTTGGTATGAGCCTTTAGCTCGCCTAAATAATCTATAGTTTTTAAATGTAAATTTCTGATTAGATTTAAGTAGTAGTCAAGCACATCAAAAAAGTCTTTATTTTCTAATTTTGATTTTTGGTATATCATAGGAAGATTTAAAGATATAGCCCCAACATTAAAACGACCAACTGTTATAGGTTTATCGTTTTCATCTAAAGGAGTTTTACCACCTTTTTCAAAATATAGGCTTAAAAATGCACGGCAACCCATAGGCGATATAACAGTGTTGTAATTTTGGTAAGCTTTTGCGACGTAGCTATCGCCAGAAAGGCTTAAATAATCTGGGTACATTGTTTGGGCAGAACAAGCAAGAGCTGTTTCAAAAATATCAGCTAATTCTTTACCATCATCGTGCAAATTTTCATCATATAAAAAGACTATTTTAGGAAATAGGACAGGCTTTTTGTTGCCCTCTTTACCTTGTCCATTTTTATGGACATTTAAAAATGTTTTGCAAGCCATTTTGGCAAAAAAGCTTTTGCAAAGCCCTATGCTAAATGTAACAAAAGGATAATCACCCCTAGAGCTTTTAACAGAATTAAGCTTGTATTCAAGCCCTTGAAAGCCTTGCTCAAAATCTCTTTCCACTTTTTTAAGGGCTTGTCTTTCTATATATTTTAAATCAAAATCGTTTAAATCTGTTTTAGCGTATTTTATATATTCTTTTATTTCTTCTTTATATTTTAAAAAGCTTTTTTCAGCATATTTAGCCAAAACATTATCTATTTCTGGTATTGTAAAGCCACCGTATTGTTGCGATGCAGTAGATAAAATAATATCTGCTATTACATTAAAAGCTGCTGCAAGCGTTTTTGGCTCATTGTACCATAAATTACCCATTTCAAAGCCATCGTTTAAAACAGCCTCTATGTTAAATAAACAGCAGTTGACAGTATCTCTTCTTGCGTTCATATCATGGATATAAATATAGCCTTCAGTGCATGCTTTTAATTCTTCTTTAGTTAGCATAAATTTTTTATAAAGCTCTGTATTTAAATAATTGTACACAAGGCTTCTTTTGGTAGAAATTAAAGCACTATCTGTGTTGCTATTTTCTTTATCGTTTGAATATGTTAAAAGCTTGGCCTTTTTATAGACAGTGTCTAATATTTTTACAAAGTCTTTTTTATAATTTTTATATTCTTTATAGCTTTTGGCAAGGGTAGGGTTTGTGTCATAAAGCGTATCAACAACTATGCCATATATTGTTTCTGAGGGTATATTTTGGGTATTTATTTCAGATATTTTATTATTTATATTTGTATTTATTTTGTAAAAGTCATTTTCTTCAAGATTTAGCATAATTCTTTTGCCAGCCTCTTTTATTGTAGAGTTAATTTTTAAAATATTAAAAGGTTCAAAAGAGTTGTCTTTTTTTATAATCTTTAACAAGAAAAAAACCTCCTTAATTTAAGAGTTAAATAAAAAAACACTATATGTAGCGATATATTTTTAAAATCTCACTAGATATAGATAGATTATATATAATAATTAATATCTTGTCAATCATTAATTTTAAAAATTTTAAAAGTATTTTTATTCCTTTAAAGGGGAATATATTATTAAGCATTATTTTTACTGAAAGGAATAACTTTTATGGAAAAATTTTTAATAGAAAAAACTAGCGTTTTAAAAGGCGAAATAGAAATAGAAGGGGGCAAAAATGCAGCGCTACCTATATTAGCGGCTTGTTTATTATGTTCTGGAGAAGTTGTTTTAAAAAGAGTGCCCTTTTTGTCTGATATAAAGATTATGTGCGACTTGCTTGAACAATTAGGGGTGATTATAAAAAAAGATGAACAAAATAAAACATTAATATTAAATACAGAAAATATAAAAAATACAAATATATCAGAAGAACTTGTAAAAAAAATACGTGCATCCTTTCTTTTGGCTGGGGCGTTATTTGCTAGATTTAAAAAAGTCTGTATACAAATGCCGGGGGGGTGCCCTATTGGGGTAAGACCTATAGATTTGCATTTAAAGGGCTTTAAAGCTTTTGGGGCTTTTATAAAAAAAGAGCACGGCATAATAGAAATAGAGGCAGAAAAGGAGCTTAAACCAGCAGAAATACACCTTGACTTTCCTAGTGTTGGAGCGACAGAAAATATTATTATGGCAAGTGTATTTTTAGATGGAGAAACAACAATAACTAATTGCGCTACAGAGCCAGAAATTGTAGATTTAGCTGATTTTATAAACAAAATGGGGGGTAATATAAAAGGCGCCGGTACAGAAACAATTAAAATAAAAGGGGTTAAACATTTAAAAGGTTGCAAGCATACTATTATACCAGATAGGATAGAGGCTGGTACATTTTTGGCTATAGGCGCAGCAACACAAGGAGAAATAAAAGTTTTAAACGTAATACCAGAACATTTAAAGGCGGTAACAGCAAAGCTTAAAGAGATGGAATTTGATATAGAAGAAACAAAAGATACTATAAAAATTTGCCCTTCTAATAAAGCAAAAAATATAGATATAAAAACAATGCCCTATCCGGGCTTTCCTACAGATATGCAAGCCCAATTTGTTAGCCTTATGTCTTATACAAAAGGCACGGCGGTTGTAAATGAAACAATTTTTGAAAACAGATTTATGTATGTTAGTGAGCTTAATTTGATGGGCGCTGATATAAAGCTAGAGGGTAATTGTGCTATTGTTGAAGGCAAAAAAAACTTAACAGGGGCAAAGGTTAAAGCAACAGATTTAAGGTCTGGAGCGTCACTTATCATAGCAGGCTTTTGTGCCGAAGGGCAGACAGAAATAAGCGATATACATCATATAGAAAGAGGGTATTACAAAATAGATGAAAAATTGCAAAAAATAGGGGGCAAAATAAAAAGAATTTATACAAAAGATTAAGCATATAAATTTCTTGAGGTGATTTTATGCTAAAAAATATATTTTTCTTTAGTATTTATATTTTGCTTATCGTAATAATTATACCTTTAATTTTTATTTTTGTTTATAATAAAGAATATGAAAATTTAAATATAAATAATTTTCAAAATGTTGTAGATTATCTAGAGTTTGAAAATGATACAAATAATAGTTTAATAAATAGTATATCCATACCTTTTGAAGAATATATAGTGGGGGTTGTTGCAGCAGAAATGCCTGTTAGCTTTGAAGAAGAGGCACTAAAAGCGCAAGCAATTGCATCAAGGACATATGCATACAGACGTATAGAAGATATAAATGAAGAAGTCGATTATACAAAAATAGGACAAGCTTATATAAGCGTAGAGGATCTTAAAAGCAAATGGGGCGATAATTTTGATACCTATTATGCGAAAATATATAATGCAGTTTATAGCACAAAAGGGTTAATAATGACATATGATGGAGAGGCTATAGAGGCGGTATTTCATTCTACAAGTGCTGGAGTGACAGAAGATGCCGAAAATGTTTGGGACAATAGCCTTCCTTATATAAAAAGTGTTGATAGCAAGCAAGATGAAAATGCCCCTAATTTTATTTATAATACCGTTGTAAGCAATGAAGAATTTATAAACAAAATTTTAGAAAAACTACCGGATATAGATAAAGATGAAATTATTAACTCTTTTGAAATAACAAAAACTTCAGATGCAGGTTATGTTTTGGAGGTAACAGTTTGCCAAAATACTATTGCAGGAAAAGATATAAGAACAATGTTTGATTTAAGATCAACAAATTTTACTATACAAAAAAATGAAGATAACATAACTTTTACAACAAAAGGTTATGGACATGGAGCAGGTATGAGCCAATATGGAGCAGAATTTATGGCTAAAGAAGGCAAAACTTATGAAGAAATATTAAATCATTATTATTCAGGCATTACTATAGAAAAAATTTATTAAAATATTAAAAAAAATAATAAAAATTGTTAAATAATTGTTGAAGAAATTTTACATATTGTATATAATGTAATAAAGTGATTTTTTAATTTATACTTTTTAGAAAGGATATTAAAATGGATAACGAAAATTCTAAACCCCCTTTAAATACAAATGATTCTAACAAAAATAATAAAAATAACAAAAATCAAAAGCCTAATAAAAATACAACTCTTATAATACTTATCGTGTCTATCATAGGCATAATTTTGATGAATTTTATTGCTATTAGTATGCAAACTAAAGCTATGAGAGAAATAGACTACAGCAAATTTTTAGATTTAGTTGAAGAAGGAAAGATAGAAAGTGTTAAATATACTTCTGGTAAAATTTTAATATACCCAAAAGAAGAATATTATGAAGAAGTATTAAAAGAAATAAATGAAATTGATACAAATACATCAGATGATATAGATGATGAAAATTTAGAAGATACAGAAGAAGATACAGGGCAAGTAATAGTGAAAGACACAGAAGAAAATGCAGGGCAGATTATAGTGGAAGATACAGAAGAAAATGCAGGGCAAGTAATAGTGGAAGACACAGAAGAAAATGCAGGGCAAGTAATAGTGGAAGATACAGAAGAAAATACAGGGCAAATTATAGTGGAAGACACAGGGCAAAGCACAGACAATCTTATTAAAGCATATGAAGAATTAAACAATTTGTACACTATGCTAAGTAAAAATACCAAAACAACAAATCAGCCATTATATACAGGAGTATTTCCGGATCATACATTAAAAGAATTTTTAAGAGAGCATAATGTTAAATTTACAGCTCCTTCTATAGAAAATAACGCTTTTTTGAAATTTTTTACTTCATATGTAGCGCCAATATTTGTAACATATCTTATATTAATGATTTTATTTAGGCTATTTAGCAGAAGAATAGGAGGAGATGGAGGAGGAATATTTGGATTTGGCAAAAGTAATGCTAAAGTTTATATGCAAAAAGAAACAGGAGTAACTTTTAAAGATGTAGCAGGGCAAGAAGAAGCAAAAGAATCTTTAAAAGAAATAGTCGACTTTTTAAACAATCCAGAAAAGTATTCTAAAATAGGGGCAAAACAGCCAAAGGGCGCACTTTTGGTTGGGCCTCCTGGTACTGGTAAAACTATGCTTGCAAAAGCTGTTGCAGGGGAGGCAAACGTAACATTTCTATCTATTTCTGGCTCTGATTTTGTAGAAATGTATGTAGGGCTTGGAGCATCTAGGGTAAGGAGCCTTTATAAACAAGCGTCAGAAAATGCCCCTTGTATAGTATTTATAGATGAAATAGATACAATAGGTAAAAGAAGAGATAACAATTCTAGCAATGATGAAAGGGAACAAACATTAAACCAACTTTTATCTGAAATGGACGGTTTTGATTCTTCAAAAGGTATTGTTATATTAGCGGCAACAAATAGGCCAGAAGTTTTGGATAAAGCCCTTTTAAGACCAGGGCGTTTTGATAGACGTATTATTGTTGAAAAGCCAGATTTAAAAGGAAGGATAGATATTTTAAAAGTACATGCAAAAAAAGTTATTTTGGATGAAAAAGTTGACCTTAAAAAAATAGCTCTTGCAACTAGCGGAGCGACAGGAGCAGACCTTGCTAACATGATTAATGAGGCTGCTTTAAGAGCAGTTAGGCTAAAAAGAGAATCTGTTTCTCAAGAAGATTTGATGGAAGCAGTTGAAATTGTTATAGCTGGTAAAGAAAAAAAGGACAAAATATTAACCGAAAAAGAAAGACGTATTGTTGCTTATCATGAGGTTGGGCATGCACTTGTTGCAGCACTTTTAAAAAATACAAAACCAGTGCAAAAAATAACAATTGTACCACGTACCATGGGGTCTTTAGGCTATACATTACAAATACCAGAAGAAGATAAAAATTTAAAAAATAATTTAGAAATGTTAGACGAAATAACCGTTCTATTAGGTGGTAGAGCAGCTGAAGAAGTTGAATTTGATTCTATAACAACGGGTGCAAGCAACGATATACAAAGAGCAACAGAAATAGCAAGAGTTATGGTAACTATATACGGTATGTCAGAAAAGTTTGATATGGTAGCACTAGAAAATATAGAAAATAGATATTTAGATGGACGCCTTGTACCTAACTGTTCTGAACAAACGCAAGCTAAAATAGATGAAGAAGTGCTTAATATTATTAAATCTTGCCATAAAAAAGCTTTAAAGCTTTTAAGAGAAAATAAAAATACTTTAGATAAAATAGCAGCCTTTTTGATAGAAAAAGAAAATATTACCGGCGACGAATTTATGGAGCTTTTAGCATCTAGCAATTCTAAAAAATATATAAATAATACAAAAAAAATATCCAGTAGCAAAAGATTTTTTAGAGTTAAGCAAAATAGAAAATATTTTAAAACTAAAGCTAATAAAAAATATTTTCTTTTAAAACCAACTAGAAAAAACTTTAGGATAAGAAGTCACAAAAGACATTTTAGATTAAAGAAAAAATAAACAAAAAGCCACTTAAAGCATATTTAAGTGGTTAATAAATTTAATGGAGTTTATTATGGAAACAGTCGTTGTTATTATGCAAAAAAATAAAAAGACAGGCTTATTTGAAAAGGAGCTAACAAGCATTAAAATTTTTGATTATGAAGACTATCTTTTAAATGTATATGCGCAAAAATCAGATGAAAGCTTAAATTTGCATATAAAATTAACTATAGATAGAGATATATCAGATTGGGAATATAATGCTATATTTGATTATTATGATACAGATATTTTTAAAGACAAATATATAATATCAGAAGTTTTGGATGAATATAACCCAGCATGGGAGGTTATAATAAAATATACGCAAGAAGAGCTTTTGGAAAAGACAATAAATGAAATATTAGCCTTACATAAAGCAGAATTAGAAAGTGTATTTATTGCTATAGTGGATAAAGAGGGAGAATATAAAGATGAAATCTAAAAAGAAATTTTGGACAATAATAATAATTGCTATAATCGTTATTATAGCGTTAGGAGTAGTTTTATTTATGTATTTTAATAATAATAATAATAGTAG
>CBCPNA010000038.1:0-12255 GCA_965120415.1 uncultured Bacillota bacterium | reverse complement strand
ATTTCAGGAAGCACAATGACAATTACGCTATCAGAAAGCCTAGCGTACGGAAATGTTGTTTCTGTTACGATACCATCAGGCTCTATTATAGATGAAATAGGTCAAGAGGTGCCAGAAATCACAAAAGATGTTACAAATAATATAAAACAAATACAAAATCAAGTAGTTTAATATTTTTAATAAAAATTTTTATAGATTTATATACTATGTTGTAAAAAATAAAAGTAAATTTTTAAAACATATCAATTTACATAATTAGTAAAAGCTGTAATATAATTAATATTATTGTCTTTTAATAAAAGGAAGTAGTAAATTTATTAAGAAGAATTTTTATTAGTAGTTAATTTTATGATATGAAATATTATTTTTAATGAGGTGATTTTATTAAATACAATATAGCGATTTATACAAGACTTTCTAAAGAAAATAAAAATGAAGAAAACAGCTTATTAACTCAAAAAAATATGATTGAATATTTTATAAAAAATAATTTTGATATAAAAAATTATAATATCCATTTATATTCAGATAACGGAGTATCTGGAGGGCATTTTGAAAGACCAGCTATAAAAAGGTTGTTAGAAGATATTTATAAAAAGAAAATAGATTGCATAATTGTAAAAGATTTATCAAGATTTGGAAGAAATTATATAGAAGTTTGCAATTATTTAGAAAATATATTTCCTATGCTAAAAATAAGATTTATTTCTATAAATGATAATTATGATAGTAAAAATAATAATTATGAAGTTAATATAGATATATATTTAAAAAATATAATTTACAGTTATTATTTAAAAGATTTATCAAAAAAAATAAAAACAGCTTTAGTTTCAAAGGCTAAGAATGGTGATTATACAAAGGCTTTTGCACCTTTTGGATACAAAAAAAATAATAAAAATAAAAGATTAGAAATAGATTTTAAAACAGCACATATTGTTATATTAATCTTTCATTTAGCATATAAAGGCTATTCTTACAGTAATATTTGCAAAATATTGAATAATAATAATATTTCAACAATGCTTGATTTTAAAATAGGAAATGGAGAAATAAAAAATTGTAGTAAAAAAAATAAAATTTGGAAAGCAAATGCTATACACAATATAGTATGTAATGAGGTTTACATAGGCAATACTGTAAACTTTAAAAAAAAGCAACAAAATTTTAAAGGAAATTTAGTTATTAAAAAAGATTGCTCTAAAATAATAAAAATAGAAAATACTCATCCAGCAATAATAGAAAAAAAAGTTTTTTATGCTATTAATCAAAATAAAAGGCAAGCTTATTGTAACAAAGCAAAGGCTATTTTTGCTTATAAATTAAAATGTGGATGTTGTGATTATGCTTTAAAATATACTAAAATAAAGCAAAATGGTATTATAAAAAGGAAATATTATTGTCGAACTTATAAAGAAGATGAAAAAGCAAAATGTTTTAAAGGCTATTTTTGGGAAGAAGATTTAAAACTTTTATTTTTTAAAATAATAAAATTATATTTATCTATTTTTATTGACACATCTTTTTTTGAAAATTATAAAAAAAATATATTAATTGAAATAAAATTATATAAAAATAAAATTAGTACATTTATAGAGGATAAATTATTATTTTATCAAAAATATTTAGAAAATATAATATCAAAAGAGGATTTTTTGAAAAATAGAACAGAAATACAAAAAAACATATTATATTATAAAAAATGTATAAAAAATAAAGAAGATATATTAAATAAACTAAATAATTTACCTTTAATAGACTTCATTTTAGAAAAGTACTTTGATGTTAATAATTTAAATAAAAATCTCTTGCAATTATTGATATGCAAAATAAAAATATACAATAAAGATGAAATATATTTTTTTACATATTTTAAATTTATATAATATAAAATTTGCTTTTTGATATATGTATTTATATTATCTAGCTTATATATAGGTTATTTAGGCTTTTTATTTATAAGTTTTTTAGAATTTATTATTTTAGGTAAAGCGCAAAATTATTGCAAAAATATTAAAAATATGCTAAAATACGATATGTAAAATACTTTACAATATAGGGGTAATTATGAATATTAGATACAATTCTGTAAGTAATTTTTATAAAAATAAATTTGGGCAAAAAGTTATAAAAATAGCGGTAGATGCTGGATTTACTTGCCCTAACAGAGATGGTAAGCTTTCTACAAAAGGGTGCATTTTTTGCTCTAGCAAAGGCTCTGGAGATTTTGCTGGAGATAGAAAAGATAGCATAAAAGAGCAGTTTTTTAAAATGAAAACTATTATGAACAAAAAATGGAAAAATGGTAAATATATAATATATTTTCAATCTTTTACAAATACGTATGCTAAGCTTTCTGTATTAAAAAAGCTTTTTACAGAGGCTACTAGCCTTCCAGATGTTGTTGGTATATCTATAGCGACAAGACCAGATTGTATAGAAGAAGATTTGCTAAAATTTTTGCAAAATCTTAATATTTATGTATGTATAGAGCTTGGCTTTCAGACTTCTAAAAAAGAGAGTATAAAGCTTATAAACAGATGTTATGAAAACATAATTTTTGAAAAAGCAGTTAGCTTATTAAATAAATATAATATAGATTGTGTTACGCATGTTATATTAGGGCTACCTTATGAAACAAAGAAAGATATGCTAAACACTATTTCTTATATATCTTCTTTTAAAATATCGGGGGTTAAATTACAGCTTTTGCATATATTAAAAGATGCCTCTCTTGCAAGCTTTTATTATAAAACAAAATTTAATATTTTAACATTAGAACAATACGTAGATATTGTTATATCTTGTATAGAAATATTGCCCCAAGATATAGTTATCCATAGGCTTACAGGCGATGCTAATAAGCAAAATTTGATAGAGCCAAAATGGAGCCTTAATAAAAAGCTTGTTTTAAACAGCATAAACAATGAGTTTTATAGAAGAAATACGTTCCAAGGTAAATTTTATAAAAAATAAACTATCCATTAACGGATAGTTTATTTAATTTTATTTTTAAATTCTTTTTTTAATTCCTTTTTCTTTCTACTTTTTAAATCAAGCTTTAAAGTATATTCAAATAATATAGAATTAATAGAAAATATAAACCCGAACCATATAATTATTAAAATAGGAAGTTTTGATATAAATACTATACCTAATAAAGAATTAATAAAAATAGCAATTGTTAAAAAAAATTTTTTAAAAGAAAGAATTACAGAAGATTTTAAAAAATCTTTATACATTTCATGCTCTTTAGCTATAAGCGCAAACACATGCACAAATACAAATGCATATAAAAACATAAGAATCACAAATAAAAGAGAAAGGACAGAATATTTTATATAAATATATAAAAATAAAACAAAAAAAACAATTAGGGGAATGATTAAAATAGCAAAATATTTAGAAGCAGTTTTAAAGTACTTTTTAAAATAATATAAAAAATCACTAAACAATACAATCTTTTCATTTTTAAATATTTTATTAAATAACATACTATAGAAGGCAACGCTAGATGCCCCTATCGTGACTATAGGTATGCTAAATATAAGCCATAATATATTTAACGAACAAATGTCCATAATTTTATTAAAGTATTTTTTTATCATATTTACCTCTTTATTTACATAATTTTTTATATTATATCAAATAAAATAAAAAAAGTCAAAATAACTATTTTAAAAATTAATTACCATTAATTACAAATTATTAATATAGTATAAATTTAAATCTTTTGGAAAAAATTTTTATATAAGATTTTTTGGAGGTTAATTTATGTCTATATATAAAGTGGAAATATGTGGGGTAAATACAAGTAGTTTACCCATATTAAAAAATGAAGAAAAAGAAGAGCTTTTTAAAAGAGTACAAGCTGGAGATAAAGAGGCTAAAGAAAAATTTGTATATTGTAATTTAAGATTAGTTTTGAGTATTATAAAAAAGTTTGCAAATAGAGGAGAAAATATAGATGATATATTCCAAGTTGGGGTTATAGGGCTTATAAAAGCTATAAATAATTTTGATGTAACCCAAGGGGTTAAGCTTAGCACCTATGCGGTACCTATGATAATAGGAGAAATAAGGCGATATTTGAGAGATTATAACATTATAAGAGTTAGCAGGAGCTTAAGAGATATAGCTTACAAATCACTTCAGGCTAAAGAGCTATTAATGTCTAAAAATTCAAAAGAGCCAACTATAGAGCAAATATCAAAAGAAATAGGCTTTTCAAAAGAAGATATAACCCTAGCTTTAAACGCTATACAAGAGCCCGTATCTTTATTTGAGCCTATTTATAACGATGGAGCAGATACACTTTTTGTTATGGATCAGGTTAAAGATGAAAAAAATTTAGAATCTAATTGGGTTGAAAATATTAGCCTTAATGAGGCTATGAAAAAGCTTAACAAAAGAGAAAAATATATAATAAACTTAAGATTTTTTGAAGGTAAAACACAGATGGAAGTTGCAAAAGAAATAAATATAAGCCAAGCACAAGTTAGTCGGTTAGAAAAAAGTGCTTTAAAAAATATGAAAAAATATATGTAGGAGGTAAAATGCAATTAATACAAATAAAAGAAGGCTTAAACCTAAGCATAATAAATACAAAAAAATTTAAAACTAACTGTATAGCTATTTTGATAAAAACAAAGCTTGATAAAAAAACTGTAACATATAATGCTATTTTGCCCATAATCCTTTCTATAGGCAACTTTAAATATAAATCTATAAGAGAAATAAATTTAAAAACAGAAAAAATGAACGGAAGCGAATTTTATACAGATATTTTAAAAAAAGGCGATTTTCAAATATTAGAATTTTTTATAGAATATATAAATTTTACAAATCAAGAAGAAGTATTTAGCTTTTTAGCTGATATTATTTTAAATCCTTTTTATAGCTTAAAAAAGTTTGAAGATAATCATTTAGAAACAGCAAAAAGTTTGCTAAAAGATAAAATACAAATGTCAGAAAATGATAAAAGAGAGCTAGCAAAAAATAAATGTATAGAATATATGTTTAAAAAAGAAAGTTTTGGCATATTTGCTGATGGATATATTAAAGATTTAGATAATATAAATAGCGAAAATTTATTTGATTATTATAAAAATTTATTAAAAGAGGCAGAAATAAATATAATTATGTTAGGAGATATACTAAAAACAGAGGCAACATATTTAGCTCAAAAGTATTTTGATATAAAAGATAGAAGTTTTAAAAATATAAAATCACAATTTTTAATAGAAGAAAGGCAAAAAACAAATAATATAATAGAAATATTTGATATAACTCAAGGTAAAATTTGCCTTGCTTATAGAACAAATATAAGCACAGAAGATGAATTATTTTTTGCGCTTTTGGTTGCTAATGAAATACTAGGAGGAGGTGCTTTTTCTAAATTATTTAATAATATAAGAGAAAAAGAAAGCTTATGCTATTATATAAATTCCTTTTTATTTATGTTTAAAGGGGTTATTTTTATACAAGCTGGTATAGATTTTAAAGAATATGAAAATGTGCTTTCAAAAATACAAAATGAAGTTTTGGATATAAAAAAAGGTAATTTTACAGAAGAAGATATAAAAAACGCAATAAAGAGTTTAGAAAAAAGGTATTTAAGCATTTCAGATTATAATACTTCTATGATGGATTATTATTTTTCAAATTATTTAGCAAATATAAAATTAAATATAGATGAAATAATACAAAAAATAGAAAATGTTTCTAAAGAGGATATAAAAAAAGCTTTTTTTGATATTTGGCTAGATACAACATATTTTATGAAAGGAGAAAAAAATGATAAATGAAATAGATGATATAATATATAAAAATATAGATGGTATTAATATTTGCTTTATACAAAAAAAAGATTATGTAGAAAAGGAGGCTATGGTAGCTTTTAACTATGGCTCGATAAACAATACATTTATAAAAGATGGCAAAAAGATTACGCATCCTTTTGGTATAGCTCACTTTTTAGAACACAAGCTTTTTGAAGATAAAGAATATAATGTTTTTGAAGTTTTTAATAAATATGGAGGCAATGTAAACGCTTTTACAAATTTTACAACAACAGCTTATTACTTTTCTTGCGTAGATTATTTTGAAGAAAATTTAAAAGAATTATTAAAATTTGTTAGCAGACCTTATTTTACAGATGAAAATGTAGAAAAAGAAAAAGGTATTATAGCACAAGAAATAAATATGTATGAAGATGACCCTTATTGGAAAGTCTATTTTAACCTACTTGATATTATGTATAGCAAAAATAATTCTATCACAAAAGATATAGCAGGTACAATACAAGATATAGAAAAAATAGACAAGGATATGCTATATGAAGTTTATAATAATTTTTATACAAAAGATAACTCTATATTAATTATTGCTGGAGATGTAAAAAATTTTGATAATATAGAAAAGCTAGTTTGTGATAATTTAAAACTAAAAGAAAAAAAATCATGTAATTACTCATATTTTGAAGAAAAAAATGAAAATAATAAATTAATTGTAGAAAAAGATATGAAAATAAAGCAAAAAATTTTAAATATAGGCTTTAAACAAGAAGAAAAATATGATAAAATAGAAAAACAAATAATTGCAAATAAAATATTGTTAGATATTATCTTTGGGACAAGCTCAAAATTTTATGAAAAACTCTATAATGAAAAAATTATAGATAATTCTTTTTCTTTTAGCTTTAATAGCATAGCAAATAATAATTTTTCTGTTTTTAGTGCTATTTCATCTAATCCTAAAAAATTATTATCCTATATAAAACAAGAGCTTGAAAGCTTTGATCATATTAATAAAGAAGATTTTGAAAGGATAAAAAATAAGCATATATCTAATTTTATAAAGCAATTTAATTTTATAAGCAATATCGTTGCGATGGAAGCTGAATTTTTTTATTATGGATTTAATATAAAAAAATATCTAGAGTGCTTAAAAAATATCGATATAAAAGATGTATCTAGCCTTTTAAACAAGCTAGATAAAACATGTTTTTTAAGCATAGTTAGCTAAAAGGAGGATTATTTATGCCCGAAATTTGGTTTCCTTATTTAGGGATTAAAATATCAAAATTAAATAAAATTGCTTTTTCTATTTTTAATATAGATATATATTGGTACGGTATAATTATTTCATTAGGTATTTTTTTAGGGTTATGTTTTGTTTTAAAAGAAGCTAAAAGGACTAATCAAAATCAAAATATATATACAGATGGCTTTATTATTGCAATTATTTTCAGCATTATATTTGCAAGGCTTTATTATGTTGTATTTTCTTTTGAATATTTTAAAGATAATCTAAAAGAAATTTTTAATATAAGAAATGGTGGTATAGCAATTTATGGGGCTATAATAGGGGGAGCTTTATCTTATTTTATATATTGCAAAATAAAAAAGCTTAATTTTTTAAAAGTTGCTGATACGATATCTATGGGGCTTTTGATAGGGCAAATAATAGGGCGTTTTGGTAATTTTGTTAATAGAGAAGCTTTTGGTACATATACAGATAATATTTTTGCTATGAGGTATTTAAAAAGTCAAGCAAGCTCACCAGATTCATACACATTACAAAATACTATTACAATAAACGGTGCTGAATATATACAAGTACACCCAACTTTTTTGTATGAATCTTTTTGGAATTTAATTATTTTTTTAATAATTTATTTTTATAGAAAAAATAAAAAATTTGATGGCGAGCTTATATCTATATATTTTATAGGATATGGTATAGGGCGCTTTTGTATAGAAGGGCTTAGGACAGATGCGCTTTTAATACCTTATACAAACATAGCAATTTCAAGGCTTTTATCTATTATTTTTGTTATATCATTTGTAATATTTGTTCTGCTTAAAAGAAGGGCAGTTAAAAATAAGGTATAATTAAAGCATAATAAATAAGGGGGATTTGTATCATGATTTTTAGCAAAAAGAGATTAAAAAAAAATATTTTAAAAAAAATAAACAAGCTTAGAAAAGTTTTGAATAAAAAAATTTATGAAAATAGGCCAAAAGATGAAATTTTATCCGTTAGCAGAAAACTAGATAAGCTAATAAAAAAATATTATTAAATTACATACAGTTAGGGGTTAATATAAATAAGGCATATCTATTTTAATCATCTAAAGAATATCTTTTTATTTTTTATAAAAGATTGTTTTAGACTTTTGATATGTCTTGTTTTTATATGTCTATCGTAAAAGCTAAGTGCTTTCTATTTTATTAATCTTTTTATTGATTATATATATATTTGTATGATATAATTATTAATAATAGCTAAATATGGAGGGCAAATGAAAAAAAATAACATAATACTTATATTTTTATTAGTATTATTAGACCAGCTTACAAAATATATATGTATTTTAAAATTAAAACCTATATCTTCTTTTGAAATTATAAAAGATTTTTTTTATTTAACATATGTAGAAAATAGCGGAGTTGCTTTTGGCTTGTTTAGTGGGGCGAGATATGTTTTTATATTTATTACTATAATTATTTTAATATTTTGTTTTAAATATTATAAAAAGACTGTAAAAAGCAAAATTGATAATGTTTTTAATATAGCCCTTGATTTAATAATAGCAGGGGCAATAGGCAATTTGCTAGACAGAATTTTTAGAGGATATGTTGTTGATATGTTGCATTTTGTTTTTTTTGGAAACGATTTCGCAGTTTTTAATATAGCTGATGCTTTAGTTGTTAGCGGTACTATCTTGATTATTATTGCAGTTTTATTATCTGATTTTAAAGGTAAAAAAGTTAGGTGAAATTATTGGAAAGTTTTAATTTTATTGCATTAAAAGAAGATGAAAATAAAAGAATAGACATATTTTTAAACGAAAATATCAAAACTATATCAAGAAATAAAATACAAAAATTAATAGAAGAAAGCCAAGTTTTTGTTAATGATAAATCTATAAATAAAAATTATAAAATAAAACAAAACGATAACATAGCTATTTTTTTAAAACCACCAGAAGAGCAAAATATAACAGCAGAAGATATACCCCTTGATATTATATATGAAGACATGGACATAATTGTTATAAACAAGCCTCAAAATATGGTGGTGCATCCAGCCCCAGGCAATTATAACGGTACGCTTGTTAACGCCTTAATGCACCATTGTAAGCAAAATTTATCTTCTATAAATGGTACGTTAAGACCAGGTATAGTACATAGGATAGATAAAGATACATCTGGTATTTTAGTTGTTGCCAAAAATGATTTTGCACATAATAAGCTTGCTATTCAGCTTGCTAACCACTCTATGCATCGTATATATTATGCTATTGTTTTTGGCAAATTAAAAAATAATAAAGGTACTATAGATGCTCCAATAGGGCGTAACCCAAAAGATAGAAAAAAGATGGCTGTTGTTTATAAAAATTGCAAACAAGCTATAACAAATTATACAGTTTTAGAATATTTTGATAAATTTACTTTTGTCAAGCTAAAATTACAAACTGGGCGAACACATCAAATAAGGGTACATATGTCTTATATAGGTCATCCTCTTTTAGGGGATACAGTTTATGGCTTTAAAAACCAGCCTTTTAGCCTTAAAGGGCAAGCTTTACATGCAAAAGCATTAGGCTTTATACATCCAACAAAAGATGAATATATGGAGTTTGAAACAGACTTACCATTATATTTTACAAAAATTATAAATAAATTAAAAAATAATTAGGAGAAAAAAATGTTTTTAAAAAGAAAAGATTTTATAAGCTTGATGGATTCTACTGCTGAAGAAATTTTATATATTTTAGATACAGCAGAAACAATGAAATATGTAATAGGCAAAAAAAATAAAAAATCACCTTATTTAGAGGGTAAATCTGTTATTAGTTTGTTTTTTGAAAAAAGCATAAGGGCAAAGCTTTCTTATGAGCTAGCGGCACAATATTTAAGTGCTAATATTGTAGAAATAGAAACACAAGAAAGCAATAATAGATATGAAAATATAAAAGAAATAGGACAAACTATAGACCAAATGGGGCCAGATTTTATAATAGTTAGGCATAATATGAGCGGAAGTGCTAAGTTTTTGGCTGAAAATGTTTCTGCAAGTGTTATAAATGCAGGCGATGGAATAAATGAAAACCCTAGCCAAGCACTTTTAGATTTAATGACTATAAAAAATATAAAAAAAGATTTTAAAGGGCTTAAAGTTGCTATAATAGGTGATATAGAAAGCTCTAGAGTTATAAGAAGTAATATATGGGGGCTTTTAAAGCTAGGGGCTTATGTATCTGTTGCTGCCCCTCCAACTATGATACCCCCTAATTTAAATGAGTTTGGAGTTAAAATATATTATAATATTAAAGACGCAATAAAAGGGGCAGATGTTATAATGACTCTTAGATTGCAAGATGAAAAAAGCTATAAAAGTAGGCTAGCATCTTTTAATGAATATAAAAGCTTTTTTAAGCTAGATGAAGAGCTTTTGGCTTATGCTAATAAAGATGCTATAGTTATGCACCCTGGTATGCCACATAGGGGAGTAGAAGTTAGTAGTAGTATTTTAGAAAGTGATAACTTTATTATAGATGACCAAATAACAAATGGAGTTGCAGTTAGGATGGCTTTATTATATTTATTGTCTATAGGAATGGAGAATTAATATGAAATTACTTATTAAAAATGCGATGATTGTTTCTGGTGGAAGTAAAGAAAAAAAGGCAAAACAAATATTTATTAAAAACGGTACTATAAAAAAGATTGATGATAATATAGAAGAAACCGTAGATGAAATTTTAGATGCAAAGGGGCTATTAGTTTTGCCGGGCTTTATAGATTTAAATTGCAAAATGTGCGAAGCAGGGTACGAAAATAAAGATAATATAGCTTTTTTGAGCAATGCGGCGGTAAAAGGTGGCTTTACAACTTTAGTAACTTCTGCTAGCACAAAGCCTATTGTTGATAACAAAACTGTTGTAGAATACATTATTTCTAAAACAAAAGAAAAGGGGCTTGTTAATATATATCCTTATGTTAATATGACAAAAGCTGGAAAGGGCGAACAAATAGCAGAAATAGGAGAAATGATACTAGCTGGAGCTGTCGGTATATCTGATGGAGGAGTTAGTATACAAAATACAGTATTACTTCGTGATATATTTTTATATTCTAAAATGCTAAATGCTACCATTATAACACATTGTATAGAACAAGGGCTAGCAAAACAAGGGGTTGTACACTATGGATATATGTCAACAAAATTAGGCTTACCTGGTATACCACGTGAGGCAGAAGAGATAGAAGTATCAAAAAATGTTATTTTAGCAAAATATACAGGGGCTAAAATACATATATCTTCTGTAACAACAAAAGGAGCAGTAGAAATTATTAGAGGGGCTAAGAAAAATAATGTCAATATAACTTGTGGTACATGCCCACATTATTTTACATTAACAGAAGAACAGCTAGAAAATTATAACACATTTGCAAAAATTATGCCCCCTTTAAGAACAAAAGAAGATGCAAGAGCCATAATAGACGGTATAAAAGATGGTACTATAGATATAATAGAATCTGGGCATATGCCCGCTTTAGAAGAAAAAAAGATAGCAGAATTTGAAAAGGCAGCTTTTGGAATATCTGGGCTAGAAGTTTGCTTTTCGGTATCAAATGCTAAACTTGTAAAAGAAGAAAAGCTAAAGATAGAAGATTTAACTTTGCTTATGAGCAAAAGACCAGCAGAAATTTTGGGTTTAAAAAATAAAGGAGAAATAAAAGAAGGTTTTGATGCTGATATTATATTTGTAAACGCTAATGAACCTAAAACTATAAAAAGTAAGCAGTTTTTTTCTAGAGCAAAATATTCTCCTTATGAAGATATGGAATTTTTTGGAGAAGTTTTAAAAACTATAGTTAAAGGTAATATATTATTTTAAAATATTATAGATAGAAATTATAAGAGCTTGATTTTATGTTTGTTTTGTGTTACCTTTATAGATATGTATGATTTTGTATATAATATAAAAGACGCTTTTTGGCGTCTTTTATCTAGCTTGAGAAAAGTATATTATGTTATGGAAAATTTATAATGATAATTTATCTTATCATCTTCATAAGCTAAACCTAACCTACAAGCTATATTTATCGTAATATTCTTCAGCTTGTTTTCTTGTTAAAGCATAGTTTTTTATTAATTCTTGTATTATATTTTCTTTAGATACATTAAATCTGATAAGTGAATTAATTTGCATTTGTATACCTTCTTGTCTACCTTGTTGTA
>CBCPNA010000037.1:0-10061 GCA_965120415.1 uncultured Bacillota bacterium | reverse complement strand
AAGAAATATGGACAAGCAAAAATGTATAAGTTTGCTTGATGAAATAATTAATCAATTAAAGGAAGAGTAAAAATATTTTTTGAAAGGAGTGATGCCTAAAATTAATAAATTATATTAAAGGGGGTTAGGAGTGTAAAATTTAAACAATAAGTAGTTATATACTAAAAATTTATTATATTAAAAGGAGAATGAAATTATGAGAAAATTTTTAAATAAAGTTAACAGAAAAGGAACAGAAATGATGGCAAAAGGTCAAGTAGCAATGCGTTTATTAAAGGATAAAAAAGGCGAAGGATATGTAGATAGTGGCTTAAAAATATTAATTGCAGTTGTAGTTGGAGCATTGCTTTTAGCTGGACTTTATGCATTATTCAACAACACAAATTATGCCAACTCTAGTAGAAAGAGTTAAAGATTTGTTTGATTATAAAGGCTAAAGATGGAAAAGTTACAAATTTTCTTGTTAATTGTACTATGTTTAGTCGGCAGTATATTTGATATAAAAAAGAGAATTGTTCCAGATACGCTCAATTTATTAATAAGTATGTTATTTATGCTTAATTTTAAGGTAATAAATATGTTTGGATTAATTGTACCTATAATTATTTTGATTATAGCGATAAAATACGGTGGAATAGGTGGTGGAGATGTTAAGTTTATTTTAGCAATAAGTTTAATTTTAGGTTTTTATAAGAGCATTGTAGTAGTTATTTTAGGACTAATTACAATGCTCATTTTTTATATCATTTTGAAAATGGTAAAAGGGAAATGTGTAAAATCATTTCCTTTAATACCGTTTTTCAGTTTTTGGATAATAATTATAAATTCAGGAGGAATTAAATGAAAATTTTAAAAAATAGAACAGTTTTAGGTTGTATATGTATAGTAATTGCATTTTTTATATGTTTTATAATAGCACCATTTTTGAATAATAAATCAGTTGAAAGTGTAGTCGTTGTTAGAGCAGTTAAGGAAATAAAAAGTGGAGATGAAATAACAAAGGACGCTGTAAAAGAAGTTGAAGTTTCAAAATTAAATTTACCAAGCAGTGTTGTAAATGATAAAGATTTAGTAATAGGTAAGTTTGCAACAGTAGATATAAATATAGATGATACAATTTTAACAACAAAAATAAGTAGCGAACCAACTGCCCAAAATGATTATTTATATAATCTTAATGGAGAAAAAAGGGCAATTTCTGTTACTATAACATCATTTGCTAATGGACTAAGTGGCAAAATAAAAAGTGGAGATATAGTGTCAGTAATATCAGCAAATTTTAGAGATACTGAAGAAACAGTTATTCCTAATGAACTTAAATATGTGGAAGTTATTGCTGTTACAGCAAGTAGTGGATACGATGCCAACACAGAAAGTAATAAATCTGAAGAAAATGAATTAGCATCGACAGTAACCCTTTTAGTAACAGAAGAACAGAGCAAAATATTAGCCGAACTTGAGGAAGATGGAAATATTCACCTATCCCTTGTATATCGTGGAGATGAAAAAGAGAAATTTTTAAATGCTCAAGATGAATATTTAGAAAATTTTAAAAATGGAGATATAGTTGAATTTGAAGAAGTTGTTTTAGAAGAACAATTAGAAACAGAAGATTAAGAAAGAGAGTGAATAAATGTTAAATTTCAAGAAAATATCTAGTATTTCTAAGAAAAAACCAAAGCATGAAGAAGAATTTATAAATGATTCAAAAAAAGTATTAGCAGTGTGGGGAAGTCCTAACGCAGGCAAAACAACTTGAAAATAAAAAAAGAAAAATAATGGAGATAATGGAGTGTGAAATTGCTGAAAATGGTACTAGAAAATTTAAAACTTTATTTAAATATGACATTGTAGAAAATAAATTTGATGGGCAAAAATTCATTATAAATGGCAAGCATAAAAGGATAAATAATATATCAAAAAGCCTTGAAAAAAGACTTATTGAAAACGGTATGCCAGCTGAAATTTTAAAAGAATTGGGGTGTGATAAATGTTAAATTTGTTGGCTTTTTTATGTATAGTTGTAGGTATTTTTACTATTTTCAATCTAAAGCCTTTAGAGTTTTCAAACAATATTTTTAAACTTATTATGACAGAAAAAAACAGAGGAATTAAAGCTGAAGTAAAAGAGCTTAAAAAACAAAATAAAGTAAACTTTATAAAAAGAGAAATTATAGAAATAGAAAAAATTCTTGAAATAACGAATAGAAGTAGCAAAATGCCTATAATATTTGCTAGTTCTATTTTATTTTTTGGAATTGGAATTTGTATAGCAACAGTATTTTCAAATATATTTTTAGTACCAGTGTTATCATTAGGCTTTTTATTTATACCATTTTGGTGGGTCAAGCTTTCATCTAACAATTATAAAAAAGAGATAAATTCAGAACTTGAAACGGCATTGTCTGTAATAACAACATCATATTTAAGAAATGAAAATATTATAACAAGCGTTGAAGAAACGATAGAAAATTTAAATGAGCCTGTGTATTCAGTATTTAAAGAGTTTTTAACGCAAATAAAAGTTGTAAATCCAGATATTATTACGGGCCTTAATAATTTAAAATATAAAATAGACAATGCAGTATTTAGAGAATGGGTTGATGCTATGATTTTATGCCAAAATGATAGAAATTTAAAAACTGTACTAATACCTATCGTTAGAAAGTTAAGCGATATGAGAATAGTAAATTTAGAATTAGAATCACTTGTATTTGAGCCTAGAAAAGAGTTTTTGGCTATGGTTTGTTTAGTTTTATTCAACATACCTTTATGTAAAATGTTAAATAACAGCTGGTATGAAACACTTATGTACAGCACTGTTGGGTAAATAACTTTAGCTGTTATTTTTGTTTTAATATTCATTTCAACAGCTTGTGTAATTAAACTTACTAGACCACTTGAGTATAAAAAGATAAATTAACGAATATACTATGTATTAACAATGTATTGACATTGTTAATTTAATTTTATATAATATAATAAAGAGGTGGTTTTATGAAACAAACAACAATAACTATAAGAATTGATGAAGAATTAAAAAAGCAAGCTGAAGAACTTTTTAATGAAATGGGAATGAATCTTACTACAGCTTATACTATATTTACAAAAGCAGTTATAAGACAAGGTAAAATTCCGTTTGAAATATGTGCAAAAACACCTAATGAAGAAACATTAAATGCTATGGATGAGGCAAAAAAAATAAGTAGTGATAAAAATCACAAATATTATAACACGGCAGAACAAATGATAGAGGATATTTTAGGTGATGAGATATAAAATAAAAACAACTAAAAAATTTGAAAAAGATTTAAAATTGATGGCTAAACGTGGATATAAAATAGATTTGCTTAAAGAAGTAGTAAATAAATTAGCGACTGGAATTGAACTTGAAGCTAAGTATAAAAATCATAATCTTGTTGGAAATTGGATAGGATATAAAGAATGTCATATAACATCTGATTGGATTTTAATATATTTAATAGAAGATGATAACTTAGTCTTAACTTTAACAAGGACTGGTAGCCATAGTGATTTATTTTAATAAACATACAATAAGTATGTTTATTTTTTTATATATAATACCTTTAATTTTTCCTATTTTTGTTATAATGGCAATTACAGTTTATTTTAAAGAAATAAGAAAAGTAGATGAAAAATTAGCTGTTAAAAGAGAAAAAATTGAAAGTGAATTATATAGATTTGTCTCTACTATCGAACAAGAACTTAAAAGTAGTCGTGATGTACTTTCTATACTAGAAAATTTAAAATTAAATACAACTAATTTTTTTAGAGAAGAACTTGAAATTTTAATAGCCGATATGCGTTCATCTTCTTATGAATCAGCACTTATGAGATTTGAAAGTAGAATAAACTCACCAAAACTATCCGATGTAATACGAGGACTTATTGGAGTTTTAAGAGGAGATGATAATAATGGATATTTCCAGCTTTTAGCACACGATTTTAAACAAATGGAGCTGCAAAGACTAAAAAAAGAAGCTCAAAAAATACCAGCTAAAATAAGAATGTTCTCATTTACAATGCTTATATGTTTTATGCTAATGTTTGGAGTGATAATTATTGTAGAAATAATTAAATCTTTTGGTACAATGTTTTAGGGGGTGTTTAGTTGAGAAAAATATTGAAAAATAAAAAAGGCGAGGGCTACATTAATATTTGTGTATTTATTCTCTGTATGATGTTTATAGTGGTATTGATAATCAATGTAGTACCAGTATTTATAACTAAACACCAATTAGATATTTTTGTAACAGAACTTTGTAGAGAAGCAGAAATAGCAGGAGAAGTTGGGGCAGAAACAACTGCAAGACAAAAAGAATTAGAAGAAACTTTAGGGATAGAGCCAACAGTTAGCTGGAATAAAACTGGAAAAATACAATTAAAAATACAATTAAATGAAGAAATAACAGTAACAGCTACAATTGAACAAAAAATAGGTGGATTTGCAGACCTTACCACATTTACGATACAACTAAGGGCAAAAGCAAGTGGCAAAAGTGAGGTGTATCATAAGTGAAAATATTAAGGGTATTAAAGGATAAAAAGGGCGAAGGGTTTATATTTACAGCTATTTTTATTTTGGTATTTTTAATGATTTTTTGCCTTATAACAGAATTTATAAGGCTTTTTATTATAGCTCAAGGAGTAAGAGATGCAGTACAAAGTGCAGTTATTTCTACAGTTAATGATAATTATGACGATGTGTATCACTCTGTGAGAGAAAGCTACTCGGCTGGATATAAGCCAACAGAAAGTGGTTTTGCAGAGAGCCTTGATTTTGGCGATGTTTATGGATATTTAGATGAACTTTTAGGAACAGTTGAAAGCGATGGAAAGCATGTAAAATATTTTGATAGTGGTGGTATTGAATTTTATATTTCAAATCTTCAAATAAATATAAAAAATTTACCTTTACAAAGTGGAAATAGTGAAAATTTTGAAGCAGAAGTAAGTTTACTTTTAGAAGTACCTGTTAAATTTGGAAGTGAAGTATTTCCTAATATGAAGATAAATTTAAAATTAAAAGCAAAATATATACCTAAATTTTAAAAAAGTAGTAGACTTATTTGAAATATTATGGTATTGTCGTATAGAATAAATTAGAGAGGATGATTATCTTATGAAAAAGAATAAAAGTTTGATTATAGGCATAGCAGTTGTTATAGTTGTAATAATATTAGGTATTATACTTTTTAATAGTAATAAAAGCATAGATACTATGTCAGAAGATATAAATATTGAAACTACAGAAGAAACAAATGATATAGGAGAGGATATACAAGAAACAGAAGAAATTGAAACAGAAGAAACAACAGATTTAACAACACAAGATGAAGAAGAAACACAATTAGAAAATCAAGAAGAAACAACACAGTCAGCAAATGAAACAATAACACAACAAACAACAGAAGATAAAATAGAAACAACAACACAACAAGCAACAGAAAACAAAACACAGACGCAAACAACAACACAACAAACAACAGAAACAACAACTAATAAAACAGGCGATGTTCAAGATGGTAAAGTTTGGATGGAAGGTTTTGGATGGATAGATGCTGGAGATCCAAATAGTAATCAAGGAGAAGTAGTAGATAGTGATGGAGATATAAATAAGCAAGTTGGAACAATGGATTAATATAATAATTAAAAGACTTTTTAATGTAAAATTAAGAGGTCTTTTTTTATTATAATAAATTTTTAGTATAGGAGTTGACCATATGCAAAATAAAATAAAAGTTAAAAGTATAATAATTATGTTAATTATATTTTTAACTTCTATATGCTGTTATGCTTATTCTAATCTAACTAATAACAATGATTTAGAAATAGAAGTAATAGCAAGTGATATTGAAAAGAGTAGTAGAGTTGGAGATGGTAATCTTGATGGTGGAGGTGGCGATTTAGGAACAGGAACAAGTAGTAACAAATGGTCAAATGGAGATGAGGGAGTTAGGGTAACTGTTGTTGCAGCAGATACTGGAGAAGTTATAACAAGACCTATTGATTTTACTAATAAAAATCCAGATGATATAGTATTTCATTTTGGAAAAGTATCTAAAACGTCTTATGTTAATGGTAAAGACTTAGTACCTATACAATATAATTACACATATTATAATCCAGAAACACCATTACCAACAATTATAGCTAGTTCTAGTGCTGGAAATAACATTGAAGCTATTAAACAATATTTTTGTTCTGAGTATACAATAAAAATAATATCTAATCTAACAGGAATAACCTATGAAAACTTAATAAGTGGAAAATACAAAATACTTTTAGAACCAGTAGCATATGTAACATTTAATGGAAATAGAATTGCCTTTACTGCAACGGAGTGTGCCTTATATGATGAAATATTAAATGGTGGAATAAGAAGTCAGCTTGTAGATTTTAGTCATAAAAACTTACCTTTAAGTATGTATTTAGAAAAAGATGATTTAGGATATAAAGCGTGGGAAGGTAGTTCAAACGAAAGAGTTAGCAATGAGCAAATAATAAGTAGGTTAGGACTAGGTATTGTGAAATTTCAAGAAGATGAAGAAGAAAAAGAAGAAGAAACAATAATTCCACAATACACCTACCGAACGAACACAGTTGTATATACAAGTTTAACAACTAGTTTAGGAATGTCATATGTTCAACAAAAAGGAAATTACTCTAGTGGGGACTCATATGCCGACCTAAATCCAGTTAAAGTAACATTTAGCTTATCCGATAGCTCAGATGGAGCGAGTATTATAAGTCAGAAAAGTACAGCATATAAGTCAGACGATTTAGTTTACGTCAAATGGCAAACACCTAGTGAGGCCAAAACAATGAAAGTAATTGCGACTATAAGCTATCCAGCACCACAAACAGATAGCAATGGAGATTATGTATACAGTAATGGAAAACTAAAAATTGTATACAAAACTGAAACAGTTGAAATTCCTATTGAAGTTGTAGAAATAGAAGAAAATACGCCACCTAACCCTACAGCAGATGATACAAATTCTAGTTTTAAAATGCCAAGTTCTATACCAACAATAGCTAATGATGTAGTATCTAACAGCTGGACAGAATATGAAATGGAAGTAGATAGTTACGATACAAAATACAGTACAAAATATGTATTTTTAACAACAAAAAAAGTATATTCAGTAAGTTTTGCAGATGGAAGTGATTTGTATAACAATGTTTATACAGACCCTTTGTGTGAAACATATACAACAAGTGGACTAGGTGGTATAAGAAAGCTATATACAATGAAAAGTAGATATGGAGTAAGGCAAGAGATAGAATCAAAACTTATATGTACTGTGGAAATATCAGAGCAAGTGCTAAAAAGCAAAATAGAATACGATACTTCTGGAGAAGCTTATACAAGTTATTATGTTGAAACAGAAACAAGAACAGAAACACACGATATAGCAGTTGCAGCACAAAAAGGTGTAACATTTTTTTCTGAATTTGGCTTTGAAAATTACTTTAGATTGTTAGAGCCAACAACAGATATAGGAAAAATAGGTACAAGCTCTATTTTACAATTTAAACAAAATAGATTTTCAACTTATAATAACAGAACATACTTTACGCCGATTTGGTATCCAGATGATGAATATTATATTTTAAATAGCTATATATTCGATGCGTGGACACCAGCAGGAATGCTTGGAGTTTCTTTGCATAGTGTAGAAAACTCATCTAACAAAAGTATTATATCTAATGGAAAAATTGATTATACAACAAACGGAATATATATAAACGGAAATTTATGGGATGATTGGCATATAGCACCAATGAACCCATAAAGGATACAGAAAGGAGAGTAAAATGAAAAATAAAACGATATTTTTAATAATTTTAATCATTTTAAACTTAATGTTTTGTATAAATGTTTTTGGAGCTGGAAATGTATCTACAGCTATTGAAAGTACGTGGGAAACAGCATCAGAAGAAATAAAAGAAGTTGTAAATAATGTTGTTTTTCCAGCAATAGACCTTGTTTTAGCAGTGTTTTTCTTTGTAAAGCTTGGAACAGCGTATTTTGATTATAGGAAACACGGACAGTTTGAATGGGCAGGGCCAGCAATATTATGTGCTTGTTTAATATTTACGCTAACAGCTCCAACATACGTATGGAAAATACTAGGTATGTAAGGGGGTAAGCAGTTGTTTATATGGGATTTTGTAACAGATACTATACTTGGAGAAATACTAGAGTGGGTGTATGTAAAAATAGTTGGATTTATATCCAACTTTTTTGTAATAATGAATAATCTAGGAATAGAAATATTTGAAATGGACTGGGTATCATCCGTTGTACAGTTATTTTCATATTTAGCATGGAGTTTGTTTGTAATAGGATTTGTTGTAGCTATATTTGAGTGTGCTATTGAATATCAAAACGGTAGAGGGGATATAAGAGGAACAAGCCTAAATATTATAAAAGGATTTATGGCAACAACACTTTTTACAACAACTCCAATTGAACTATATAAGCTATGTGTAACCTTACAAGGAAGCTTGGTACAAGATATAACAGGAGCAAAAAGTATAGGAGATTTAGCAAATAGCGTATTAGAGAAAACTTCAAATATGGGACTAGATGAAATATTAGCAGAGGGTGTATTTATGGGAATAACAAGCATAACAAGCCCTATTATAATAATATTTATTTTAATTTTGATGGGGTATGCTGTAATAAAAGTCTTTTTCTCAAGTTTAAAAAGAAGTGGTATACTTTTAACACAAATAGCAGTAGGAAGTTTGTATATGTTTTCAGTACCTCGAGGGTATATAGATGGATTTATTGGTTGGTGTAAGCAAGTAATAGGGCTTTGCTTAATGGCATTTTTACAATCGACAGTATTAATGCTTGGGTTACTAACTTTAAGCCAAAATGCGCTTGTAGGACTTGGAGTTATGCTTTCAGCAGGAGAAATACCACGAATTGCTGGTCAGTTTGGACTTGATACAAATACAAGATTTAATATGAGCAGTACACTACACTCTATAACTATGATTAAAAATTTTATAAAGTAGGAGGTGGTAAATATTGAAACTTGGAAGTTTGTTCGATGGAATAGGAGGCTTTATTTTAGCAGCAAAAAATGTTGGAATAAAGCCTATATGGTCAAGTGAAATAGAAAAATTTCCACTAGAAGTAACAAAGTATCATTTTCCAGAAGTAGTGCATTTAGGAGATATAACAAAAATAGATGGAGCTAAAATACCTAAAGTAGATATAATAACAGCTGGAAGCCCTTGTCAAGATATGAGCATAGCAAAAGGAAATAGAGATGGCTTAAATGGAAGTAATTCAAGTTTATTTTTTGAAATGATACGAGTTATAAAAGAAATGAGGGAAAGCAGTGGAACAAATGAACTTGTTTACCCACGATACGTTGTATGGGAAAATGTGTGTGGAGCATTCTCAAGTAACAGAGGAGAGGACTTTAGAATTATCTTTGAGGAAATCAGCAAAATATCCAAAGAAAGAATATTTATACCTAGACCTCCAAAGAATAGGTGGAGAAGTGCTGGGGTTATTATGGGAAGAACGTTTAGTTTATGCTGGAGAGTGCTTAACTCTGAATATTTCGGAGTACCCCAACGAAGAAGAAGAATCTTCATTGTGGCAGATTTTGGAGGAAGAAGTGCATCAGAAATATTATTTGAGCGAAAAATGTTGCAAAGGGATTTTAAACAGAGTGAAACGGAAAGGCAGAAAAATACACAAGATATTAGAAGAAGCTTTAATGAAACAAGCAGGAATGATATAATATGTCTTTCAGAACAAGATATAGCTATTAATAAATCAACAACATTAACACATAGTCTTGGAGGCCTACCTATGATTATGGAAAAGCTATTATTTGAAAATCACGGTCAAGGAGTAAGATATGCTGGACCACTTAGCGTTGCACCAACGGTAACAGCAGATTATAGCAATATTCCTTTTATAGTAGAAAATGAAAGAAAAAACTACTGTATTTCAGGGCGTATATTAAATAGAAAAGCAGAAAATGGTGGAAATAGTTTAGGAATAA
>CBCPNA010000036.1:0-32820 GCA_965120415.1 uncultured Bacillota bacterium | reverse complement strand
CGCTGAAGTCGTCATAATAGCTGCTAATAATATTGCAATTTTTCTTTTCATTATATAATTCCTCCTAAATTTTACTGGGCAAAAGCTAATCGCTAAAATACCCACTGTAATTACATTATAGCATTGCAAACTTTTGTAGTCAATAGCTTTTGTTTTCTGTAATGTTAATGTAACATTTTAGGCTTAACCCCTTAAAAAAAGGGAGAAATAAATTATTTAATAAAATTTTAAATCTATATATAAAATAAATTTACTTGTTTGCCTTGCTTGATTATAAATATAACATCATTTTTTAAAAAAAGCAATAGTTTTTGTCTATTTGTAATTTATATGTAATAATTAATATTTTTTTGTAACATTTGAAGATATTTTTGTGTTAAATATAAGTCTTTTATGCTGGTATTTGTTTTATTTAATTGTTCTTTTCTTTAATTTTTTTCTTTAATAAATATCTTTTAGTGTTTTGTATAAAAATTTTATATATTAAAATCATATATTAAAATTATAGTATATTAGAAGATATTTTTTTATTTTGTATAAAATTTTTGTTGTAATGCTTGTTTTCTTGCTTATTTGATTACTTTTTTCTATAATAATATATTTATATTTACCTAATTTACTTTTTAGCTAGGGGGTATACTTTTTCCTTTCTTTTTTTAATTTTATGTAATAATTTTATCATTTAAAGATATTTTTTTTGTGTAAATCTTTAGCGTAATGCTTGTTTTTGCTCTTTATCTTGTTTAAAGGTAGGGGTATACCTTTAGTGTCCTTTCTATGAAATATGCTAAAAAAAATGAATAATGCATACATTTTTAAAAAAACAAAATCATTTTTTTCTTATTGTTTCAAAATAAATCTATAAATTATCTATTGTACTTACTATTTTTACTTTATGCTAACTATTATTTACTTATTCCTTCTTATAAAGTAATATTTTCTATCAAAAAAGTATTCCTATTTATATATTATCTTAAAAATATATCACTTCGCCTTTTGCTTTTGCATGGTACTACTACTACAAGCAATAAAAAAGGCGTATAAAACGCCTTTAAATAATAACCTTTTATATTATTTTTTGCATTAATCTAGCTAAAAAACATTCATATATTAAATCATTATTATACCATTTATATTTTGCAAACCTTTTTTAAAATAATGAATTTTGTGTATGTTTCCTTGCAACCACAAAAAAGAAAGCTTTTTATCCAGCAAATTTATATGAATAATATTTTTACCTTAAATACAAATTCCTAACCTAATATGATCTATATGCTATATTTGTTTTTGATTTTCAAGCATAAAAACTACTTTAAAAGATGTCTTGAATTAATATTTTTGTCCGTCACTATATTTATTATAGTGTTTCTCTGCTTCTTCTTTTGTTATATTATAATCTTTTATTATTCTATCAATTATTACTTCTCTGCTTTGGTTAAATTCTATTAATAATTTTATTTGCCTTTGTATGCTGTCTTGCCTTTCTTCTATTTTGCCTTCTATTTTGCCTTCTATTTTACCTTCTATTTTACCTTCTATTTTACCTTCTATTTTGCCTTCTATTTTACCTTTTTTCATCCCTCTTTCCATCCCTATTTCAATACCTTTTTGCAAATTGTCTTCCATTAATTCCAATGCTTTCATACGACTCACCTGAAACCTTTCACTATTTTTAATTTTATTTACTTTTTCATCTAACCTATCCACAAAACTATTATGTACTTCTTCACCGTTTAAATACTTACAAAACGCTTTTAAATCTTCGTTTTTTAAATTATTTAAATCAGCTTTTAAGTTCAAAAAAATAGTTTTGGTGCCATCATCTAACTTTATATTTTTATCTTGATTGCAATAGCGCTCAAATTCATATATAGGTAAATTTTTGCCTATATAATCAAACGGCGATATAACAATTACAATACTTTTAGGAAGTTTGCCGTATTTGCTCCCTTTTTTTATTGTATACATATCCATCATAGACATATAGTACCTTGTTCTTTTGGCTAAATCTTTTTCTTTAGCAACTTGCATTTCTACATTATACATAGTATCTTCATCTTTAACAAATACATCAAGGCGAACGCCTTTAGCATCAAGAGCTAAATCAAGCGCTTTTTGTGTATCGATATATTCTATATTTTTTATATCTTTTCCGGTAATTATTTTAAGTAAATGTATACATTCTTCCTTATCTTCCATTACTTTGCAAAATAAAAAGTCGTCAAGAAGAGTTAAATCGTTAGTTTTTTTCATTATTTACTCCTTATCTTTTAAGCCTATTGTATCATAATTTTAATTTTAAGTACAAAAACTTCCGTATTTAATAGATTTTAGTATATCATTTTTAAAAATTTTTGTCAACTTTAGCTTATAATAAAAAAGTGCCAAAAGCCAGCCCCTTTAAAAGCATTCTACAAAGCACAAATGCATATGTTCTAAATAGTTGAAATTTATTTTATCCCCCCAGCTCCTTTTATATTAACAGCGCAATTAACATTAAATTCTAAAAAATTATATATATCTGTATTTTGCAAATTATATTTTTCATACAAATCATAATTATTTTTTCTTATTTCTTCTTTAAGCCCTATTACATCTGCTCCTATATCCTTTATTTTATTAAGCATATCTAACATAGATTGTTTTAAATATTTTGCATATTCTTCTTGTAGTGTAGCATAATTTTTTGATATTTCTGTAGTATCATTTTTATTGTTGTATTCAAAAATTTCTCCATTTATGTTCAAATCTACGTTATAAATTATTTTACCCCCGTCTTCATTAAAGCTTGTTTTTATATTTTTTTTTAATATTTCTATAGAAGATGCTATATCTTCTGTATCTATCGTAAGTGTACCTAAATAATTTTTATCTTTTAAAAGCAAAAAGGGCTTTACCTCCTCTGCGCTTAAATAACCAGCAAGCTGATAATCTTTTAATACACAAAGCCCAAAATAGTTTATATCTCCCTCTGTACTTTCTATAGCCGGTATAACGGTATCTCCATCATTTGCTAAAAAATCTTTTACTATATCTTCAAGGCTCTTTTTGTAAGAAAAATATGTTCTATTTTTTGCATTTTTATAAAAATTGTTTATATATAACCCCATTATATTTTCTTCTTCTGGTACTGTGCTTAAAATATCTTCTGCTTTTGTGCTAGATGCTAATATAATAATTTTTCTACTTATTTCTTTATTTCTTTCTAAAAAATCTATAGTTTCTCTTAAAAGGCTTTCATCTTTTAATACTTCTTCGCCCAAAATAGCTACTTTCAAATGTCCGTAATATAAATTTTGGCTAGTCTTTTCATCTAATACAGATAAAGCGTCAAATACCGTCTTGCCTGCCCCTTTCTTTAGTGTTTTTGCATCTTCTGTATTTTCTTCTCCTCCTTCTGTATTTTGGCTAGAATTTGAAAGGGGCATAGAAAGCGATACAAAAAATGATTTTTCTGTATCTTCTGTATTTTCTGCATCTTCTGTATCTTCGTATTTATCTATACCTATACCTAATACTAATGCTCTATCTTCTAATTCTACCTTATCAAAACAACCAGTTAAAAATATACTTATAAAAATTATAATGCTTATAAAGCTTATAATTCTAATTTTTTTCATCTTTAAGCCCCCTTATTTTTGCTAAAATTAATAATATTAAAGGTATTATAAATAAATATAATAACCCAAAATATTTGTAAAACATGTCCATCAAATGATATACATTATAAATATTTTTAGGAAGTAACGCTACAATATATATAAAAGGTATACAAAAACATATATATTTTGTATGTGTACCTTTTTTAAAAATATCTTTTAATAATAATGAAGAAAAAAATATGCCAGCATTAACTATCATAAATATAGATATTATCCAAAATGTCATAATAAGGGCGCTTTGCCTTTCAACAAAAGACCCAGGCAAATCCATACTATCCATCATTTCTAAAACAGGCCACATTTGATTTACCAAATCATATTTTCCAAACCTTGCTATAGTTATTATACTTATTAATACCATCACTATACCTATAAATAATAAAGCTTTAAATGTTACCTTTTTTATTTCTTTTTTATCTTTAATATAAGGATAAACAAGCAAAATAAACTCAAGCCCAGAAAAATAAAATAAAGCATATAAAGCCCCACTTAGCATATTATTTACGCTTGTTTCTTTTAAAATAGGCTTCAAATTAGAAAAGTCTAAATCAAATAAAGCTATAAAAAATAAAATAAAAAATGGTATAAATACAACAAATATAAGTATTTCTGCTATCCTACCCCTTGCCTCGTAACCTTTGCTTGCCATGTATCCGCCCAAAACAAGCATGCTTATAGATATTATCCAAAAAGGAGTATTAAATAACATTATTTCTTTTAAAATTTCAGAAAAAATCCTTATTTCAAACGCAATAGATATTAATATTTTTATCAAAAAGCCTATGCTTATAATAAAGCCTAAAGGTTTGCCTAATATTTTTGAGCTATAGCTATAAAAGCTATCTTTAGGAAAAAGGCTCGCAACATTATTTATTAAAAAAAGGCAAACAAAAGCAAATAATACGCTTATAAGCATAATAATCCAGCCGTTTTGCCCTCCGTATTCTGCTAGCTTTCTTGGCAGCACCGTTATAGATGTTCCAAAAATGTCTAGTATTAAAAGCAATTTTAATTGCCTTAAAGATACTATATTGTTGTTAGAAAACATTTTATAAATCCTCCTTTTTTTCTTTAGAAAAGTTAAGCCTTGTCCTTTGCCCTTTTTTAGTAAATATCGGTCTTTTATTTATTGTAAAAATAGGAAATTTTAAAATAGTATCTTTTATTTGTTTTAAGCTTGTTTTAGAAACAGATACAAAAGGGTATAAATACGGTATACCAAAACTTTTTAAGCTAGCTAAATGTATTAAAATAGCTAAAATCGCTATCCAAAATCCTAAAATACCTAAAATAGAAGATAAAAAAATAACAAAATATTTAGTAAGCCTATATCCGGCAACAAGCTGTACGCTAGGTATCGCAAAGCTACAAATAGCTGTAAGCGCTATAACAATCACGACAATAGGGCTTACTATACCGGCCTCTACCGCCGCTTGCCCTATTATTATACCCCCCACTATACCAAGGGTGCTTCCTATCGCTTTTGGCAACCTTATACCAGCCTCTCTTAGTGTTTCAAACGCTATTTCCATAATTAGTATTTCTAATACTGCTGGTATAGGTACAGTTTTTCTTGCTTCAGACATTTTTAGCATAAGCTCCATAGGTATCATAGAGGGGTGATATATTGTAGCTGCTATATAAAATCCAGGCAAAAATACCGCTATAGCTCCAGCTATATATCTTATTATTCTTATAAAACTCATTATTTGAAATCGCTGATAATAGTCTTCTGCCGCTTGATAAAAACTAGCCAAAACAACCGGCACTATTATTACAAAAGGAGTATTGTCTACTATAATAGCTATCCGACCCTCTAAAAGAGCTGCTGCTGTTTTGTCTGGGCGTTCTGTTAGCTGCATTTGTGGAAAGGGGGATAAATAATCGTCTTCTATAAACTGCTCTATATATCCGCTATCTAATATAGCATCTATATCTATTTTTTTAAGCCTTTTTTTAACTTCTTCTAATATTTCTTCTCTTACCAAATTTTCCATATACATTATACCTATATCTGTTTTACTTCTTCGCCCTATTCTCATTTGCAAAAGCTTTAGATTAGTATCTCTTATCCTTCTTCTTATTAATACGCTATTTATCCTAAATGTTTCTGTAAAGGCATCTTTTGCCCCTTGTACCACAACTTCTGTATCGGAGCCTTCTACCCCCCTCCTTGGAAAGCCCTTTGTAGATAACATAATGCACTTTTCAAAGCCATTTATAAAAACAACTGTGTCGCCCGCCAATACTGCATCTATCGCTTTTTCAAAATCATCTTCTTCTGTTAAATCAGCTGTTGTTAAGCCAGAATCTTTTATTCCGTTAAAAATATTTTCTTTAATAGTTTTTAATTTTGGGTCAATCTCTTTAAGCTCTAGCATCAAGTTTTCCAAAATATTATCTATAAAGTTTTTGTCTGTCATAACATCTATATATCCTAGATATATATTTATATCTTCATTTTTACCAAGTGGAATTTCTCTTTTAACAAGATCGCCAAAATCTTTAAATCTGCTTTCAAAATAAGCTATGTTCTTTTCTATATCTTTACTTATTAACAATATTTTACCTCCTAAAAAAAATTTACCTAATTCTATATTTTTCAAAAAAAAATTATTTATTCATAAATTGCAAAATAAAATTATTTAAAATTTTTATCATTTTTTTTTTGAAAATTTATATTTAAAATAATATTTTTTTCTGAATTAGTATATATATTTGTTAAAAATAAATGCTAAAATAACTATTTTTCACAAAATTACACTTTATTTTAATAATTGACTTTTTTTTTCAGTTATGTTATTATTTTAATAAGACAAATATAACGATGTAAATGAAAGGAGAATTTATACATGAAATCTACTGGTATAGTACGTAAAGTTGATGAACTCGGTAGGATAGTTTTACCTATAGAGCTTAGAAAAAATCTTGAAATAAATATTAAGGATCCTCTTGAAATTTTTACAAACAACGATCAAATTATTTTAAAAAAATATAACCCTACAGATATATTTACAGGAGAGATGAGTGACCTTATAGAATATAAAGGCAAAAAAATATCAAAAAGATCCATATTAGAGCTTGCAAAGCTTGCTGGCTTTGAAATATCTAACCTAGACAAAATCGTATTTGAAGATGAGCAAAATGTAAATTAATATCGCCTATGGAAGATATACAAACTATAATAAGTAATACCGAAATATTTAACCTAAAAAGAGGGACTAAAGTCGGTATAGTGCTTTTAAACGACATAAATTTTGAATACCCTATTTTAACAAAGCTAGATACAGCTATATCTGAAGACGAAATTAATATTTTAGCCCCTATGATAAATGGCAATGTTATTACCCTACCTCAAAATTCTGAATACGGCATAATATTTAAAACAAAACGTGGTATTTTAAAAAATTACATAAGCATTAAAGAACATTTTTTTAAAGGCAATATTTATTGCTTTAAAGCAAAATTATTAAAAAAAGAAACTATTTTAATCCAACGTCGCTTAAATATTAGGCTAGATATATCTATAGATATCAAGTTCGATTCTATTAAAGATACATCTAATGAAAGCCTTTTAAAAGATACAGCTCTTTCTTGCATGGGGCTTACCCAAAATATTAGCGCTGGAGGTATTAAGTTTTTTTCTGATACTGCTTTTAATATAAATAATTTAATAAAAATTAGTATACCTTTAGAAGAGCAAAATATTGTCTGTATCGCATCTATATTAGCAGTTGAACATTATGATAAAGATTTTAAATATTGTTACAGAGCCTGCTTTAAAAATATTAAAAAACAAGATAAAACATATATTTCATCATACATAATAAATAAAAGCACAAATAAATAAATATAAATGATATTCCCTCTTTTTATCATTGGTGTAAACAGTATGTATGATTATATAATTTTCATGCTGTTTATACCAATTTTATTTTTCTATAGTGTATCATATTAAATTATAAAGCGCCTTGCATATAATAATTTAATGTGATACACTATAATAATATAAATAAACGCTTTATTTCAAACATTTTTATAAAGGAGAATTTTTATGATTAAAATTACTTTAAAAGATGGCTCTGTTAAAGAATTTGAAAAGGGACTTTCTGTTTTAGATATAGCAAAACAAATTAGCAAAGGGCTAGCAAGAAATACCGCTGGCGCTACTATAGATGGCAAGCTTGTTGATATACGAACAATTATTACAAGCGACTGCAACCTAAATTTAATCACTATAGATAGCAAGGAAGGGCTTAAAATTTTAAGGCATACCTCCGCTCATATAATGGCTCAAGCCGTAAAAAGGCTCTTCCCTGATGCTAAAATGGCTATAGGCCCTGCTATAGAAGATGGCTTTTATTACGATTTTGATCACAAGCCTTTTTCTAGCGATGAGCTTTTAAAAATCGAAGAAGAAATGAAAAACATCGTAAAAGAAGATTTACCTATCGAAAGATTTACCCTTTCTAAAAAAGACGCTTTAGATTTTCTTAAAAAGCAAGATGAACCTTATAAAATAGAAATAGTAAACGATTTAAAAGAAGATGATACAATAAGTTTTTATAAACAAGGCGAATTTGTCGATTTATGTGCTGGTCCTCATCTAACAAGTACTAAATATGCAAAAGCTATCAAAATTTTAAATCAAGATGGCTCTTCTGGTGCTTATTGGAAAGGTAATGAAAAAAACAAAATGCTAGCAAGGATATATGCAACCGCCTTTACAAAAGCTAGCCATCTTGAAGAATTTCTAACACAGCGTGAAGAGGCTAAAAAAAGAGACCATAATAAGCTAGGTAGAGAGCTTTCTTTATTTACAACATCAGATACTATTGGGCAAGGGCTTCCTCTTTTAATGCCTAAAGGCGCAAGAATAATACAAATTTTGCAACGTTTTGTTGAAGATGAAGAATACAAAAGAGGTTATGTATTAACAAAAACTCCTTTTTTGGCAAAAAGCGATTTATACAAAATTTCTGGACACTGGCAACATTATAAAGAGGATATGTTTGTTTTAGGTGATGAAGATAAAGATAACGAAGTTTTTGCATTAAGACCTATGACATGCCCTTTCCAATACAGTATATATAACGCAACTTCTCATAGCTATAGAGATTTGCCTGTTAGATTTGCAGAAACATCTACCCTATTTAGAAATGAGGCATCAGGAGAAATGCACGGGCTTATACGCCTTAGGCAATTTACAATTTCTGAAGGGCATATAGTATGTACAAAAGAACAATTAGGAGAAGAATTTAAGCAAGTAGTCGATTTAATTAATTTTATGATGAAAACTTTTGGTATAGATAAAGATGTTACCTACAGATTTTCTAAATGGGATCCTAACAATACAGAAAAATATTCTGGCTCTAAAGAGCAGTGGGAAGAAACACAAAGTATTATGAGAACGCTTTTAAATGAGCTTAAACTTGATTTTACAGAAGCAGAAGGAGAGGCAGCATTTTATGGGCCTAAATTAGATATACAATTTAAAAATGTACATGGCAAAGAAGATACAATAATTACCGTACAAATAGACTTTTTAAACGCTAAACTTTTTGATATGACATATATAGATAAAGATAATACAAAACAGCACCCTGTTATTATCCACAGGACTTCTTTAGGCTGTTATGAAAGGACACTAGCTATGCTTATAGAAAAATATGCCGGTAACTTTCCTACATGGCTTGCGCCTATACAAGCTATTGTTTTACCTATTTCCTCCAAATTTAACAGCTATGCTGACCAAATAGCAAATACTTTACAAAATAACGGTATACGTATAGAAAAAGATTTAAGAGATGAAAAGATAGGCTATAAAATAAGAGAGGCAAGACTTGAAAGAATACCTTATCTTATTATTGTTGGCGAACAAGAAGTTTTGAATAATGAAATTTCTGTTAAAAATAGAGGTAATGATTTAGGCAATATGTCTATTGACTTATTTTTAGATAAAATTAATGAAGATATTAATAATAAACTTATTGTTTAATTTGCCCCCTTTTAATAATCTTTAAGGTTATTAAAGGGGTTATTTTTATACTAAGCTATCTTTTACCGTTATGAAAAGTCATTTGCTTATGCTTATAAAAAAGTACACTATAGGCTTTCCTTAGATGGCTTGCACCTATACAAGCTATTGTTTTGACTATTTCTTCTAAATTTAACAGCTATACTAACCAAATAGCAAATACTTTATAAAATAACAATAAATCACAAAAAAATTTAAGTGATAAAATTAAAAATAAACTTATTATATAATTATTCAAGCTAATTTCTTTAACAATATATCTATTTTTATTATTAAAGAAATTAGCTTAATTTGCGCATAAGAAAAAGTAGGGCAAAAGCCCTACTAATAATTTATAAAACGATGTCTGTTTGCAAAAATATTTTTTGCTTGACACTCTAGCAAAAGCTAGGTTCTTAAAATTGCTTATGTAATAAAAACAATAATTAAGACTTTCACTATAAATATATAGCTTTAGGCTCGTGTCTAAACCTTTTTATATAAGTATCTTTTTATAAGGTAAAGGTTACAACCTTTATAACCTTATATCGTCCTAAATGCTAAACTAATTTAATGAGTTTAGCTTTTCGATTATATCTTCTTTTGAAGTTACACCGACAACTCTATCAACTTCTTTACCGTCTTTAAAAAATACAAGAGTAGGCAATGATTTGATAGAATATTTAGAACAAGTATCACCCATTACGTCGCTATCAACTTTAACAACTGTAGCTTTGCCGCTAAGTTCTTCGGCAACTTCATCAATAACTGGGCTTAACATCTTACAAGGACCACACCATGTAGCAAAAAAATCTACCATAGCAACGCCCTTAGAAAGTACAAGCTGATCAAACTCCTCTTGACTATTTAAAACTTGTGCCAAATTCATCCCCCCTTATTTATTCTATACAAAATATATTATAATACATTTTTTTAAAAAAATCAATAGTATTTTATATTAATTTTTTCAGAAATGTAAATTTTTTTTAATAAGTTTTCACAAATTTTGTCAAAAGATGGATTTTTTTTGCTAACAAACAAGTTATATTTTCCTCCTTTACCATTATTTATATTATTTTCCAAAATAAAACTTTTGATATTATATGCAATTTCATCAGCCGGATTTATAATTTTTATATCTTTACCTAATATATCTTCTATCATATTTTGTAAAAATGGATAATGGGTACAGCCTAAAATAAGTGTATCTATATTTTTAAAATCTTTTAAATAATATTTAACCATATCAAATGTAAGAGGACTTTTTAAAAGCCCCCTTTCTATAAGAGGTACTAAAAAAGGGCAAGCTCTTTCATATACCTCTACCCCTTTAAAGGCATTTTTTATTTTTATTTCATATTGCTTTGTTTTTACTGTTGATTCTGTCGCTATAACCCCTATTTTTTTTGCATCTACCTTTTTTAAAGCAGATAAAACCCCCGTGCCTATAATTTCAAAAATAGGTATTTGTGGAAATACGTTTTTAAGCTCATTGTAACAATTAGTGCTTACTGTGTTACATGCAATAATAATTAATTTTACATTTTTTGTTTTCAAAAAGTTTATGATTTGACAAGCATATTTAAAAAGCTCTTCTTTGTTTTTAGCGCCATAGGGCGCTCTTAATGTATCGCCAAAATATACTATATCCTCTTTTGGCAAAGCCTTTTTTATTTCTTTAAAAACGGTAAGCCCCCCCACCCCCGAATCAAAAATACCTATAGGACTATTTTTTAAATCTTTCATATCAAATACCTTTAAATAATTTTATTTTCAAAATTTTCAAAAGCTAAGTTTATTAATGTATCAATAAGCTTTGTAAGGCTCATGCCATCTTCTTTAAATAGCTTGTAATACATGCTTATATCTGTAAAGCCCGGCAACGTGTTTATTTCGTTAAATATAATGCGCCCTGTGCTATTTTCTATAAAAAAGTCCACCCTTGCAAGCCCTTTTACATCTAGCGCTTTAAATATTTTTATAGCGTTATTTTTTATTTGTTTTAAGGCATCTTCTTCGATATTTTCCAAAAAGCATGTGTTGTCTTTATCGTTTTTATATTTTGCGTCAAAATCGTAATAACCATCTGTTATTATTTCGCCTATTTTGCTTGCTGTTTTTGGCTCATCATTACCTAATATAGCGCACTCTACCTCTCTTCCTATTATATTTTTTTCTATAATTATTTTATTATCGTATTTAAAAGCTAAATCTATAGCATCTTTAAGGCTTTTTAAATCTTCAGCTTTTGTTACACCTATAGAAGAACCACCGTTTGCTGGCTTTATATAGCATGGATACCCTATTTCCTCTTCTATCTCGTTTGTATCTAACAAATCATTTTTTGTTATTATTTTAAATTTTGCTTGATTTATCCCAATGTTTTCTACAATAATTTTTGTAAAAGCTTTATCCATACAAATAGCAGAAGATAAAACATTAGCTCCAACGTATGGTATGTTAGCTAGCTCTAATAGCCCTTGTATAGTGCCGTCTTCACCGTATTTACCATGCATCGCTAAAAATACTACATCTATTTTTATTATTTTAAATTTGCCTTTATCTAATTTTATTATACCGCTATGTGCTAAAGAAGGGCTTATAATAGCCTCTTCTAAATTTTGCTCAAAAGTAGCTAAAGAAAAGTTATCTATGCCACCTGTATATATTTTCCATATACCTGTTTTAGTTATATATATAGGTATTATATCATATTTGTCCTTTGATATATTATTTATTATAGTTGCTGCCGATAATTTAGATATTTCATGTTCGCTAGAACGCCCTCCAAATATTACAGAAACAGCCTTTTTTTGCATATTTATTCCTCTCTTCTTAATTAGGTTATATAGGTTATTTATATAGATTATAACATATAACAAGAACATATAAAACATAAAATTTTTATTTTTTGTAAAATTTTTCTTGCAAAAAAGATTAGAATATGTTATAATTGTTACAAATTTGTTACAGCCTACTATTTAAGGGGTTTTACCTTATTTTTCTACATAATTATATATATTCCCCTTATATCCCCTTTTTATATTAATTTTTATCTTAATGTTTTAGTAGCGCTATACAAACACCTTTAGGAGGTTTTTATGTTATACCCTAACAGAAAAAACGGAAATTTGCAAGACAAAAAAGAAACTACTACAAAAATAATCAATTTTCCTACAGAAAGGTTAACTATTTCTAAAGCAAATGAAGAAACTGCAAAACATGAAAATATTAAAAATACACTTGTCTATATCCCCCCACCTGAAAAAGAGCTTAATCAGCTATTTTATAACCCTTCTGGCGTTGCTTTGCCAGATAACGATGCTGATGACTCTAACGATATATTATATGCAAAAGACAATAAAAAAAATAATATAATAGATTTCAAAAATAAATACGAAAAAGAGCCAAAGCGCAAATTAAAATTTAAAAAAATCAAATTTCATAAAAAAACATTTATTGTAGTCGCTTTAATCATCTTAATATCTATAGCTGTCTTTCTTTTAACGCACAAAAATGCTCAGCAAGTTTTTTTAGGTGACCGTCTCATAGGTATTATAAAAGATAAAGACTTAACAGCAGAAGAGCTAACAAATACAGCTCTTGCTAAGCTAAAAGAAGAGCTAGGCACTGATGTTTTAGTAAATGAAGAAATAACCCTGCGCCCTATACACGCTTCTAAAGACGAAATTGTAAGTACAGAATACGCCCTTTCTCAAATAGCTAAGCTATATACCTTTAAAGTATCCGCCGCCACTATTGTTGTCGATGGAGTAGAAATAGCAACTGTACAAAGCGAAGATGTTGCTAAAGAGCTTTTAGCTACTATATCTAGCCAATATGTTTCAGACGATGCTAACCTTACCGAAGAGCCATCTTTTGTCCAAGATGTAGAAATTGTTCCAAGCTATGTTGTAGAAGCAGACATATCATCAAGTGAAACAGCTTTAAGTCTCTTAACAGTTAATTCAGAACAAGGGCAAACTTACGAGATTAAAGCCGGCGACACTTTATACCAAATAGCCATAGATAATGATATGACTATGTCCGAGCTACTTGAAATTAACCCAGACTTAACAGAAACAACAGTATTAAAAATAGGACAAGAAATAAATCTTATTGTACCTGTACCTTTATTATCTGTTGTTACTAAAGAACAAACAACTTACACAGAAACTATACAAAAAAGTACAGAATATGTAAATAACGATGAAGAATACAAAACTTACAGAAGTGTTATTTCTGCTGGTTCAGACGGTTCTAAAGAAGTTACTGCAACTATCACAAAAGTAAACGGAGTAGAACAAGAAAGAGAAATTATATCAGAAACAGTTATTACAGAGCCTGTAGCAGAAGTAGTTGAAGTTGGTACATTAGAAACTCCACCTAAAAAAGCAATAGGTAGCTTTATATACCCTGTTTCTGGCGCTCAGCTTACTTCAACATTTAGCTATAGATGGGGTACTATGCATTACGGTATAGATTTAGCTTGTGCTAGCGGTACCCCTATTAAAGCATCAGACGGTGGTACAGTTACCTTTTCTGGCTGGTCAAGCTCTGGATACGGTTATATGGTAACTATCGATCATGGCAATGGCTTTGTTACCAACTACGCCCATAATTCTTCTAACGTTGTTACCGTCGGGCAAAAGGTTGCCCAAGGCGAGATTATAGCATATGTAGGAAGTACCGGCGACAGCACTGGTAACCATGTACATTTTGAAATTGTTAAAGATGGAGTAAAGCAAAATCCTTTAAACTATTTAAAATAATATATAAAGCTACTTATGTAGCTTTTTTATATTGTCCTTAACAATTTAATATTATCAAGTATATTCAACATTATCTAAATTATGCTATATTTTATAATTTTATAACTCATATATTTATCTTATGCTTTTATAATAAAAGCTGTGCATATTATTTTATGCTTTTTATTTAAAATACAAAAAAATCTATTCTTTTTAATAATAAATATTTTAATTTTGTTTAAATTATGTTATTATAATTTATGTATTTAAATTAGATTAAATTAAGTTTTTAATATATAGCACTCATATTTTAATTTTGCTATGAATAATATATAATTGCCCTAGTTTAATAAAGGAGGTGTTTTATATGGATGAACTTTTAAAAACTTTAGTTAAAGAATTTGATTGTAAAATAAAATATACTAAAAAATTAAAATATATGTATATATGTGAAACAAATAAAGGGGCAAAACTTATAAAGCCTGTTACAAATACTATAGAAAGCATACTTTTTATAGACAAAATAAAAACTAATTTAAAAAATCAAGGGTTTAATAATATAGATTTTTATCATAAATCTAAAAGAGGGTTACCTTATGTTTTTTGTGATGGGCTTTTGTATGTTATGACAGATTATTTCCCTTTTGAAGAAATAAGCTTTAGTAATCAAGATGATATATTAAATAGTGTTAAAAATATCGCAAAATTTCATAAGCTTTGCCAAGGTACATTGCCCCCTTTAGATGAAAATAAAACACAAACTTTAGATATAAAAACACTATTTGAAAAAAAGCTCCAAAATTTTGATAAAATGAAAAAGCTTTTATCTAAACAAAAAAATCTATCTGATTTTGACGTCCTTTTTATAAAAAATTATAATTATTTTAAAGAAAATGCATTTTTAGCTTTAGAGCTTTTAAATAAATATAATTATAGCATAGTTAAAAAGCAAGCTTGCAAAAAGATTATGCTATGCCATAATAAATTAAAAGAAGAAAATATTTTGAAATATGATAATAATATTTTTATTTATAATTTAGAAAATATGTCTATAGACCATTTTATTAATGATATATATAAATTTTTAATAAGATTTATAAAAAAACATGAACAAAATCCTCTTACATTAAGCAAAATTTTAAATGAATATACAAAAATTAACCATATAGATAACGCCCTCTTGCCTATTTTATATGCTATGATGCTATTTCCTGAAAGGTATATAAATCTTTGCGAGTTATTTTATAACAAAAAAAGAAATTTTATACCTATATATATTTCAAGACAATTAGAAAATATACTTTTTTTAAAAGATTACCATCAAAATTTTATAAAAGATATAGCCCCTTATTAATAGCCTTTTTATCGTATTAATTTTTAATAATAAAAGTTTTTTTAGCTTGTTAATTTAGTCTCAATGATATAAAACCCTTGTATTCATATTAAGGGGCTATTCTATATTTTAAAATCTAATAAACCTGTAATAATTTCGCTAATAACAACTATTTTTCTCTCATAAGTTTTTCTATCTCTTGCCCTTCTGCTCTTTTTTCTTTTGCATATTTGGTTATATTTGCGTCGGCTGTGCTTGCTTTGCCCCACTGCTGGCTTTTTTTATATCTTACCCTTATATTTATATTGTTTTTATATAAGCCATATTAAATACATTTCCTAAAATATATATCGTTGTATTATAAAATTTCTAAAATTTGCATTAGCTTTAAAAATGCCTTACACAGCCTATTTATTAATAACTTATATTTCAATATTTAGCACTCTTATAATTCTTTTCTTTATATTAACCCTCCTTAATTTTTCTTTAAAATAAATTTATAAATAAGCAAAAAAGCTATAATATAACATTATAGCTTTTTATTTTACTCCATATCCCTCTTTACAAAGGGTCGCTTTTATTCTTCCTCAAATGCTCCAGTGTACAATTGATAATATTTACCTTTTTTACTTATAAGTTCATCATGATTACCTTGTTCTATAATTTGCCCATGATCTAAAACTATTATCAAGTCCGAATTTTGTATAGTAGACAACCTATGTGCTATTACAAAAACTGTACGCCCTTCCATTAATTTATCCATACCACGTTGTACAACAGCTTCTGTATGTGTATCTATACTAGATGTTGCCTCATCTAGTATCATAACAGGAGGGTCTGCAACAATCGCCCTTGCTATAGCAAGCAATTGGCGTTGCCCTTGTGATAAGCCGCTTCCGTCGCCCTCTAGCACCGTATCATAAGATTTTGGCAAAAGCTCAATAAACCAATCAGCGTTAGCTTTTTTAGCAGCCGCTATACATTCTTCATCTGTCGCATCTAAATTACCGTATCTTATATTTTCCATAACAGTACCAGTGAATAAATGTGTATCTTGCAAAACAACCCCTAAAGATTTTCTCAAATCTTCTTTTTTAATCTTTTCTATATTAATATCATCGTATCTAATTTTACCGCTAGCTATATCATAAAATCTATTGATAAGATTTGTTATAGTTGTTTTACCAGCTCCTGTCGCCCCAACAAAGGCTATTTTTTGCCCTGGTTTTGCAGAAATCGTAATATTTTTTAGCACAAGCTTTTCTTCTGTATATCCAAAATCAACTTCTTCTAGGCATACTTTTCCGTCTAGTTTTTTGTATGTTAAAGTGCCGTCTTTATGTTTATGTTTCCAAGCCCATATTTTAGTTTTTTCTTCTGTTTCTATAAGATTATCACCCTCATATTTAGCATTAACTAATGTTACATATCCAGCATCTTGTTCTACCTCTTCTTCTAAAAGCCCAAATATCCTTTTAGCACCAGCAAAAGCCATAATTATAGAGTTCATTTGCTGTGCAACTTGTGTTACTGAATTTGTAAAGCTTCTTGTAAGGTTTAAAAATGCAACTATAGAGCCTATAGTAAGCCCAGCACTTGTATATATAGCCAAAAGTCCACCAATTACTGCTAAAATTACATATAAAAGTGTACCTAAATTTTGCATAATAGGCATTAAAATATTAGCGAATTTATTAGCGCTTGTAGCACTTTTTCTTAATTCTTCATTTTTTACATTAAAGCCTTCTTTTGATTGTTCTTCATGACAAAATACTTTTATAACACGTTGCCCCGTAATCATTTCTTCTATATATCCGTTTATAGCACCTATAGCAACTTGTTGTTTTATGAAAAATTTACTACTTTTGCCCCCTACCGTTTTACCTATATATAAATTAATAACTGTACCTATAATCATCACTATCAAAAGCTGCCAGCTTGTAACAAACATAGATATCAAAACACTAATTATCGTAATAAGCGCAGAAAATGTTTGTGGTAAACTCTGTGATATAAATTGCCTTAATGTATCCGCATCGTTTGTATAATAGCTCATTATATCGCCTGTAGCATTTGTGTCAAAATATCTTATAGGCAATTTTTGCATATGTATAAACATATCATCTCTAATGTTTTTTAATGTACGTTGTGCTATAACAGCCATTATCCTAGAGTATAAAAATGCTGCTATTACCCCTATTATATATACAGTCGCCATTAAACCTACAAATTGTAAAAGCCCTGTAAATACAGGCGATGATTGCCCTAATAAAGGTGTTATATAGCTATCTATCAAGGCTTCTAAAAATAAAGAAGTAGAAACAATAGCAACAGAACTTATTAATATACAAAATATTACAAATATTAATTTACCTTTATCTCTAAACAAATAAGAAAGAAGTTTTTTAATTGTATCTTTATCTATTTTCTCTTTTGCATATTTAGGTGGTTTTTTCATATTATTGCTCATCTGTAAAACCTCCTTTTTGTTGTAAATCATATATTTCTTTATATAGCTCATTATTTTGTAAAAGTGTATCATGTGTGCCTATACCGTCTATTTTACCTTCGTTTAATACAACTATCTTGTCTGAATGCTGTATAGAAGATATCCTCTGCGCTATAATTATTTTTGTTGTATTAGGTATGCTTGTTTTAAAGGCTTCTCTTATAAGTGCATCTGTTTTTGTATCAACAGCGCTTGTAGAATCATCTAGTATCAAAATCTTAGGCTTTTTAAGCAACGCTCTAGCTATGCAAAGACGCTGTTTTTGCCCCCCTGATACGTTTCTTCCGCCTTCTTCTATATATGTATCGTATTTATCCGGAAATTCATTAATAAATCCGTCTGCCTGGGCTAATTTACAAACGTTTATTAATTCTTCATCTGTTGCGTTTTCATTACCCCATCTTAAATTTTCTTTTATAGTACCGGTAAATAAAGTATTTTTTTGTAATACCATAGCAACAGAATCTCTTATAGTTTTTAAATCATATTGCTTAACATTTTTGCCCGCAACCAAAACCTCGCCTGAAAAGGTATCGTAAAGACGTGGTATTAATTGTACTAATGTTGTTTTAGAGCTACCTGTCGCCCCTATTATACCAATAGTTTCTCCTTCTTTTATATCAAGGTTTATGTCTTTAAGGCAACATTTATTTGCATCTTTAGCATAGCTAAAAGAAACATTTTTAAATGTTATATCGCCGTTTTTAACTTCATATATAGGGTTTTCTGGGTTTTTTATATCTGTTTCTTCTTCTAGTATTTGATATACCCTTTCAGCAGAAGACCTAGCCATACTAATCATAACTAGCACCATTACAAGCATCATAAGCGACATAAGCATTTGCATAGCATATGTTAAAAGGGTAGAAAGCTTTCCAACTTCCATATTACCGTTAATAATATTTACAGCACCAAACCATGCTAAAGCTAACATACATACATACATGATAAATTGCATTAAAGGCGAGTTTAATGCTACTAATTTTTCTGCTTTAACAAAGTTTGTAAAAATTTTTTCAGAAATATTTGCAAATTTTTTTTCTTCAAAGTCTTCTCTAACAAAAGATTTAACAACCCTAACAGCATGCAAATTTTCTTGCACAACATTATTTAATTCATCATATATTCTAAAAATCTTTCTAAACATAGGGTAAGCAACCCTAACTATAAGATAAAAACCTAAAGCTAAAACAATCATGCTTATTAAAAATATAGATGCAATTTGTACATTTATTGTAAAAGCCATAATAATAGCAGAAATTAGCATAACCGGGCATCTAACAGCAACCCTTATAAGCATTTGATATGCGTTTTGGATATTTGTTATATCTGTTGTAAGCCTTGTAACAATACCAGATGTAGAAAATTTGTCTATATTGCTAAAAGAAAAATTTTGTATATTATAATACATATCCTCCCTTAAGTTTTTAGAAAGACCTGCCGCTGCTTTAGCTGCATAGCTCCCAGATGAAAATCCAAAAAATAAAGAAAGTATACAAAATAATACTAATAGTGCTCCATACCCCCAAATAACGTTCATATCATTTGCGCTAATACCATAATCTATAAGATGTGCCATATAAAGAGGGGTGATAACTTCCATCAAAACTTCCAGCACCATAAAGATAGGGCTTAATATAGATGCTGTTTTATATTCTCTAATACTCTTGCTTAATCTTTTAAACATAAAAAACCTCCTTTTATTATTAAGCTATTTCATATTTTCTTCAATTTTGCTTAAAACTTGAAAAAATATTTCTAATTCTTGTTCGGTTATACCTTTTTTTATAGTATCTTCTATATTTTTTACATCTGTTGATATATTATCGCATAATCTAAACATATTTTCTGTAAGCGTAATTTTTTTAAGTCTTGCATCAAAGGCAACCGATTCTTTTTTGATAAGATCATTCTTCTCCATAGCTTTTAAAATTTCTACTACAGTTGAAGGGCGAACGTTTAAAACTTTTTCTAAATCTTTTTGGAACACATCTTCATCCTTATGGGTATGCAGATATTTTACAACTTTCGATTGCAAAACAGATATAGAAATATCGTATTTAGATGCTAAAAATTCATCTATCTTTCTTTTTAAAAGGTTAGATATAACCCGTAGCTTAAATACAATTTCCTTTTCATTATCCACAAACGCACCTCTTTCAATTATTTAGTATACTAAATATTTTAACCCCTTAATAAATGTTTGTCAAGGAATTTTAAAATATTTATTAAAATTAATATTACTTTGCATAAAAGCGCTATTATATTTTATTAAATTTATATTAAAAAATCAAGATATAAATTCATATTTTTTAAAATAAAAAAAAGCCCCCTTAAAAGGGTAAGCTTTTTATATGTTTATTTCAGCTGTTTTAGCTTTAGTTTTAGTTTTACCTAGAGCTTTTTTGTTGAATTTTTTTTATAAAATTTCTTTGTTTTTGTTTAGCTCTACTTCGTCTACCTGATGTTTCTATTGCCTCTTTAAGTCTAATATGTAGGGGTTGTTTTACGTTTCCTTGTTGTTTTGTATTTTTTTTGGTTTCGTCGCCAAATAATATCATCTTGTTTGCACCTTTTTTTGCATGATTTTCATGCTTTTCTATATCTTTTATTTTGCTGTTTGTTTTATTAATAATATCGGCACTTTTTTTAATAACTTCTTGTGATTCTGCTTTTCTAGTTTCATTTAATAATTGCATAGCTCCTTCGCTAATTGCATCTAAATTTTTAGTTGCCGTATTTCTAGTTTTTTGTGTTCTTGCACTGTCTCTCTCTCGCATATTATCTATCAAAGCCACTGCCATTCTCCCTAAACCTTCTCTTCTTTGTAAAATTGCATCTCTTCTACCTGCTAATTCTTTTATTTTAGCTTTTCTTTCTTCTATTAGAGTCATAAGTTTTGAATTTTTAACCTCTCCATGTGCTTCTTTTAATGCTTCTATGCTAGCTAAATCATATTGTTTTATTAAACGAGAGTCCATTCTTACTATCCCTTTTCTTGAATCTTTTGTAAATTCTTTTACAGGATCTGACACGTTGCGATCGTCTTTATAACGTTTCATATTTTCAAATAAATTCTCTAACGCCTTATCTATATTTATCTCTTTATCTGTATTAAATTCATTAAATGATTTTTTAAATGCTTCTTTAACCTTTAAAAAGCTATCCTCGTTTTGCATACTTTTCATGCAATCTCTAATGTATTCTGCTTGAGCTTCTTTATCAGGAAAACACTCTTTCATAAAACTTGCCGCTGCATACGCATCTCTATCCATAATAATTTTGCCTTGTCCCATAAGGTTTATATGTGTTGCCAGGTTCTTTTTTGGTATACCGTCATGAAATCTATCTTTAATCATTTTAGCAAATTTATACATTTCAGGGCTTTTTTTAGAGCCAAGGTCCTTAAAGTTAGTAAACTTTTCATTAGTCTTTTTATATATTTTTTCCTTCATCTCAGATTCTAATTCCTCAAGAACTTCTCCGTGGTATTTACGCCTTGCTTCTACTTCTCTTGCCCTTCCTTCAAGCTCCTGATATTTTTTACCTATTCTTTGATAAACATATTCTGGATTTAATTTTCCGATTTTTTCGTTAAAAAATTTATTTATTCCTTTAAAAATACCTGCTTTTGCTAAACCAATTCCGACTCCAGCTACTCCAAATGCTACAGCAAGAGCAGGTAGACTTGCTGTCGCTGCCGCTATAGCTGTACCAACCCCAAATACAACAGAAGCAACACCGAATGCACCTCTTTTTATTTTATCACCAAGTTTATTATCATGTTTACCAGCTTTATCGTCTAAAGAAACATCTTCTGGGTCTTGAAACCAACGATAATTTGCGGGTTCTACACTATCTATAAGATCTTGTGATGTTAATTGTGTAAAATTATCTTCGTCTTTAGGTACCCTACCCTCTAAGTTAAACGCCCATTTACCAAATTTTGTAAGACTATGCCCTATTGTTTCAAAAAAACCCGGTTCTTCTTCCTTTCTATTGCTTCCTTGCTGATTGTTTGTTTCTTCTTTTGCCATAAGTGTCCCTCCTTTGAAATAGTTATCTCATCTTTTTGTTATTTTTTTTGTTATTTTTTTGTTATTATAGTTGATAATATCATAAGTGTAAAAAAATGTCAATATAAATTTTAAATAATTTATATCTAATTTCATATAAACCTATATTAAAAACAATATAAATTATATAATTATACAATAAAATATAAAATAAGGCGTACTTTAGCCGCCTATTTCTTTGTAATAATCTATAATGCCTAAATGTATAGCCCATGCTATTTCTTCTTGATATTCTTCATCTACTAGCTTATTTTTTTCTTCCTCATTAGACAAAAAGCCACATTCTATTATAATAGCCGGTATATCTGTCTTTTTTAGCAAATAATAGCTTTCATTTGCTTTTGCCTCTCTGTCGTTATCTTTGTCTATTTCTTTTAGCCTTGCTTGTATACATTTTGCTATTTTTTCGCTTTCTTTTGAATTTTTATAATAAAAGACTTGCGCTCCCTCTACATTTTCATTAGTAAAAGAATTTTGATGTATGCTAATTAATAAAGATGCCCCATCTTCATTTGCTATTTTTTTTCTTTCTTTTAAGTCCTCATTTTTTTCAGAAGATAAAGCATCATCATCTACCCTTGTGTTTAAAACAAAAAAGCCTGCCTGTTCTAAATATGTTTGTAGTTTTTTTGTTATAGCAAGGTTTATATCCTTTTCTAACACATCATCTTGCGATACCTTGCCCGGGTCGTAGCCCCCATGCCCAGCATCAAGCAATATTACCGTTTTGTAATAAGGCTGTAAAAAAGTCTGAACACTATCTTTTCTATATGTGTTAAATATACAAAAAAATATGATAAATATTAATACAAAAAATAGTTTATTTTGTTTCTTTATCTTCTTTAATATATTTAATATTTTGCTCATTTTTTTCTACACTCTTTTCATGCATTAAAGATTTATTTAATTTTTTATTTTCTTCTTCCAAATATTTTAATTTTTCTTTTAGCCTTTTTTCTTCTTCATCTTTTGCTTTTGTAATATTAATAATTTCTTTATTTTTTTCATTAAGTTGTCTTTTTGCTATTTCTAGCTTATTTTTAATAATATTTAAATTTTCTTGCCTTAAATTATTTGTTTTATCATTAATTATATTTTTAAAAAGCTCTGGGTTAAATTGTGCCATAAAATCATTTTCTTCTACTATTCTATATTTTTTATCTATTTCTATATAATTGTTATATTTCTCATTGTCATTATCTTTATTTGGTAATATATGCTGGTTAGATAAATCTGATATAAAATCATCTTTTCTATTATTTCTTATATTTTGAAAATAAGGTATTTCTTGTATAAGTTGTATATTTAAAGGTGCTTTATAATCTGTATATATATAGTTAAATATTGTGCTTTCATCTTCTATATTCGTAATAAAATTAGCTTTTATAATTTGCTGGCTAAAGGCTTTTTTATGTTTTAAAGCTGGTAAAAAGCTAGCTCCAAAATCCTTGCTTATAGTATAAAAAAGGCTACTTCCTATAACATACATGCAATATATACTATTATCTATTAAAGCTATGTTACAGCTTTTTATATTTTGCCCCTCATATAAAATAGTAGGGCTTGTTAAGCCGTTTTCATCTTTTTTTCTGTACACAACATGGCAAGAAAATATGTTTTTAACAATATATAAAAAATGTATACTATTGTAGCTAGCAAAAAAAGAAAAATCTATTATATTATACCCTGTTTTACAAAATGGTACATATTCGCTAAATTTTCCGTTCAAAAGCTGTTTGTATCCAAGCTGTATTTCTTTATCCCTTTTTTCATAAATCATTACTAAGTCATTATTTTTTATCTTTTGTATTTCAAATATGTTATTATCAGAAATAGAAAATGTATCGATATTTTCTTTTTTGCTAAATCCTCTATTTTCTACAAAAGTTTTTATAGATATAAAGTTTTGCATAGTTATATTATCATAATAATTAAAAATAAAGCTTGTGTTGTTTTCAAAAAATAAAGGGGTAAATATAACATTGTTCGGCAAGTTTAAAATATCTTTTTTAAATAATATAGATATATTAAAGCTACCTTGTTGTTCTGTTATAAGCATTAAGTCGCCTTCTTCTTTTTTGCAAAAAATGTATATTTTGCCCTTTTTATCTATTGATACAGAAAAACAACTGTAAACATTTTCTATAACCTTTTTTTTTGCTATTTTATCCTCTTTTATTTCGTCCATATATATAGCTCTACCCTCACCGTAATAAAAAGCCAAAAATCTGCTCTCTGTCTTTACTACATAAGTGTTTTTCAAATTAAAGTCACCTCTTTATAAACTATATATAATTATATTTTTTTACAGCTTTATATATGCTTAGTTTTAAGCTAAAGTTTTTGTAATATTTATATATTTTATAGTTAATTTATAAAAGTATTTGTTGTAGTCTTGACATTTTGGTAATATTTTATTATAATTGTTATAACTATGTAATTATTACAACTATATTGTTTTTATATAAGGAGGTTTTATGACATATTTTAAAAAAGCTGTCGCTTTATCTTCTGCTTTTGTTATGTATTGTAGCTGTAATACCTCTGCTGCTAGTTATATTACAGCTACTGATGATGGTGAGCTAGACCTTTATAACGCACTTGTCATATCTTCTAGCTCATCCGGCGAAACTATATCAAAGCTTTCTGATTTATCCTCTATCTATCAGCTTTCTGTTTCTAAAAAAAATGATTATTTAGAAACACAAATAGCTAAAGTCTACTCAGAAGAGCAAGATAGCATACCGGTGTTTGTTTCTCCTGATCTTGATTCTAGCCAAATAGGAGAAATACCTTCTGGTTCTGCTGTTATTATTTACCAAACAGTTGGTGATTTTGCCCAAATTTTATTCAAAGACACCGTTGGCTTTATTTCAAATGAAAATATTACAGCTTTTAGCACAACCACAAGCACAACCAAATATGCCAAAATAACTTCTCCATCCGGCTTAAATGTTAGGAGCGCCCCTTCTACCCAAGCTGATATTTTAGCTGTCTTACCTACTAATGCCTATGCAAAAGTTTTAGAAGTGTTAGAGGGCTGGTATAAAATAGAGATAGAAGATAGCAATATAATAGGCTATATAGGCTCTAGTTACGCTATCTTACAAGATACTATTGATAATTCTTCATCTAGCTATGATGATGAAAATGAGGATATAGAGGATATAGATGAAGATGTAGATTCAGAAGAAGATAATGCTGATGATAATGATGAAGATACATATATAAATACAGAATCTCCAACAGGGCAAGATATAGTAAACTATGCTAAATCTTTTCTAGGTACCCCTTATGTTTACGGTGGTACAGATTTAAGCACCGGTACAGATTGTTCTGGCTTTACATATTCTGTTTTTGAACATTTTAATATCACATTAAATAGGCGCTCAGCCGACCAATATTTAAACGGCGTATCTGTTTCTAAAGATGAGCTTATGCCTGGCGATTTAATCTTCTTCACCTTTACAGAAGGGGGCGATATAGGGCATGTTGCTATATATATAGGCGATGGGCAATATATCCACTCCACAGATACAGATAATAAAGGGGTTACCATATCAGACCTTGACAACCCTTATAGCCCTCTTATTTATTATGGCGCTAAAAGAGTTTTACAATAGATTAATAAATTAATAAATTAGATATATAATTCAATTATATATCTTTTTTTATAATTTTATTACAATTTTAGGAGTTTGTATGAAAAAAGTTTTAATTGTTATCGATTATCAAAATGATTTTGTAGCAAATGACGGTATTTTAACCGCAGGTAAAAATGCCCAAAATATAGAAGATATTATTAATGAAAGAATTATGCTTTATTTAAAAAACAAAAACGATATAATTTTTACGCTAGATACCCATACAAAAGATAAATGGCAAAACCATCCAGAAGCTAGAGCCTTCCCTCTCCACTGCCAAAAGGGTACAATAGGGCATAGCCTTTTTGGTAAAATAAAAGATACCGCTATTTTATCAAAAGGTATTTTTATAGAAAAAAATAGCTATTGTATAAATAACGATACCCTAAAGCAAATTGTGCTTACATACGATAGTATAGAGCTTTTAGGTGTGGTAACAAATATTTGTGTACTGCAAAATGCTATAGCGCTTTACAATACCTCTGTTAATTATGAAAAGCATATAGATTTTTATCTATTTGAAAAAGGCTGTGCATCTTTTGATAATGCTTTACATAATGATAGCGTTAAATATATAAAAGATATTTTAAAATTTAATATTATTTAGTTTACTTTTATTTTTTTCTTGAAAATATGTTCAAAATTGGGTAAAATTATATTACAAATATTTTTGGAGGAGTTGTATGAACTATTTTTATGAAAATAGAAAAAGTGTTTTAAAAGATTTAAAAGACTTTTCTTCCGTTTTATTATTTGCTGGCAAGCCCCCTATAAAAATAGGCGACCAGCTATACCCTTTTACCCCAAATAGAAATTTTTATTATTTTACCGGTATCGATAAAGAAAAGGTTATATATCTAGCTATCAAGGCAAATAATATAATAGAAGAATTTTTATTTATAGAACGCTATGATGAGCTAAAAGCAAAATGGGAAGGTGCTTCTATCTCTATAGAAGATGCTATAGAACTTTCTAATATCCAAAATATTAAGTTTTTAGATGAATTTTATCAAACCTTTTCTGCCCTTTTTTTTAGGCATTGTATTAATAATTTATATTTAGATTTAGAAAATAGGTATTTTGCCCCTAATGCTCCAGCTTTTGATTTTGCAAAAGATTTTAAAAAAAATTATCCTTTTGCTAATATGATAAATATATACCCTATTATAGCTAGCTTTAGGCTTATTAAAAAAGATTATGAAATATCAGCTTTAAAAAAGGCTATTAATATTACAAAAGACGGTATATACGCCATGCTAAAAAATGCAAAACAAGGTATGTATGAATATGAGCTAGAGGCCTTTTTCGATTTTGAGCTTAAAAAAAATAACGTAAAGCATAAAGCTTTTGATACAATTTTAGCCTCTTCTAAAAATGCCGCTATTTTACATTATATAGACAATAATTGCAAAATAGAAGACAATAGCTTAGTGCTTTTAGATTTAGGCGCTACATATAGCTATTATTCTGCCGACATTTCTCGTACATTTCCTATAAACGGTAAATTTTCTGATAGGCAAAAGCTATTTTACAATATAGTATTAAAAGGGCAACAATTGGTAATAGATTTTATAAAGCCTAATGTTGTATTAAAAGAGCTAAACCAAGTTTTGATAGCCTATTATACAAAAGAGCTTATAAAAATAGGGCTTATAAAAGAAGATAAAGAGCTTTCTAAATATTTTTACCACAATGTTTCCCACTTTTTAGGGCTTGAAGCACATGATATATGCATAAATATGCAAGAAACGGTATTAAAAGAAGGCATGGTTGTGACAGTTGAGCCAGGGCTTTATATAAAAGAAGAAAATATAGGCATACGTATAGAAGATGATATCTTGGTTACAAAAAATGGCTGTGAAAATCTTTCAAAAGATATTATAAAAACTGTGGAAGAAATAGAAGCCTTTATGCAAAAATAAAATGCAAAATTTAAAAGAAACAGATCTCTTCTTGCCTATAAAAGACTATTTTATAAAAAATGGTTATACAGTAGATGCCGAAGTTAAAAATTGTGATGTTGTATGCAAAAAAGATGATGATTTAATAATTATAGAGCTTAAAAAAAGCTTTAATATGCAGCTTTTGTACCAAGCATTAGAAAGAAAACGCATAGCAAATTATGTTTTTGTTGCTATAAAAGCCCCAAAAAGCTTTAAAAATAAAAATGTTAAAAATATGATAAGTCTTTTAAAAACACTCAATATAGGCTTAATTACCATAAGCTTTAATAAATTTGCAAATGTACAAGTTGTTTTAACCCCTAATTTTACAAAAGTTAATTCAAAAAAAAGAAAAAGCATTTTTAAAGAGCTAAATGATAGAAATATACAAGCAAACATAGGTGGTTCTTCTACAAAAAATGCTAATATTTTAACAGCCTATAAAGAAAAAACAATATTTATCGCCTGCGCTTTAAAAAAGCTAAAAAAGGCTTCTGCTAAAGATATAAAAAATCTAACAAATATAGAAGATTGCTATAACATTTTATACAAAAATTATAACGGCTATTTTTTAAAAACAAAAGAAAGAGGTATCTATACCCTTTCTGAAAAGGGCTTAAATATGCTTTTGCAAAAAGATTTAAAAGATGTTATTGATTTTTATGAAAATGAGGTGAATAAATCTTGCTAAAATTTGAAAGAAATAATCCGTGTTGGTGTGGAAGTGCTAAAAAATATAAAGCTTGTCATATGGAATCAGATAAAGAAAAGCTAGCTTATTTTGTAAAACAAAATTATCCTCTCCCTTCTTCTCGTTTAATATTAAATCATGAACAAATAGAAGGAGTTAAAAAATGCGCAAAGCTTACTAAACAAATTTTAGATGAGGCTGAAAAGTATATAAAAGAAGGTATCTCGACAGAAGAAATTAACCATATTATCCATAAGCTAACTACAGACGCCGGCGCAATACCAGCCCCTCTAAATTATAACGGCTTTCCTAAAAGCTGCTGCACCTCTTTAAACAATGTTATTTGCCATGGTATACCATCAAAAAATGATATTTTAAAAAATGGTGATATTTTAAATATAGATATAACCTCTATTTTAAATGGATATTACGCCGACATGAGCCGTATGTACATGATAGGAGAAGTTAGCCCAAATGCTAAAAAGTTAGTAGAAGTAACCAAAAAATGCTTATATGAAGGTATTAAAGCTTTAAAGCCTTATGAACCAGTTGCAAATATAGGCAATAGGATAAATGATATCGCTGATGAATATGGCTATTCTGTTGTCCGTGCTTTAACCGGGCATGGAATTGGGCTCAAATTTCATGATGACCCTTATGTTTATCATTTTAGAACAACAGAAAAAACTATGATTTTAGTACCTAATATGATATTAACTATCGAACCTATGATTAATGAAGGCTCTTTTGAATGCAGTATTTTGAAAGATAATTGGACTGTTGTTACAAAAGATGGTAAGCTTTCTGCCCAGTGGGAACATACTGTTTTAGTTACAGAAGATGGCTGTGAAATCTTAACTGAATAATTATTAAAAGGAGATAAATATGGAAACTTACAATATTTGGGGTGATAAAATGCCCCTTTCTGATGAAAATATAACTAATGATGAAAATAAATTTGCTGGAACATTAATTCCTTATTTAGTAGAAGAAGATGATGAAAAAATAGAAAAACGTGGAGCTATAATTATTTTGCCTGGTGGTGGCTATTCTTTTTGTTCTTCTAACGAAGGAGAAAGATTCGGTAGATGGCTAAACTTTTTTGGTATTAACGCTTTTGAACTAAAATATAGGGTTGCCCCTTACAAATTTCCTGCTCCTTTAATGGATGCTAAAAGAGCCATAAGATACGTAAGGCATAATGCAGATAAATTTAATATAGATCCAAAAAAAGTCGGTATTGCTGGCTTTTCTGCTGGAGGGCATCTAGCAGGGCTAGTTAGTCAATATTTTGACAAATTTGAACACGAGCCTCTAGATGAAATCGACAAAATATCAGCAAAACCAGATTTACAAATTTTAAGCTATCCTGTTATATCTTTTTGCGAAGATTTTAAACATGACGGCTGTGTTAAAAATTTAGCTGGAAACGATACAGAGCTTATCAAAACTCTTTCTCTTGAAAAAAATATAAGAGAAGATATGCCAAAAACTTTCATATGGCATACCGCAATGGATAATACAGTTAGCGTTAAAAACTCTATAGAATACGCACTTGCTTTAAAAGATAAAAATGTTCCTTTTTATTTACACATTTTCCAAAATGGCTTACATGGCTTATGCCTTGCAGAACAAATAGAAGGCACTAAAGAATGGACTCATCTTTTAAAAGTTTTATTAAAAGATGAAGGCTTCGTTACTTGGCAGTCTTATAGATTTTTGTAGTTTTATGTTTCCTCCTCTAAATTAAAACAGAGGAGGAATTGTTTTGTATTCATTTTTACTTTTTTTCAAAAACATATTTTTTTATTTATACTTTTCATAAAAATTATGCATTTTCATAAATTAATATTTATTCATATTTTCACTTCAAAATTTAAAAATATGCATTTTTATAAATAATTGTTGCATTTTTATAAATAAAATGTTATTATATATTTAAACATTTTGGAGGAGGAAATAAGTTGGAAGCATTTTTAGATTTTTTTGAAAAATTTTCTTTTATTAAAAAATATTATCCTCTATATATAAGTGGTACTTTATCAACTATCATCATATGCATTATAACTATCATATTAGGCACAATAATCGGTATTATTTTAGCTATGATGAAAATATCCAAAATAAAGTTTTTTAGGTATATAGCTAACGCTTATATAGAAATTACAAGAGGTAGCCCTGTTTTGGTGCAAGTTTTAATATGGTATACATTTTTATCGCCGTTATTCAAAGGTCTATCTAATATATATATATATGAAATGGAGCTTAAAAGGCTTTTGCCCGGAGCTTTTGCCCTAAGCCTAAATTCAGGCGCTTATGTTGCCGAAATTATACGCTCCGGTATATCAGCTCTCGATAAAGGGCAAACAGAGGCCGCCCTATCTTTAGGTATGAAAAATAAAATGGTTTTAAGATATATCATCATGCCCCAAGCTATAAAAAATGTTCTACCTGCCCTCGGCAATGAGTTTATCGTTTTAATTAAAGAATCTTCTATCCTTTATGCTATAGGTATACAAGAATTAATGACCAAAACTTACGCTATACAAGGTGCCTCTTTAATCCCGCTACATCCTCTTTTAGTTACAGCTGCTATTTATTTTGTCCTAACGTTCACCCTTTCAAGGATACTTGCAAGGTTTGAAAGGAGGCTTAACAAAAATGATAGAAATTAAAAATTTAAACAAACATTTTGGGCAAAATCATGTATTAAAAAATATAAACACAGTTATTTCAAAAGGCGAAGTTGTCGTTATTATAGGTGCGTCTGGTTCTGGCAAAAGTACCTTTTTAAGATGCCTTAATAAGCTTGAACAGTCAAACGGAAGTATTATTTTTGAAGGCATTGATTTAAACGATAAAAAAGTAGATATAAATATACATAGGCAAAAAATGGGCATGGTTTTTCAAAATTTCAACCTTTTCCCACATTTAACAGTTTTACAAAATATTACTCTTGCTCCTATTAAAGTTAAAAAGGTAGAAAAAGCTGTGATAGAAAAAGAGGCAATAGAGCTTTTAAAGCTAGTAAGGCTTGAAGATAAAAAAGATGCATACCCTAATAGCCTTTCTGGTGGGCAAAAACAGCGTATTGCTATCGTTCGTGCTTTAGCTATGAAGCCTGATGTTATGCTTTTTGATGAGCCAACTTCAGCTCTAGACCCAGAAATGGTTAAAGAGGTGCTAGATGTTATGAAAGAGCTTGCCAAAAACGGTATGACTATGATTGTCGTAACCCATGAAATGGCGTTTGCAAAAGAAGTAGCAACAAGAGTTATATTTATGGATAACGGCACAATTTGTGAAGATGCAAGCCCAAAACAAATTTTTGAAAATCCATCTAACCAGCGTACAATAGATTTTTTATCAAAAGTTTTGTAAAATTAAAGCCACTTAATTTAAAGTGGCTTTTTGCTTGCTTATCTATAGCATTAAATAGCCTTGCTTAAGCTTTATAAATATTCAAATTTATTTAAATAAATTTATTTACAAGCAAAAAAATTACAAGCAAAAAAAGACACTCTTAAATATTTAAAAGTATCTTTTTTTATTTTAAAATATGTCAAATTCTTCTTGATAAGTTATTTGAAATTTCTTTTCAGGTTTGTTTTCTTGAATGTCTTTAGATTTTTTTTGAATATCTGAAATTCTTTTTGCCGTATTATTGAGTTTTTTTTCTGAACCTGGTGCGACAATTATTAATTTACCAAAAGGAATATTAGCATCCTCTTTTCTTGCATCTTCACCATCTATCCCAAACGCTGCAGAATCTCCAGCAGCTAATTTTTTTTCCCTATCATTATTACCTCTAGTAGGTATTGTGGCATTATAAGCATTAGCATCTCCAATTGCTAATCCTGTGCTTCCATTAGTAGCTTTAGCTTTTTCTTCTGATTTTGCTAATAAATCTTGAGCTATATTGTTAAGTGATTGTAATAATCTTTCTAAAGAAGAAGTATTGCTATGTATGTTATCATTATGAGCTGTCTCTCCTTGAGAAGTTACTTGCTTTTTTTTATTATTATCTTTTTCTTTTTTTGGCATTATATTAATCCTCCCGGTATACCTTTGCTCTCATAAACATATTAATTTACTGACGCATTAGTAGCATTTTGTTAAGCTATCCTTCTTTCTTTTGTGTTAGTAGCCAACTGAATTTATTTTTTGCTGGCTTTTACCTTTATCTTTAATGTTC